>NZ_JACAPX010000010.1:0-203731 GCF_013385435.1 Pseudomonas sp. F9001
GGAACCAATCTCAGCCATCACCCAAATAACGGATATTCACTCACTCACTCACTTAATCAATCAACCCAGCCCCAACCGCTCATGCCACTCGGCAATCGACTCCTCTGGATACTCCTCAAACTCCAGGTCCCCCGCGCGAACACTCACCTCAACCCACGGCGCCTTCGACCCCAGCATCAAATGCGTATGCTCCGGCGGCACCGGCAACGGCGTATCAATCGCCGAAGCAAACGGATGAATCAACTCCGGCCACTGCGGACTGAACAACCACAACCCCGACCCACACTGCGAACAAAAATGCCGCTCAGCCGTACTCGCATGCGCCCGGCTATCCCCCGGCTCTTTCATCCGCGCGTGATAAATCGAAATCAACTTGCGCCCCCGCACCTTGAGGCTCCTGGCATCCCCCCCAAGGTTGATCGCATACCCGCCACCCCCCTGGGTCTTGCGACAAATCGAGCAATAACACCGCTGATAAGGGTAGGGATGCGCACTCTCAAGACTGAACGAAACCGCGCCGCAATGGCAGGAACCTTCAAGCTGCATGACCAGATCTCCTTCGCAAAAGGGCAACCTTAGCTTAGGCGCCCGGCAACCGTGGCGGTTCCATCTCGGGCATCAAGGTCGCGATCAACGCCCGAATCGTCCCCGGCAACGCCTCCAGTTCCCGCACCAGAATACTGCGCTCGCGCACTGCCCAAACTTCATCCAGCTTCACCGTCACCAGTTGCATGGTCCGGCTGTGCCGCACGGCGGCCGACTCGGGAATGATGCCGATCCCCACGCCCGCCTCAACCATCCGGCAGATCGCCTCGAAGCTCGACATTTGAATGCGCAACGACAAGTGCTTGCCCAGCCGCTCCACATGCTCACGCAGGAAACTCAGCAACGTGCTGCCGTCATGCAAGCCGATATGCTGATAAGCCAGGGTTTGCTCCAGCGTCACCGAAGGCAGGCCCGCCAGTGGATGCCCCTCCGGTACCGTCAGCACCAGGTGGTCGGTGCTGAAGTGCAGCACCTGCAAACCCGACGCTTCCACAGGCCCGGCGATGATGCCCATGTCGCTGGTGCCATCTAGCACGCCCCGCACGATATCCCGCGACAGCCGCTCCTGCAGGTCCACCGTCACGCCGGGGCGCTGGGACAGGAAGCCGGCCAGCACCTCCGGGAGAAATTCGGTCACGGCGGTGGTGTTGGCAAAAATGCGGATATGCCCGGCCGAGTCGATGCCGTATTGGGTGAACTCGCTTTTCAGGTAATCCACCTGGCGCATGATCAGCCGCGCATGGTGCAGCAGCCGTTCGCCCGCCGGGGTAATTTCCACACCACGGCTGTCGCGGTACAACAGGCGGGTGTCGAGCTGGCCTTCCAGGGCCTTTATCCGCGCACTGGCGGCGGCCGGCGAAAGGAACGCGCGCTTGGCGCCCTGGGTCAGGCTGGGGGATTCGGCGATATGGATAAACAGGCGTAAGTCAGCCAGATCAAAGTGCATGCAAGGCTCCGGGGCAGCGACGAAGAACCCATGTGGGAGCAGGCAAGCCAGCTCCCACATTGATCATCCGGGTTCTTGAGATCTTTTTATGGGCGATGGCATTCAGCATAGCCGAACGCTGCTTTATTGAAATGCAAATTCTCAGAACGGCCAGGGCCCAGCATGATCCGGTTCAGATTCCCTGCCCGAGGACATGCACCTGATGAGCGCCACAGACTGGATCGGCCGTAGCGAAACAGCCCACGACCACTTGAGCCACAACCTGCTCAAACGCATCGCCGCCACCTTTGGCGAAGCGGCACCGGCAGATGGCGAGCCGGTTCCGCCCTTGTGGCAATGGTGCTTCTTCCAGGACCCGCTGCCCGAGTCCGCCCTGGGCGGTGACGGTCATCCGGCCCGTGGCGGCTTCCTGCCGCCGGCCGATAATCGCAACCGCATGTGGGCCGGCGGGCGTATCGAGTTCTTCCATGCATTGCGTGCCGGTGAGGCCGCCACCCGCGTTTCGACCATCACCCGGGTGGAAGAAAAAACCGGTCGCACCGGCTCGTTGTTGTTCGTCACCGTGCGCCACGACTATTCCCAGGACGGCCGCCTGGCCCTGCGCGAAGAACAGGACATCGTCTACCGCGAACCCACGCCGCCCAAGCAGGGCAGTGGTGACGCGCTCCCCGAAGGCGCCTGGCGTGAAGCGGTCGACCCGACGCCAACCCTGTTGTTCCGCTACAGCGCCGTGACCTTCAACGGCCACCGCATTCACTACGACTACCCCTATGTCACCGGCACCGAAGGTTATTCGGGGCTGGTGGTGCACGGTCCGCTGATCGCCACCTTGAGCCTGCGCGCATTTTGCCGCGCCAACCCCGCGGCCACGTTGCGCCGTTTCTCGTATCGCGGCGTGCGTCCGTTGATTGCCCCGCAAGCCTTTGAAGTGGGCGGGCACATCACCGCGCCGGGCGTCGCGGAACTGTGGGCGGGCAACGCCGACGGCCTGGCCCAGCGCGCCGAACTGCATTTCGAATAAACCTCCAAGAACAACAGGCGGAGAGCCGTTAATGAACCCGAATGACAACGAAGAACTGAATGCCATCCGCGAAGGCGTGCGCGCACTCTGCGCCGAATTCGACGCCGCCTACTGGCGCAAGGTCGATGAAGAAAAGGGCTTCCCGGAAGCCTTCGTCAAAGCCCTGACCGACGCCGGCTGGCTGTCGGCAATGATCCCCGAAGAATACGGTGGCTCCGGCCTGGGGCTGGCGGAAGCCTCGGTGATTCTGGAAGAAGTGAACCGCTGCGGCGGCAACTCCGGCACCGTCCACGGCCAGATGTACAACATGTTCACCTTGCTGCGTCACGGCAGCGAAGCACAGAAACGCTTCTACCTGCCCAAGCTCGCCAGCGGCGAATTGCGCCTGCAGTCGATGGCCGTGACCGAGCCCACCACCGGCACTGACACCACCAAAATCAAGACCACCGCAGTCAAGCGCGGCGACAAGTACGTGATCAACGGCCAGAAAGTCTGGATCTCGCGGGTGCAGCATTCCGACCTGATGATCCTGCTGGCCCGCACCACGCCGTTGGCCGAGGTGAAGAAAAAATCCGAAGGCATGTCGATCTTCCTGGTGGACTTGCGGGAAGCCATCGGCAACGGCCTGACCGTGCAGCCCATCGCCAACATGGTCAACCACGAGACCAACGAACTGTTCTTCGACAACCTGGAATTGCCGCTGGACAGCCTGATTGGCGAGGAGGGCAAGGGCTTTCGCTACATCCTCGACGGCTTGAATGCCGAGCGGACGCTGATTGCCGCCGAGTGCATCGGCGATGGCCGCTGGTTTATCGAGAAAGCCAGCGCCTATGCCCGCGACCGCGTGGTATTTGGTCGGCCCATCGGACAGAACCAGGGCGTGCAGTTCCCGATTGCCGAAGCCCATATCGAGATCGAAGCGGCCGACTTGATGCGCTGGCGTGCCTGTGAGGAATACGACAGCGGCGCCAATGCCGGGGCCAGCGCGAACATGGCCAAGTACCTCGCGGCCAAGGCTTCCTGGGAGGCGGCCAACGCCTGCCTGCAAACCCACGGCGGCTTCGGGTTTGCCTGCGAATACGACGTGGAGCGCAAGTTCCGCGAAACCCGCCTGTACCAGGTTGCGCCGATCTCCACCAACCTGATCCTGTCCTACGTGGCCGAGCATCTGCTCGAACTGCCACGCAGCTTCTGAGGGCCCGACCATGAGCCATACCCAAGCGCTGTGTCGGTTCCTCGCCGAGTTGAATTACGCACAATTGCCGGATGCCGTACTCGCCCGCACCGAAGACCTGTTCCTCGACTGGCTCGCCTCGGCGCTGGCCAGCAAGGGCGCGCATCCGATCCCGCTGTTCGAACGTTATGCCCGCAGGATGGGCCCGGCTGATGGCCCGGCGCAGATCATCGTCAACGGCGGCAGCAGCAGTGCCTATTTCGCCGCGCTGGTGAATGGCGCGTCGTCGCACCTGGTGGAGCAGGATGACCTGCACAACAGCTCGGTATTGCACCCGGCGACCGTGGTGTTTCCGGCGGCATTGGCGGCGGCGCAAGACCTGGGCAAGTCCGGTCGCGAACTGCTGCTGGCCTCGGTGGCCGGCTACGAAGCCGGGATTCGCATCGGCGAATTCATGGGCCGCTCCCACTACCGGATCTTCCACACCACGGCCACCGTCGGCACCCTCGCGGCGGCGGTGGCCGTGGGCAAATTGCTCGACTTCAACCAAGAGCAATTCATCAACCTGCTGGGCAGTGCCGGCACTCAGGCGGCCGGGCTGTGGGAGTTCCTGCGGGACGCCGCCGACTCTAAGCAACTGCACACTGCCAAGGCCGCTGCCGATGGTTTGCTGGCGGCGTATCTGACAGCGGACGGGCTGACCGGTGCGCGCAATATTCTGGAAGGCGATCAGGGGATGGCGGCGGGCATGTCCACCGACGCCGACCCAGGCAAATTGTCCGATCGCCTCGGCAGCCGCTGGGCGCTGCTGGAAACGTCGTTCAAGTTCCATGCTTCATGCCGCCACACCCATCCGGCCGCCGATGCGCTGCTGGATCTGATGCAGCGCGAAGGGCTGGGCCATGAGCAGATCGCCCATGTGGAAACCCGCGTTCACCAAGGCGCCATCGACGTGTTGGGCCGGGTGACGCTGCCGCAGACCGTGCACCAGGCCAAGTTTTCCATGGGCACCGTGCTGGGGTTGATTGCCGTGCATGGCAAGGCCGGGCTGACCGAGTTTCACGAGCTGGCGCTGAGCGACGGGGACGTGGCGGCGTTTCGCGACAAGGTCTCCATGACCCTCGACGCCGAAGTCGACGGTGCCTATCCGCAGCGCTGGCTGGGCCGGGTGATCGTGACCACCGCCGATGGTCGCACCCTGCACGGCGCCATCGACGAACCCAAGGGCGACCCGGGCAACACCCTGAACCGCTTGGAGCTGGCCGACAAGTTCCAGCGCCTGACTCAATTCAGCGGTGCCCGCACACCCGCGCAAACCACCGGGCTGATCGAAAAGGTCTGGGACCTGCGCAACGCCGCGTCCCTGGCTCACTGGCTTTAAGGAACTGTCATGACCGCTAATCAACGACCGCTGGACGGCATCACCGTTGTCAGCCTGGAACACGCGATTGCCGCACCGTTCTGCACCCGCCAGTTGGCCGACCTGGGCGCGCGGGTGATCAAGATCGAACGTCCCGGGGCGGGCGACTTTGCCCGGGGCTATGACGAGCGCGTGCGCGGCCTGGCCTCGCATTTCGTGTGGACCAACCGTTCCAAGGAAAGCCTGACCCTGGACCTCAAGCACGACGATGCCGGGGACATCCTGGAAACCCTGCTGGCCGATGCCGATGTGCTGGTGCAGAACCTCGCACCGGGCGCGGCCGCGCGCATGGGTTTGTCATTCGAGGCGCTGCATGAGCGCTTCCCGCGGCTGATCGTCTGCGACATCTCCGGCTATGGCGAGGGTGGCCCGTATGAAAAGAAAAAGGCCTACGACCTGCTGATCCAGAGCGAAGGCGGCTTTCTCTCGGTCACCGGTGGCCCGGGTGAAGACCAGATGGCCAAGGCCGGCTGCTCCATCGCCGATATCTCCGCCGGGATGTACGCCTACAGCGGCATCCTCTCGGCGCTGCTGCTGCGGGGCAAGACCGGGCAGGGCAGTCGCATCGACGTCAGCATGCTGGAAAGCCTGGTGGAGTGGATGGGCTACCCGATGTATTACGCGTTCGACGGCGCGCCCCAGCCACCGCGCGCGGGTGCGGCGCATTCGACGATCTACCCCTACGGGCCGTTTCCCACCGGCGACGGCGGCACGGTGATGCTCGGGTTGCAGAACGAGCGCGAGTGGGCGGCGTTCTGCGACAAGGTGTTGCTCACCCCGGAATTGGCCACAGACGAGCGTTTCTCGGCCAACTTCAAGCGTTCGGAAAACCGCGACGTGCTGCGCCAGATCATCGTCGACCGTTTTGCGCAGATGAGCGCCGAGGGCGTGATCCAGCGCCTGGAAGACGCGCAAATCGCCAGTGCACGAGTCAACGACATGCAAGGCGTGTGGGACCACCCGCAGCTCAAGGCCCGGGACAGTTGGCGTGAAGTCGACAGCCCGGCGGGCAAATTACCGTCGTTGCTGCCACCGGCGCGCAATGCCGCGTTCACCCCGCGGATGGATGCGGTGCCGGGGCTGGGGCAGCACAGCCAGGGGATTCTCGACCAGCTGGGTTACTCCGCTGAAGCCATCGACGGCCTGCGTATCCGCGGCGTTATCTGACAAGGAATCGAACGATGCCAACCTCTCTTGTGCGCTCTGCGCTGTTTGTACCGGGCAGCCGACCGGAACGTTTTGCCAAGGCCCTGGCCAGTGGCGCCGATGCGGTGATTGTGGATTTTGAAGACGCGGTGGAAGAGCCGCTCAAGCGTCAGGCCCGGGACAACCTCGGGGTGTTTTTGCAGGCGACGCCGGCGGCGCGGGTGTGGGTGCGGATCAACGCGCCGGAGCATCCCGAGCATTTTGCCGATGTGGCGTTCTGTCAGGCCCACGCCGGGGTCGCGGGGGTGTTGCTGCCCAAGGTTGAAAGTGCGGCCCAGGTGGCCGTGGTGGCTGCAACGGGCAAGGCTATCTGGCCGATTATCGAGAGTGCGCGGGGTTTGCTGGCGGTGGCGGAAATCGCCCATGCGCCGCTGGTGGAGCGCCTGTCGTTTGGTGGCCTGGACCTGGCGCTGGACTTGAACCTGAGCAGCGGCTCCCCGGCCGCGCAATTTGCCCTGGACCAGGCTCGCCTTGCCTTGATCGTGCATTCCCGCGCCGCCGGGCTGGTGGCGCCGCTGGACGGCGTGCACCCGGCCATCGACGACCCCGAAGGCCTGCGCCGTTCGATTCGGCATGCCTATGAAATGGGCTTTGCCGGCGCGCTGTGTATCCATCCCAAGCAGGTGGCGGTGATTCACCAGGCGTTGGCCCCCAGTGCCGAGGATCTGGCCTGGGCCAAACGGGTGGTGGATGCCGGTGCCCATGGGGCCGGGGCGTATCAGCTGGACGGGCAGATGGTGGATGCACCGGTGTTGCTGCGGGCCCAACGATTATTAGCCGCGCAACCGTAGAAATGTGGGAGCGGGCTTGCTCGCGAAAGCGGCGGGTCAGCCAGTGCATCCGGTGACTGGCACACCGCTTTCGCGAGCAAGCCCGCTCCCACATTGGATCTCTGTCGTTTGCAAAATCGGCGTTCGTCCACGCCGAACGCAGGTATCTAAAATTCGAAATTCTCTATACGCGTGACATCAGGCACCTTGCCCTATAACACAACAATAAGAAGGTGATTTTCCATGCTCAAGCTTTCTCGGGCGCTGTTCTGCGCCGCCACCTTGTTTGCCGCGGGCCTGGCCCAGGCGGCCGACCCCATCGTGATCAAGTTCGCCCACGTCGTCGCGGAAAACACCCCCAAAGGGCAGGGCGCCTTGCTGTTCAAGAAGCTCGCTGAAGAACGCCTGCCCGGTCGGGTGAAAGTCGAGGTGTACCCCAACTCCTCGCTGTTCGGCGACGGCAAGGAAATGGAAGCGCTGCTGCTGGGCGACGTGCAGATGCTGGCGCCGTCCCTGGCCAAGTTTGAGCAGTACACCAAGCAAGTACAGATCTACGACCTGCCGTTCCTGTTCAACGACCTGGCGGCGGTCGACCGTTTCCAGGCGGCCCAGGGCAAGGCGTTGCTGACCTCGATGCAAGACAAGAACATCCTCGGCCTGGCCTATTGGCACAACGGCCTCAAGCAACTGTCGGCGAACAAGGCATTGCGTGAGCCCAAGGATGCCCGTGGCCTGAAGTTCCGCGTGCAGGCCTCCAGCGTGCTGGAAGAGCAGTTCAAGGCGATCCGCGCCAACCCGCGCAAGATGAGTTTTGCCGAGGTGTACCAGGGCTTGCAGACCGGCACCGTCAACGGCACCGAGAACACCTGGTCGAACTATGAAAGCCAGAAGGTCAACGAAGTGCAGAAGTACTTCACCGAATCCAACCATGGCCTGATCGACTACATGGTGATCACCAACGCCAAGTTCTGGAACGGCCTGCCGCCGGATGTGCGCACCACCCTGGACCAGGTCATGGTTGAAGTCACCGTCGAGGTGAACAAGCAGGCCGAGGCGCTGAACCAGTCGGCCAAGCAGAAGATCATCGACGCCAAGACCAGCGAAATCATCGAACTGACGCCGGAGCAACGCCAGCTCTGGCGCGAAGCCATGCGCCCGGTGTGGCAGAAGTTCGAAGGTGAAATCGGCGCTGACCTGATCAATGCGGCCGACGCGTCGAACCAGTAATTTGGAGAGCACCGAGATCAAATGTGGGAGCGGGCTTGCTCGCGAATGCAGTCTTTCAGTTGATGCATTCGGTGACTGACACACCGCCTTCGCGAGCAAGCCCGCTCCCACATTTTGATCCGGTTCCCGCCTCCAAGCCTTGCACACACCTATCTCCGCTTCGCGAGGTTTTGCCATGCAAACGCTAAGGCGCGTCTGGGAGCACCTGGAGGAAGGCTTTATCGCCATCCTGCTGGCCGCCATGACCCTGGTGACTTTTGTCTACGTCATGCTCAACAACATCTACACCCTGTTCTTTGCCCTTGCCGACAAGTGGGCGTGGAGCAGCGGTTTCTTCAACGCCCTGGGTGACCACACCATGGGCTGGGCCCAGGACATGACCTGGAGCGTGGCGCTGACCAAGGCCATGTTCGGCTGGCTGATTTTCTTCGGCATCTCCTACGGCGTGCGCACCGCCGGCCACTTGGGCGTGGACGCGCTGGTCAAGCTGACGCCGCGCCGGGTGCAGCGCCTGCTGGGCATGCTGGCTTGCCTGTGCTGCCTGGCCTACGCCGGGTTGTTCATGGTTGCCAGCTACAAATGGCTGAGTGCGGTCACCACCGCGCACATCGGCGCCGAAGACCTCGACAAGTTCGGCATCGACGTCGACGACATCGTGGTGATCGTGCCCATCGGCTTTGCCCTGGTGTTCATCCGCTATCTGGAAATTTTCTACCGCATCTTCACCCACCGCCAAACCGGGCTGGGCCTGGCCGACGAAGCCGGTGAAGCCAGCAAGTTGGCCGGCAGCCATGAGGAGCGTCACTGATGGCCGTTCTGTGTCTGTTTTTGCTGCTGTTCGTGTTCATGTTCCTCGGTGTGCCCATCGCGATTTCCCTGGGGTTGTCGGGCGCGGTGTCGATCCTGATGTTCAGCCCGGACTCGGTGAGTTCCCTGGCAATCAAGCTGTTTGAAACCTCGGACGCCTATACCTTCCTGGCGATTCCGTTCTTCCTGTTGTCGGGTGCGTTCATGACCACCGGTGGCGTGGCGCAGCGGCTGATCGACTTTGCCAACGCCTGCGTCGGGCATATCCGCGGCGGGCTGGCGATTGCGGCGGTGCTGGCATGCATGCTGTTTGCCGCACTGTCGGGCTCCTCGCCCGCGACAGTGGCGGCGGTGGGTTCGATTGCCGTGGCGGGCATGGTGCGCTCGGGCTACCCGAAGGAATTCGGCGCCGGGATCATCTGCAACGCCGGTACCCTGGGCATCCTGATTCCGCCGTCGATCGTGATGGTGGTGTACTCGGCCGCCACGGAAACCTCGGTGGGCAAGCTGTTCATGGCCGGGGTTATTCCGGGCCTGCTGCTGGGCTTGATGTTGATGGTCGCGATCTACATCGTCGCGCGCATCAAGAAACTGCCGGCCCAGCCACGGGCGACCTTTCGCGAGTGGCTGACCTGCGCCCGCCGGGCATTCTGGGGCCTGTTGCTGCTGGTGATCATCCTGGGCGGGATCTACAGCGGCATGTTCACCCCGACCGAAGCGGCGGCGGTGGCGGCGGTGTACTCGGCGTTTGTCGCGCTGTTCATCTACAAGGACATGAAGATCAGGGATTGCCCCAAGGTGCTGCTGGAGTCCGGGCGCCTGGCGATCATGCTGATGTTTATCATCGCCAACGCCATGCTCTTCGCTCACGTGCTGACCACGGAGCAGATTCCCCAGGAAATCACCGCGTGGGTGATCTCCGAGGGCCTGACGCCGATTGGTTTCCTGATCATGGTCAACGTGGTGCTGCTGGTGGCGGGCAGCTTTATGGAGCCGTCGGCGATCGTGCTGATCCTGGCGCCGATCTTTTTCCCGATTGCGATGAAGCTGGGGATCGACCCGATTCACCTGGGGATTGTGATGGTGGTCAATATGGAGATTGGCCTGGTGCATCCGCCGGTGGGGTTGAACCTGTTTGTGACCTCGGCAGTGACAGGGCTGACCCTGGGGCAGACCATCCGCGCGGCGTTGCCGTGGCTGATGATCCTGCTGGTGTTCCTGATCATGGTGACCTACCTGCCGTTCATCTCCCTGGCCTTGCCGCACTGGCTGGGGATGTAAACCCAACTTGAATCACGCCACAAAACAATGTGGGAGCGGGCTTGCCCGCGATGAGGGCGTGTCAGCCAGCACATGTGCCGACTGATACACCGCCATCGCGGGCAAGCCCGCTCCCACATTTGAGGTGTGCAGGGATTTATTTATCCATCGCACTCAAGATCGCATGGGCCACTTTCACCCGTTCGGCATTCGGGTAGTTCTTGTTCGCCAGGATCACCACCCCCAGGCCTTTGCTCGGCACGTACGCCACATAGGCGCCAAAACCACTGGTGGCGCCAGTCTTGTTCACCAGCGTGTCGGCATGGGGCGCTTGCGGTGGTGTCAGCCAGTTGACCTTGTGGGGCTGAAAGGCCATTTGCGCCGAGTTGCCTTGGGTCAATGCATCCAGCGTGATCGGGTAGGGGTACATCTCCCAGCCGAGGCCCTGGGTCATGCCATCCACCGTGTAGTAGCCGGTGTGGGTTGCGGCAATCGCCTGTTGCAGCGGCTTCTCCAGCTTCGCCGGGTGCATGTTCACTTCAACGTACTGAATCAGGTCCGAGGTGCTGGTCTTGATGCCGTAGGCCTCGGCGTCCAGGGCGCCAGGCCCGACGCGCACCGGTTTGCCGGACTTGTCGTAACCCTGGGCGTACAGGTTCATTTGTGACTTGGGTACGCTGATAAAGGTGTGCTTGAGGCCGAGTTTCGGCAGCAGGGTCTGCGCCATCAACCGGTCAAACGGCTGGCCCAGGCTTTGCGCTGCCAGGTGGCCGAACAAGCCGATGCTCGGGTTGGAATACAGGCGTTGGGTGCCGGGAGCGAAGTCCGGTTTCCAGTGCTGGTAGTAGCTGATCATCTTGCCGGCGTTATCGGACTCATCGGGGAATTGCAGGGGCAAGCCACCTGCGGTGTAGGTGCCGAGGTTGAGCAGGCTGATGTGGTCAAACGTGTCGCCGCGCAATGCCGGCAGGTATTGGCTGGCCGGGTCCGACAGCTTCAGCTTGCCGTTGGCCAGGGCATAGCCGGCGAGGGTGGCGGTGAAGGTCTTGCTCACCGAGCCGATTTCAAACAGGGTGTTTTCGGTGACGGGCTGCTTGCTCTCCTTGCTGGCAACGCCGTAGTTAAAGTATTGCGCCTTGCCGTTCTGTACGATCGCCACCGACAGGCCGGCGATGTCCTGTTGGTGCATCAGGGGCTGGACAGTACTGTCCACGACCTGGCGCATGTCGGTAGCCGCCATGCAGTTGCCTGCGCCGAGCAATAAGGCGAATATCGCGGTGTTGCGCACGGTTGGAAAAAGGGATGTGTACATGATGACGTGACTTCCATGAAGGTGATCGGGTGAATACCGTTGCCTGCGCAGGCGCCGCAAATCTAGGCAGTTTGTGATCCCGCAGCAAACGATGATATCTCGCAACAGCCATTAGAAAAATTAGGGTCAAGCCATGCTCCGTTCCCATTTGCCACTCAACGCGCTGCGAGCCTTCGAGGCTTCCGCACGGCATTTGAGTTTTACCCGGGCGGCGATTGAATTGTGCGTCACCCAGGCGGCGGTCAGTCACCAGGTGAAAAGCCTGGAGGCGCAGCTCAATGTCACGCTGTTCAAACGCCTGCCCCGGGGCCTGATGCTCACCAGCGAGGGCGAGACCCTGCTGCCGGTGTTGCGCGAATCCTTCGACCGGATAGCTCAAACCTTAGGCCAGTTTGAAGGTGGGCATTACCGCGAAGTATTGACGGTAGGCGCGGTGGGCACCTTTGCGGTGGGCTGGCTGTTGCCGCGGCTTGCGGATTTCCAGGCGCGCTACCCGTTTATCGACTTGCGCCTGTCCACCAACAACAACCGCGTCGACGTGGCGGCCGAAGGCCTGGATTACGCTATCCGGTTTGGTTCCGGCGCGTGGCACGGCACCGAGGCGTGCCAATTGCTGGAGGCACCGCTGACGGTGCTGTGCGTGCCGCAACTTGCTCGGCAATTGCAGACTCCGGCGGACCTGTTGAAGCACACGCTGCTGCGCTCATATCGTGCGGATGAGTGGACGCAATGGTTCCAGGCCGCGGGCTTGCCTGCCGACACGCTGGTGCCGCGCAGTATCGTTTTCGACTCGTCCCTGGCGATGATGGAGGCGGCGCTGCAAGGGGCGGGGGTGGCCCTGGCGCCGGCGATGATGTTCAGCCGGCAGTTGGCGACGGACGTGATTCGCCAGCCGTTCGAGATCGGTATCACCACCGGCAGTTATTGGCTGACGCGCTTGCAGTCACGGGCCGAGACGCCGGCGATGCTGGCGTTCAAGACGTGGTTGCGTGAAGTGGTCATGCACTGAGGTTGGGTCGACGCTGTGGCGAGGGAGCTTGCTCCCGCTGGGCTGCGTAGCGGCCCCAAAGAAGCGACGGTGTTAGTTCAGCAAGAACGCGGCGGATGGTTTCAGGGTCGCTGTGCAACCCAGCGGGAGCAAGCTCCCTCGCCACAGGTTATTCTCCCACTCGGTCTGCCCATTGATCATAAGAGGCTGCAATGCAAACTTCCGGCGTAGACATCCGTCAACTCAAGGCCTTCGTGGTGGTGGCCGAGGAGCTCAGCTTCGTGCGCGCCGCGACCCGTCTGCATGTCTCGCAACCGGCGCTGTCCCAGACCATCCGCCAGTTTGAGGCGCTGCTGGACGTACAACTGTTCCAACGCAACACCCGCAACGTGGCACTGACCGAAGCCGGCCTGGCCTTGCTGGTAGAGGCGCGGGAAATCGTCAATGGCGTAAGCCGCCTGGTACGCACCGCCCACGAACATGCACGCGGCGTACGCGGCTCATTGAATATCGGCTTCCTGATCGGCGCGGGTGTGGACTTGATGCCGCAAATCCTCAGCGTGTTCGCCAGGCGCTACCCGGAGATCGAACTGGTGGTGCGCGAGTATGACTTCGGCTCGCCCCATGCCGGGATCGACGAGGGCATGGACGTATCGGTGCTGCGCCCGCCACTGGGCCTGCCGGACATCGAGTTGCACACCCTGGTGACCGAACCCTGCGTGGCGTGCCTGGCGTCCAGCCACCGGTTGGCCGGGGAGAGCAGCGTGAGCATCTACGATGTGCTGGATGAGCCGATCATTGCTGCACCGGGAGTGGGCGTGTGGCGCAGTTTCTGGACCGCCGACGCGTACCGCGATGGCCAGCCGGCGCGGATCGTCCATGAAGCTTCGACGGTGGAGACCGAGTTGCAGGCGGTGGCGTCGGAGCGCGGGATCAGTATCACCGCGCTGTCCACCGCACGTTTTTATGCACGGCCCGGCCTGGCCTTCCCGGTGATCAGCGATATGCCGATGTGTGAAGTGGCGGTCGCCTTGCCGCCACAACCGAGTGTGGCGGCGCGCAACTTTGCCGAGTTGGCGATGGAAGTGGCGAGCAGCCGGGGTTAGTCAGGACAGGTCGTGCAGGGATTTGCCGTTGGGCGCACTTACCTGAAGCTCGGAAAACTCCACCTCCAGCCCGCCACGTTCCGGCGTGCAGCAATAAGGCCCCACCCGATACGACGCAGCCACGGGGAACGGCGCCAGGCGCACCAATGGCCAACTCACACCATCCACCGACACCTGCACGAGCAGCACGCCCTTGGCCACGGTGGCGCGAATCCAGAACGCCTCGGGATCACCCGGGAACACACCGGTGGCCCAGTCCGACACGCCATCGGTCAATACGCTGCTCAACAGCGTCACACCGTCGGACAGCTCTGCACCGATCTTCACCCAATGCGCTTCATCCACCCGCACCATCAACCCGGCCTGGTCATACAGGTGGGTAAACGCGCTGTGGATTTTGACTTGGGCGGTAAAGTCGCCGTCGGTTTCAACAAA
This sequence comes from Pseudomonas sp. F9001, assembly GCF_013385435.1. Taxonomy (NCBI): domain Bacteria; kingdom Pseudomonadati; phylum Pseudomonadota; class Gammaproteobacteria; order Pseudomonadales; family Pseudomonadaceae; genus Pseudomonas; species Pseudomonas sp. F9001. Next base: position 14,219 of record NZ_JACAPX010000010.1, read on the forward strand.
CAGGAAATGCCCGTTGTCGCGCACAAAACCATAGTGGGTTTCGCGCCAGAAATCGGTGCTGGCATCGGTGCGCACCTTGAGGCGCTGGCCTTCTCGGCTCCATTGCTGGGGTTGATTGAGCCAACTGGCCTGTTCAAACATCGGGAAGCTCCTTGACGGTAACAAGACAAAACCCCGGCGCCCGGGGTTTTGTTGTTTGGCTGCAATCAGCGGCTAGTGGTCGAGCAATTTGCCGCTCGGCCCGGCGGTGCCATTGTTAAGGCGCGTGCGCAGCGAAAACAACCACCACAGCACGCCGACCCCGAGTGTAACCCCGGTGGTGATGGCGCCGGTGTGGCTTTCTTCGGGCACGCTCAGGGTCAGGATCACCGCGATGGCCCACAGGCCACCGAGGACGATCATCGGCAACAACCACTTGCCCAGGCTGAACACCCCCGCAGGCGCCCCCGGCATCCGGCCATTTTTATAGGCCAGGTACGCGGCAATCAGCGTCAGCAGGTAGGTGCAGTAGTAGGTCAGGCCGACCATCGAGTAGATCGCCGTGACAAACCCGCCGCTCGCCAGGTTCAGCAGCACGGCAATGGCGGTGATCAGCACGATGGCGGCGACCGGCGTACCGAAGTGCGGGTTGATCTTCGCCAGCACCTTGGAGCCCGGCAGCATGTTGTCCCGGGACAGGGCGAAGGTCATACGCGTGGCCACCGCCATGTTGGCGATCAGGCAGGCGAGGATCGAGGCGAAGGCGATCACGATCATGCCCACGCCGGCGGCGTTGCCCAGTTGCAGGCGCACGATATTGATCACCGGGTTTTCGCTGTGGCTGAGCAGCTCGCTGACCGACCCCGGGATCGCAATGCTCAGCAAGGCGAACACCACGAAGCCCAATACACTGGACACCAGCACCGCACGAATCATCGCCCGGGGCGCGGCGCGGCGTGGGTCCTTGGTTTCTTCGGACAAGTCGGCGGCGCCTTCCCAACCCAGCAGCACCGAGACCGGCAGCAAGGTGGCGAGGGCGAGGGTGGTGAAGCTGAGGGTGCCGCCGCTGACCGGTTGTGCCGAGGTCAGGATCGCCACGCCCTGGGTGTGCTCGAAGAAGAAAAACACCCCGAAGAACAACGCAATCGCCAGCAGCACCGTGCCGATGATTTCGATGATCGCGCCGATGTCGTTGATCCGCGTGGCCAGGCGAATCCCGCAGATGTTCAGCAGGCCTACCACCAGCGTGGCACCGATGCTCAGGCCCTGGATCTGGCCCTGTGTCGGGTTGGCCCAGATCTCCGGCGCGAACACCGTGCCGATGGCCGCCGAGGTGGCGGCTGTACCGGCGACAAACGAGGTGAACGCGACCCAGCCGGTAAACCAGCCGAAGTGATTGCCCGCCAACCGGCTGGACCATTGGTAGGCGTAGCCGGTAAGCGGAATGCGCCCGGCCAGGTGGCAGTAGACCATGACGATACAGCACACCAGCGGGATCACCAGCAGCCACAAAAGGATGCCGATACCGCCGACGCGGTTGAACGGGTCGGCGAACAGCGTGACCACCCCGGTGTTGATCGAGACCATGGAAAAGGCCAGGGCAAACGAGGTGAACGAACTCATGGTGCGGTGCATCTTTTGCTCGTAGCCGAGGCTGGCCAGGTCGGCGTCGTCGCTGGACAGCGGGGCCTGGGCATTCGGCGGGGCGGTCACGGTGTTTTCAACGAATGTGCTCATGGCCGTTGCTCCTCGATGATGCCGATCACCTCGTCCAGCACATCGAGGGCCTTGGCCAGCAACGGGCGTTCGATATCCAGCGGAGGCTTGACCTTGATCAGGTTACCCAGCCCGGCGTAGCGGCTTTCGCCAAACAATACGCCGCGCTCCACCCCAAGGCGATACACCTCCTGGGATTCGCGGCAGGCCGGTTCCTTGGTGGTGCGGTCCTTGACCAGCTCGATGGACGCCATCAGCCCGGGGCAGCGCACGTCGCCGATCAGCGGGTGGCGGGTTTGCATGTCCTTGAGGCGTGCGGTGATGTAGTCGCCGGAGTCGCGGGCTTTTTCGCAGAGGTTGTCGGCGACGATCGCTTCCACCGTGGCGTAGCCGGCGGCCAGCGAGACCGGGAAGTGGCCGAAGGTCAGGGCTTCTTCACCTTCGTCGAACCACTTGAGCTTGTCATCGGCGAGGATCCCGGCCAGCGGGAAGCCGCCGCCGACGCCTTTGCCGAACACGATGATGTCGGGCAGCACGTCGTAATAGTCCGCAGCGAACATCGTGCCCATGCGCCCGAAACCGGTCTGCACTTCATCAAAAATCAGCAGCACGCCGAGGCGGTCGCAGATCTCGCGCACGCCTTTGTAGTAGGAGCGGGGGAACTCGATATGCCCGCCATTGCCCTGGATCGGTTCCATCATCACTGCTGCCACGCCACCGTCGACGCCCTTGAGGATGGTTTCTTCCAGCAGGCCAAGGCACAGCTGCGACTCGGTTTCCGGGTCCATGCCCAGGCGCGTGCGGTACGGGTTGGGGTGGGGGACGCGGGTGGAACGTGGCTGGATCGCCAGGAATGGATTGTTCGGGTGCGGCCAACTGGCGCCGAGGGTGGCCAGGGAGCGGCCGTGGTAGCCGTCCTGCAGCACCAGCAAGTTCTGTGCACCGGGGCGGTTCTTGAAAGCCAGTTTCATCGCCATTTCACCGGCGAGGCTGCCATGCAGGGCAAAGCCCATCTGGTTGAGGGCGCCCGGGGAGACCTCCCGCAGCTTCTTCACCAGCCGGGTGTGGGCCGGTGAGCCAAAGTTGGGGCGGATGTGAGTCATTTCGCGCAATTGCGCAACGGCGGCTTCCACCACCCGGGGGTCATTGGCACCCAAATTGTTCGACCAGGCCTGGGCGGTACAGTCGATGTATTCCTTGCCCTGATCGTCCCATACCAGCGAGCCTCGGGCCTTGACCAGGTTGATCTTGGCGGGTGCGGTGTTCATCACTTCATTCATCTGCGTTATCTCTTTTGTTAGGGCGGCAGTGTTTGGGGATGTGTGCAGTTAGGGTTGTGACTCGCTGCATCGAGTTGACCCGATGCTAGTCCCGGGGACGGGAGGAATAGAAAGACCGATTGCAGTGGGATTGATTGGCGTGGCTTATTAATAGAATCCTCTGAAACAAAATGAAACATTTGTCGCGGGCCAGCCTCTACCGTATCTCCACGACGAGTACCTCTATGAAAATTCCGCGTCCCTCTTCGCGAATGCCCCACCTCACGCAACTGCGCAACCTGAAGATGGCGCGCTCCGCCCACGCTTATGTGCGGGGCAGTACGGTTCAGTTTTACGAGTGGCTGCACAGCCAGCGCGGCCGGCGCTTGCCCCACGGACCGGAGATCTGGATCTGCGGCGACTGCCACGCCGGTAACCTTGGGCCCACGGGCGATACCAAGGGCCGGATCGATATGCATATCCGTGACCTTGACCAGGCGGTGATCGGCAATCCGGCCCATGACCTGGTGCGCCTGGCGTTGTCCCTGGCCACCGCTGCGCGGGGTTCGGACCTGCCGGGGGTGACCACCGCCCGCATGCTTGAAGAGATGATGGTGGGCTACGCGCAGGCGTTCAAGGACAAGCCCGACGAGGCACCGCCGCGCCCGTCTCAGGTCAAGTCCGGGATGCGCAGTGCGGTGGAGCGCACCTGGAAGAATCTGGCTCGCGAACGTATTGAAAACACCCGGCCGACGATTCCGCTGGGCAAGCATTTCTGGTCGTTGTCGCGGGCAGAAAAGTCCGCCCTTGAAACGTTGTGCGCGTCGGATGAAATCCACCGGCTGGTGACTTCGCTCAAAGGCCGCTCCAACGACGCCGAGGTTGAGCTGCTGGACTCGGCCTATTGGGTCAAGGGTTGCAGCTCCCTTGGATTGCTGCGTTATGCGGTGTTGCTGGGAGTAGGTGACAAGTCTGATCAGGAATACTGCCTGCTCGACATCAAGGAAGCGGTAGGCGCTGCGGCGCCGCGTGCGGCCCGGGCAAAAATGCCTCGGGATAACGGCCGGCGGGTGGTGGAGGGCGCGCGGCACCTGTCACCGGCGTTGGGGGAGCGGATGTTGGCCACGCGGTTTCTGGATCACGGTTTTTTCATTCGCGAACTGCTGCCCCAGGACATGAAGCTGGAGCTGGATGAGCTGAGCGAGATTGATGCGATGCACGCGGCCGGGTACCTGGCGCGGGTGGTCGGCGTGGCCCATGCGCGGCAGATGGACCGGGATACGCGCAAGGACTGGATGGCGCTGTTGCAAGAGAATCGCTCCAGGCAACTGGATGCGCCTTCGTGGCTGTGGACCAGTGTGGTGCAGTTGGTGGGGAGCCATGAGGAAGGGTATTTGAATCATTGCCGGCGGTATGCGCTGGAGCACTGACCTCAAGAACGCTGAAAGTCCCCTGTGGGAGCGGGCTTGCTCGCGAAAGCGGTGGATCAGTCAAACATCAGCTGACTGACACACCGCGTTCGCGAGCAAGCCCGCTCCCACATGAGTTGGGTGGTGTTTTGGAGGGCGGGTTACACCAGGTATTTCTTGAACCAGCCCAACGTCCGCTCCCACGCCAGATTCGCCGCCGCCTCGTCATACCTCGGCGTCGAATCGTTGTGGAAGCCGTGATTGGCGCCCTTGTAGATAAACGCCTCATAGGTCGTGCCGGCCGCCTTCAACGCTTTCTCATACGCCGGCCAGCCCTCATTGATCCGCGTATCCAGCTCACCGTAATGCAACATGATCGGTGCCTTGATCCGTGGCACATCCTTGGCTTCCGGCTGGCGCCCATAAAACGACACCGCCGCACCCAGTTCCGGATAAGCCACGGCCGCCGCATTCGTCACGCCGCCGCCATAACAGAACCCGGTAATGCCCACCTTGCCGGTGCTTGCATCGTGGTGCATCAACCATTCGATGGCCGCGAAAAAGTCGTTCATCAGCTTCTCGGGATCGACTTTCTGTTGCAACTCCACACCTTTCTCATCATTGCCGGGATAGCCACCCACCGAGGTCAGGCCATCCGGCGCCAGGGCAATGAATCCGGCCTTGGCCAACCGACGGGCGACGTCTTCGATATACGGGTTCAACCCCCGGTTCTCATGCACCACCACCACCGCCGGCACCTTGCCGCTGGCCTTGGCCGGGCGCACCAGGTAGCCGCGCACCGTGCCGTTGCCCTTGGGTGACGGGTAGGTGATGTAGTCGGCGACGATATCCGGGTCGGTGAATTTCACCTGCTCGGCCAGGGCGTAGTTGGGGCTCAGGGCGGCGAGCAGGGCGGAGGCCGTCAGCCCGCCGAAGGTGAACAGTGCTGCGCGGTCGAGAAATTCCCGGCGGTTGATCTTGCCGTGGGCGTAGCCGTCGTAAAGCTCCAGCAGTTCAGGGGCGAAGTCTTTGGCGGTCAGACGAGTCATCGGTAGCTTCCTCGATTAGCGGTGGGACTGAATGTAGACCAGTATCAGGCTTCCCGGCCATGGGCCGCGGCGGCCAGTTGCCCGGTGTCGACCCGCACGAAGACCGAATCGCCAATCGCCGTCAGCACGCCATCGGCGTACACCTCGCACACCACGCGGCTTTTGCGCCCCACGTCACCTTCAACTTTCGCACGCAGGGTCAGCGGCACGCCCATGGGTGTCGGCTTGATGAATTTGATTCCCAGGTTGCCGGTGACGCAGTCGATACGCGGCAGGCTGCCGGGTTCGCGTTGCTCGGCCCGGTAGTGGTAGGCCATGGCGGTCCAGTTCGAGTGGCAGTCCACCAGCATCGCGATCAGACCGCCATAGACCAGGTCTGGCCAGCCGCTGTATCGGGCGTCGGGCTGGTGCTCGGCGATCACGTGGATGCCGTCGGCGTCCCAGCGGCTCTTGATGTGCAGGCCGTGGGGATTGCTGCTGCCGCAGCCATAACAGACGCCTTCGGGGGCGGTGGTGTCTTGCAGGGAAAGCGCGGGCATCGTGGCTCCTTGTTGTTTGGGTTCCGTCGAGGCACGAGCCTAATGCCAGGCGCGTGAATAAATCCAGCGCCTACGCTGTTAGCAGTGCACAGCGTGTTCATTCCCGGTTGAGAATCCCATGAAATCTCGATTGCCAGCGGTCTTCCTTGCCTTCGCCACCTTGTCTAACGCGTACGCCGTGGAATACACCGACGTGAATCCGACGGCCAGCACCATCAGCTTCACCTATGACCAGATGGGCCAAGAGGTGTACGGCACGTTTGGCACCTATTCGGCGACCCTGAATTTCGACACGCAAAACCCGGCTGCCGCCAGCACCGTACTGACCATCCAGCTGCCGAGCATCAATGCCGGCAGCGACGACGCCAACACCGAGCTGCCCAAGCCCGGCTGGTTCGACATGACCACCTACCCGGTGGGCACCTTCACCTCGACCCACATCACTGACCTGGGCGACAACCGTTACCTGTTCAGCGGCAACCTGACCCTCAAGGGCCAGACCCGGCCGGTGGAGGTCAAGGTGGCCCTCAAGGAGCAGAGCGGCATTGGCGTGTTCGACGGCGAATTCGTGCTCAAGCGCGATGACTTCAGGATCGGCGCGGGGGAGTGGGCGGACAGCGTGGTGTCCAATGCGATTGTCATCAAGTTCAAGATGGTTGCGCCTGAGCGCTGATGGCTAGCGGGCGAACTTCTTGGCCCCCGCCACGCACGCAATCACCGCGACGGTCACCCCCAGCATGCCCAGGCTCACCTGCTCATGCAGCAGCGTGGCCGCCAGTGCCAGGCCGAAAAACGGTTGCAGCAACTGCAATTGCCCGACGGCGGCAATGCCGCCCTGGGCCAGCCCGCGGTACCAGAACACAAACCCGATCAGCATGCTGAACAGCGACACATAGGCCAGGCTCAGCCAGGCCGGCAGGCTGATGCTCACGAAAGTGCCCGGGGCGAGGATCGCCGTCAGCGGGGCCACAATCGGCAGCGCGATCACCAGCGCCCAGCAGATCACCTGCCAGCCGCCCAGGGTGCGCGAGAGTTTGGCTCCTTCGGCATAACCGAGGCCGCACACCAGGATTGCCAACAGCATCAGCAAATCCCCGGCGGGCGCAGCGCTCAGGCCCTGGGCAACCGCGTAGCCCACCACCAGCAGGCTGCCCAGGATCGAAAACAGCCAGAACACCAACTTGGGCCGCTCGCCGCCGCGCCATACGCCGAAGACCGCAGTGGCTAACGGCAGCAGGCCGACAAATACGATGGAATGGGCACTGGTGACGTACTGCAAGGCCAGTGCGGTGAGCAAAGGAAAGCCGATCACCACGCCCAGCGCGACGATTGCCAGGGACAGCAACTGACTGCGGGCCGGGGTTTTTTCCTTGAACAGCCACAGCAGGCACAGGCCGAGCAGGGCGGCGATGGTGGCGCGGGCGACGGTCAGGAATACCGGATCGAACTCCAGCACCGCCAGGCGCGTGGCCGGCAGCGAGCCGCTGAAGATCACCACGCCGATCAAACCGTTGATCCAGCCGCTGGCGTTGTTTTCCCGGGTGTTGAGGTGGGTGGTTCGTTCCATGGGTGTAGGGCTCGATAGGGATAAGTTGCGTCCTGCGCATCCTATGATTCACTATCAAGACAATCAAAGAATTGTCATGGATACATCGCCTATGCCCCGCGCCCGCTACAAGACATTGGTGGACACCTTCGCCCGGGATATCCGTTCGGGCGCGCTGGCGGCGGGCACCCGGTTGCCGACGCACCGCCAGTTGGCCGCCAGCCATGGCCTGGCGCTGGTCACGGCCAGCCGGGTATACACCGAGCTTGAGGCCATGGGCCTGGTCAGTGGTGAAACCGGGCGCGGAACCTTTGTGCGGGAAATCGCGTTGTCGCCAGGGCAGGGCGTCGGCCAGATCGCGGTGGCGGCGGGCATGATCGATCTCAACTTCAACTACCCGTCGCTGCCGGGCCAGACCGACCTGCTGCGCACCGCATTGCGCCAGTTGGCGTTGTCCGGCGACCTGGCGGCGCTGCTGCGCTATCAGCCTCACGCCGGTCGGCTGCATGAGCGGGCAGCGGTGGCGCGTCATCTGCTGAGTCGTGGGTTGACGGTGCAGGCCGAGCAGGTGCTGATCGTCAGCGGTGCCCAGCATGGGCTGGCGGTGACCATGATGTCGCTGCTCAAGCCCGGCGATGTGGTGGCGGTGGATGCGCTGACCTATTCCGGGTTCAAGGTGTTGGCCGAGACGCTGCACCTGGAAATCGTCGCGATCCCGGTGACCGCGACGGGCCCCGACTTGGCCTTTCTTGAACAACTCTGCGCCCGGCGCCCGGTACGCGCCGTGTACAGCATGCCGACGCTGCATAACCCGTTGGGCTGGGTGATGAGCATAGAGCAGCGCGAGCACCTGGTGGCGATTGCCCGTCGGCATGACCTGATCCTGATCGAGGATGCTGCCTACGCGTTTTTAGCCGAGGACGCGCCACCGCCCGTGGCCGAACTGGCGCCGGAACGCACGGTTTACGTGTCGGGGCTGTCCAAGAGCGTCGCCACCGGCCTGCGGGTGGGTTACGTGGCTGCGCCGTTGCCGTGGATGGCGGCGCTGGAACGTACGGTCATGGCCACCACCTGGAACACTCCGGGGGTGATGACTGCGGTGGCTGCCGCGTGGATCGACGACGGCACGGTGCTGCAGCTTGAAGCGCAAAAACGTAAGGACGCCCAGGCGCGCCAGGCGGTGGCCGATGAGGTGTTGGCGGGCTTGAATGTTATCCGCCATCCGTCTTCGTATTTCTTGTGGTTGCCGTTGCCGGAGGATGCCCGCGCCGACCAGATCACCATGGCGCTGGCCCGGGAGAATATCTCGGTGTCCACCGCCGAGCCGTTTGCCGTTTCGGCCCACGTGCCCCATGCCTTGCGTGTGGCGCTGGGTTCGGTGGACCGGGAGGTGTTGCGCGAGGCGTTGGTGAAAGTGCGCTGGGCGGTGGAGGCGTGCTAGGGGGCCGGATCGTTCCCACGCTCTGCGTGGGAACGCCGCCTTGGACGCTCCGCGTCCCGCTGTAGATTTGCGCGATAGTGACGCAGAGCGTCACCGGATGCATTCCCACGCAGAGCGTGGGAACGATCCAGGCGGGACTCAGAACTTGTAGGCCTGGCGCCCGATCAGCAGCCATTTGCCTTTCTGCTTCTGCCAGACCTGGAAGTTTTCAATTTCGGTGGGCACCTCGACGCCACTGTTCACCGCCTGCGCGGAAAAGTGGTTGCGCACCAGGGCGGTGTCGCCATTGAGGGTGATGGTCTGTTTCTGCATTTCCAGGGTCTTGAAACCGCTTCTGCCGGTTTCAATGTCGGCGATAAATTCCTGCTTGTTCTGGACCTTGCCGCTGGAATGGCCGTAGGTGAGGTTGTTCGCGGTGAGGGCCTGCAGTTGCGGGATGTCCTTGTGCAGCATGGCCTGGGTCAGGTGATCGACCGCAACGGCTACATCCTTGTCAATTGCGGCGGGCGCGGCGGCCGCGTAGCCGCTGAACAGGCACAGAAAACCAATCAGAACCTTGACGTTTTGCATGGGTGTTTCCTTGTTGTTGTGGGTACCGGGACGACTCGGATTGTGTTTTTAAGTCGTCGTACAACCATGCCGTATTTACCGGGATCAAGGAAAGTGAAATTTGTTCTTGGCTAGAAGATAAGCGCTGTTTGCCAGTATTGGTTGTCGTATCACTTGCGAAATAGCGGTCGGCACTTCCCGTGGAAATGGCACATGGCTATGCTGTGGCCGGCGACTTCATGGCGTGGATTCGCAACGACTGAGGAAAACAAAAAAATGACACCGGATCAAAAGTACGCGGCGGCCATGGTGCGCCTGGGTTATCAACTCAACGAGTTCAAGATCGGCGGCAACTACACGCCGCTGCTGAGGGACGGCAATCACGTCTACATCAGCGGCCAGATTCCGCGGGTGGGTGACGCCATCGTGTTGCCCGGCAAGGTCGGCGAAAGCCTCAGCCTGGCCGACGCACAGATTGCCGCGGGCGTCAGCGCACTGCGTTGCCTGGGGTTGCTCAAGCAGGCGCTGGGTTCGCTGGACCAGGTCAAGGCGATCCTCAAGATCAATGTGTACGTGCGCAGCGCGGATGACTTCGACCAGCAAAGCGAAGTGGCCAACGGTGCGTCGGACCTGTTGAACGAGATCCTGGGGGCCGCAGGATCCCATACGCGCACCTCGGTGGGCGTGCTGCAATTGCCCAAGGGCGCGGCCGTGGAAATCGACATGATCGCCGTGGCACGGGACTGAAACCGGGTGATCGCCGAGGCGTTTGCGGTACTGGTCCACTATGGAATCTACCTGCTCCCGGGACTGATCCTGTTTGGCCTGTGGTTCGGTCTCACGCCGAAAACATTGCCGGGCTTGCGCATCGTTATCCTGCTGCTGGCCTTTGTGCTGATGCGCGATGCGATGACGCCACTGGGCATGTGGTCGCTGAGCCGCGAGGTGCAGATCGAATTCACGGCCAACCCGTGGGTGCTGGCCGCGCTGGGCGGGTTATCCCTTGGGCTGATTGCCCTGCTCGCGCGCCTGGCACCGGAGTTGTGGCAACTGACGGTGCTGTTCAAGGGCAATCGTTGGGCTGGCCTGGCGGTGGGACTCGGGGCCGGGTGTCTGATCGGCCTGCCATTGCGGCTGTATCAAGGCATTGAGCCGGTTTACTGGGCCTGGCTGATGGGCATGCTGGTGCTTGCCTACTGCGCCAATGCGCTGGAAGAGGTGCTGTTTCGCGGCTTCCTGCAGGGCTATCTCGAACAGCACGTTACGCCGCTGCGCGCGGCGTTGCTCAGCGGGTTGGCGTTCGCCGCGTGCCATTCATTTCTGGCGTTGAGCGTGACGCAACTGGGCTGGCCAGTGTTGGCCTTTACCCTGATTGAAGGCGTGGCCTGCGGGCTGGTGCGGATGCGCTACGGTGTGGTGGCGGCGACGGCCACCCATGGCACGGCGATCTTGCTGATTGCCGTGCCGATGGTGTGAACCGTCTCAGGCCTGTACATCAACGCCGATGTGGGCCTGGAGCCAGTCTTTGTAGACCGCGATGTTATCGGTCGACTGGTCGCCATTTTTCGCGGTGACAGTCTTGCCGTCCAGGCGCCCGATATCGAGCAGGTACTGAAGACCGTTGGCCACATGGGTGGCGTCGCTTTTGCTGAGTGACTGAACATCGGGCAGTTCGACGGCGTTGCCTTTATCGTCGAAGGTCGCCCATGAAGGGTTGGCCCTGGCGGTGGCAACGGTTTGCGCGGTCGAGCGCACTTGCTCCTGATAGCTGGCTTCCAGCTTGGTCTTGATCTCGGGCGTGGCGTTGGTGACTTCAATCCTCCCAGCCCGCAGGGTGCCGTTTTCCATGGATTGTGTAAAAGTCTTCTGTCCCAGCGCTAACAGACTTGTCGTGCTTCCTATCATGGTGCCGCTCCCTTATTGGTAGCAGCAACAGAGCAAAACCCGGGCCATGTGCTGCATGCCTTGTGCGGCGCGGGCTGGGTGGTATTGCCGGGGCAGGGCGCAGGCCAGGAGTTGCCGGGGCTGGCAAAGGGTTGCCACGTCGGCTCGCGCGAGCGCATTTCAGAACGTTGGAAACTAAGTTCAGAATCTCCAGTCTGTAATAGCGTATCGCCACCTCTACAAGGAATTAACATGAAGCTTAAGGTCGTTTTGCTGGGCACGGTTTTGTTGGCTGCGCCGCTTTACCAAGCGGTTGCCGAGACGTGCAGGGCGAACAGTTATGGTGGGTCCGATTGCGAATACGACAATGGCACCTCTTCCAAGAGTCGCGCCAATAGCTACGGTGGGCAAGACACCCAATACAGCGATGGTACTTCCTCCAAGAGCCGCTCCAATAGTTATGGCGGGCAGGATATCCAATACGGCGACGGCACCTCGGCCAAGACCCGTTCCAACAGCTATGGTGGGCAAGACACTCAATACAGCGACGGCACCTCAGCCAAGAGCCGCTCCAATAGCTACGGCGGGCAAGACACCCAATACAGCAACGGCTCCTCCTCCAAGAGCCGCGCCAATAGCTATGGCGGGCAAAATACGACAAATAACTAATGGCCCCGCCGCGGCTTTCTACCTCACCAATGACCGCTCATACGCCGCGGTCATCACCTGCCACGTCTGCGCATCCGCCGGAATCAAATGCTCGATGCGCAACGACGTTACCGTGATGTCCTGAGGCATGCCGAAGGTGGTGAAGGTCGACATGAAGTTCAGCTCACCTTCACGGGAGTTGACGCGTGTCAGCACCAGTGGCGGCGGTTCATTGACCAAGGCTTCGGTACTTTGCGGGGCCGGCAGGCTGTCCAGAAGCCTGGCAAGTTCGGAGTTGCCCAACGCCTCGCGCGTCGCCCGTTGCCAGGCGACGGTGCGGATTTCGTCAGCGTTGATCAAGTGATCACCCAGCCCACCAGGCTGCAGCAGGGTGACCAGCAAATTCAGCTCTTCAGCCGCTTCCGGCTTGATCCCCACCAGATCGAACAGCACGTGGGTACTGGCATTGGCGGCGAGCACTTCCCAATGGCTGCCCAGCACGATTGCCGGTGCAGGATTATTGGCGTGCAGCACATGGCTGATTGCCTCGCGAATAGCCTCCATGGAGGGCGAGGAGAGCGGGGTTGCCTCATAGCGCGGGGCGAAGCCGGCAGCGAGGAACACGCTGTTGCATTGCTCCAGCGGAACCTCCAGCGCCATCAGCAAATTATGCAAGGTGCCCGGGCTCGGCTTGGCGCGCCCGGTCTCGATGCAGCTCAGGTGGCGTTGGGAAACCCCGGTGATCAGCGCCAGTTCCAGCTGGCTCAATCTGGCGTGCCGACGCAGCACGCGCAGTTGCGTGCCGGCGGTAGTGTCGGGGTTGGCGCGGGGGAAAGGTTGGCTGCTCATGGGTTGACTCTGGCCGTGCGGGTCGGTGGTGTCGATGACCTTCGAGGTCATTGAGAGGGGAACGACGTTATCACTAATGTGCAGCTTCCCGAACCGTTGTCTCCAAGGAGGAGAACATGCGCAGACCCTGGATTGCCCTGGCCGGGCTGTTGGCTTTTGCCCTGTACACATTGATCACGATGCTGATCGCCGAACAATCGCTCATGGCGTTCGGACGTGAATTGATATCGAGGCCGGATACTGCCCAGGTGGTGATTGATTTGTATCTGATGGCGGCCTTGGCGGGCGTATGGATGTACCGGGATGCGCGGGCCAGGGGCAAATCCCTGGCGTCGGTGTTGCCCTATTTACTGGTAACGGCGGTTTTCGTATCCATCGGTCCGCTGCTGTATATCGTGGTCAACGGGTTCCGCGAACCTTCAGGGGGCCGGTGATGGAGGTTTATGCGTTGTGCGTACTGGTGCTGTTCTTGAAGATGCTGGCGATCTCCTGTTACCAGGGTTTCTTTCGACTCAGATTCCGTGCATTCACTAACCACGAGGATGCAGCTTTCTTCCATCGCGATGCGAATCCCCAGGAGTTACCGCAAGTCTCCCGGGCCGAAAAGGCTTGGGCCAATGATCTGGAAAATATTCCGTTGTTCTTCATTTTGGGTGGCCTGTGCCTGGCGATGGAAACGCCAGGCACCGCTACCGCGGGGTTGTTCTGTCTGTTCACCGCTGCCCGTGTGATGCATACGGTGATGTATCTGAGCGGCCGCCAGCCCTGGCGCACCCTCGCTTATGGAGTGGGAGTGCTCTGTTTGTCGGGGCTGGCCGGTCTGCTTGGCGCTGGGCTGATAACAATCAAGGCGTGAGAAAGGCCTGATAGTTGTCCTTGGTGATCTGTTGATAGGGAATGGTCAGCTCCGCCGTGTAGGGCTGCTTCCTGATCATCTTCAGCGCCAGGTCAATCGAGCCGACGGCCTGGCCCTTGTTGTCCTGATAGGCCGTGACTACCAATAGATCTTTCTTGATCGCATCCAGGCCGGCGGGGCCGCCGTCGCTGCCGCCCACCAGGATGTCCTTGCCAGGGTGCATGCCGGCCTGGGTAATCGCCATCGCGGCACCGATAGCCATTTCATCGGCATTGGCCGCCACGGCGTCGATTTTCTTGCCCGAGACGATCCAGTTGTTCATCAGGTCCATGGCCTTGCTGCGCTGCCAGTCGGCGCTTTGTTCTTCGACGATATGGATGTTGGGGTAATCCTTCAGTACGTTTTTCACGCCCTGTGTGCGGTTGTGGGTGGCGTTGTTAGAGAGCAAGCCGAGCATGATTGCGAGGTTGCCCTTGCCGTTCATTTTTTCCGCGAGGTAGCGCATCTGAATCTCGCCCGCTTTGATCTCGTCCGAGCCGACATAACCCACCCCGGCCGGTAAGCCGGGGATGTCCGGGCGACGGTTGACGTACACCAGCGGGATACCCGCCTGCTGGGCATTCACAGTCATTTTCTGGGTAGCGGCGGTGTCGACCGCGTTGACGATAATCGCGTCCATGCCTTGGGCAGAAAAGCTCTGCACCTGGTTCAGTTGGCGCACCACATCGCCTTGGGCGTCTTCGAATTGCAGGGTCACGTCGGTGAGGTCCCTGGCGTGGGCCGCCATGTAGTCACGCATCTGGGCGAGGAACACGTCGTCCACCTGGGCGATGCTGACGCCGATGCGTGTCTCGGCGAGGGCTAGCGGGGTAACGATGAGGGTCAGGAGCAAGGTCAGCAGCTGTTTTTTCATGGTGTCAGTCCGTTTTTTTGTTGTTTTGAAAGACGTTGAAAACATTCCTCAGCCTTGGCGTTTGGCGTGTAGTTGCGCAACGCGTTCGGCAAAGGTCTCGCAGGGCCAGCGTTCGTTCAGTGCCTGCAACATCAGTTGCTGCCCGGTTTGCGGAGCCAGGCCCTGTAAGGGTGGGTCGGTATCCAGGTTGGTGGGAAAGGAATAGCCATCGGCGGTGCAGGCGATCACCGCGTGCAGCGCCTCGCCATCCATGACGTTGTCCGCCAGGCGCTCCAACAGGCAGGGGTACAGCGCCAGCATCATCCGGTCGCGGTCCACAGCCTCCATCGTTTTGCCGAACGCCGAGGAGATTTGCAGCAGGTTGGCCATGCGCTGGCGGTCCGGTGTGCGATTGGTGCCAGCGGCGTGAAACAGGGCCGGGTTGAAGAACAGCAGGTCACCTTTGTTCAGCGGCAATTGCACGGCATGCTGCTGGAAGTACTCGATGAATTCAGTGCGCCTCCAGGCCAGGTAGCCCAGCGGGTATTGCTGGGAAAACGGCAGCAGTTGGGTCGGGCCGGTTTCCAGGGGCATGTCGCTGTGGGCCACGGCCCCTTGCAGCGTGAGGTATTGGGACAGCGTGTGCAGGGGCAACGGAAAGCGCTCCACCACGTCGATGGTCTGGAACCCGAGGTGATAATCACGGTGCGGTTGCTGGGCTTGGCCACCGGGGTGCACCACGTTGACCTGGGCCGTGACTTGGTAGCCCGGGCCGAGCCAGGCTTGTGCGATCAACCCCAGCAGTGGGTTGGCGTAATATTCGACAAAGGATGCCGGCGACTGCAGTGCGGCCTTCTGTAATGAGTTCCAGATACGTCCGTTACTGCCGGCCTTGGCGAAGTGGTCGGCGGCCACACCTTGCGCAGCCTCTTGGGCAAAGATCGCTTCGAATACCTGGCTGTGACGGTCGACCACGTCCAGGTCGGCGTAGCCCTGGCGCACCACCATCACTCCCGGCCCCTGGCTGAACAGGCGATGCAGTTCGTCCAGCACGGCGTGACGATCGCCGTTGCGCAGTGCCTGGGCCTGATAGATCGGGATGTTGCTGCACACTTCGGCGCAGTGCGGGTAGTCCTCGGCAGCAGCCTGCTGGGCACAGATCGAGTGAAAATCTTCCAGTTGCACCGCATCGGCGCTGACAAAGGCAGGCATCACGCACCCTCCACCAGGCTCAGGGCCTGATCGGGGCGTGGGGTGCCGCCGTCGCCACAGCCGATGACGCCTTGCTCCAGGTCGATCACCGTGCCGGTCATCATTCCCGACTCGCGTGACAATAGAAATGCCACGCTCCGGGCCACCTCTTCAGGTTTGAGCAGGCGGCCGAAGGGCTGCGCGGCTTCGGCGGCCTCCAACCAGCCATCCCCGGCGCCGTGGTAGTGCCGCTGGATTTCATCCTCGTGAGGTGTGTCCATCCAGCCGATGTTCAAGCCGTTGACCCGAATCCGGTTGCGCAGGGCGCTGAACGCCACGTTTTTGGTCAGAATCGCGAGAGCGCCCTTGGACGCCGCGTAGGCACTCAAGAACGATTGCCCGCCGTGGCCGGTGACACTCTGGATATTGACCACTGCACCTTCAACCCTCTGGCTGATCATCAGCTTCAAGGCTTCCTGCATCAGGAAAAACGGCGCCCTCACATTGACCGCAAACAGTCGGTCAAACAGTTCGGGGGAGGTGTCGAGAATGGTGCCGCGATCCGACATCCCGGCGCAGTTGATCAGCCCGTGGAGGGTGCCGAAGTGGGCACGGGCCGCCTCGATCACGGCGCGGCAGTCGCCAATCTGTTCCAGGTCCGCCTGGACAAACACCGCGCGGCAATCGAGCGCTGCCAACTGCCGTACTTGCTCCTGGCCCTGGTCCGGACGGCGTCCGCAGATGATCAGGCCGGCAGCACCGCGCCGCGCCAGGGTATGGGCGACGGCAGCCCCCAATCCCTGGGTGCTGCCGGTGACGACAAAGTATTGGCCTTTGAAGGTATGGCTGAGGTCGGTTGAAGGCATCGGGGTCTCCTGGGTTTTTGTTGTTTTGAAGGCCGGGCTCGACGCCGGGCAAAACTGAGACTAGCATTGCGGTCACCTCAACGAGTCTCAAAAAGACCTCAAAAAAACCTCAGGCTCAACGGCATGCTCGAACGCGCTAAACACTTTTCCATCAAGCAACTGGCCACCCAGGCGGGCGTCAGCAAGGCGACGGTCGATCGCGTCTTGCATGAGCGCGGCAGCGTGCACGCCCAAACCCGGCGGCGTATCGAACAGGCTCTGGATGAGCTGGAATCCCAGGAAAAAAATGGCTTGGCAGTAGGCCGGACCTTTCATGTCGATGTGATCATGCACACGCCCAAGCGCTTCAGTGCGGCGGTGCAGGCCGCCATCACCGCCCAACTGGGCAGCCTGGCACCGTTTCGTATCGCCCCGCGGTTTCATGTGTTCGAAGAGATCGAGCCTCAGGCGATGCACGACCAATTGCTGCGCTGCCTCGAGACCGGCAGCCAGGGTGTGGTGCTCAAGGCCGCGGACGAGCCGGCGGTGAATCTGGCGGTCAAGCACCTGGCGGCCGCAGGTATTCCGGTGGTGACCCTGGTCACCGATCTGCCCCACAGCGAGCGCATCGGCTACGTAGGCATGGATAACCGCACCGCCGGACAAACCGCCGCGTACCTCCTGTCCCGCTGGCTGTCACCCCAACCCCAGGAAGTGGCGGTGGTGATTGGCAGTGAATTGTTCCGGGGCGAGGAAGAACGCGAAATGGGTTTTCGCATGTGGCTGCGCGGCCGTGCGACGCACCTGCGGGTACTGGATATCAGCGGTGGGTACGGCGTGTATGACCGAACGTTTGCCCGGGTCACCGATGCGTTGAAGCAGCATCCGGAACTGAAGGCGGTGTACAGCGTCGGCGGTGGCAACCGGGCAATTGTCGACGCCTTCGCGGCTCTGGATCGCCCGTTGGACGTGTTTATTGCTCACGACCTCGACGAAGAGAATCGCCAGCTATTGGCTGAAGAAAAAGTCGCCGCGATTATCGATCACAACCTGCAGATCGATGCGCGCCATGTGTTTCTGCACATCCTGCAATTTCATCGGCTGTGGAAGGCTGGGCCGATTGCGCCGTCACAGGTACAGATCGTCACACCGTTCAACCTGCCGGACTGAATCTCCACACCCAATAACAATCCCAGGAGTTCGACCATGCTACGTATCGCTGTCCTTGGTGCAGGGCGCATCGCCAACATTCACGCGGCCAATGTCGCGGCCCATCCTGATGCCACTCTGGTGGTGGTCGCCGACCCCTGGCGGGAGGGCGTCGATGGCTTGGCTGCGCAGCTGGGTTGCGAGGCGGCCTATGACTGCGCAGCAGTGCTAAGTCGGGACGATATCGACGCGGTGGTGATTGGCACACCCACCGACACTCATATCGATTTGCTGCTGGCGGCCGTGTCCCAGGGCAAGGCCGTGCTGTGCGAGAAGCCCATTGACCTGGATTTCGCCAAGGCGCGGGCGGCGGCGCAAGCTGTGGAGCGCGAGGGCGGCAAAGTCATGCTGGGCTTCAACCGCCGCTTCGATCCCGACACGCTGCGCCTGCGCCAGGCCATCGACGCGGGGCAAATTGGTGCTGTGCGGCAGGTGATCATCACCAGCCGCGACCCGGGGTTGGCGCCACGGGATTACCTGGCACATTCCGGCGGCATCCTGCGGGACATGACCATTCATGACTTCGACATGGCGCGGCACCTGCTGGGTGAAGAGCCCATTGAAGTCGGCGCGATAGCCAGCCGGCTGGTAGATCCGAGCCTGGCGCAGATTGACGACTTCGACAGCGTGATGGTGCTGCTGCGCACCGCATCCGGGAAACAGTGCCATATCAACTGCTGTCGGGAGGCGGTCTACGGGTATGACCAGCGACTTGAGGTATCCGGGGCCAAGGGGGTGCTGCTCACGGATAACCATCGACCCAGCACCTTGCGCCATTGGAACCACGAGCACACCGAGGCGTTGGAGCCGTTGCAGCATTTCTTCCTGGAGCGTTATGCGGATGCCTACCGCAATGAGTTGGGGCAGTTTATCCAGGCACTGAGCGCGGGGCGCGCGCTGCCCACCAACATGCGCGATGGGCTGTATGCGTTGCACTTGGCGGACTGTGCGCTGGAGTCCATCAAGACCGGGCGAATGGTTGAGGTCAATTACGCTATTTAAGGTGTTGCCGGAGCGGGCATGCTCGCTCCGGCAGATTGCGCGTTAGATTTTTGCCAACGCCTGCGCCAGATCCGCCCGCAGATCCTCCACATCCTCAACCCCCACCGACAACCGCACCAACCCATCACCAATCCCCAGCTGCGCCCGGGTCGCTGCCGGGATGCTCGCATGGGTCATGATCGCCGGGTGCTCGATCAGACTTTCAACGCCCCCCAGGCTTTCAGCCAACGCAAAGATCTTCACGTTTTCCAGGAAGCGTGTCGCTCCTGCCAGGCCGCTTTTCAGGTCCACCGAAATCATCCCGCCAAACCCGCGCATCTGCCGGCGTGCCAGCTCATGCTGCGGGTGTGATGCCAGGCCTGGGTAATAAACCCGCGCCACTTGCGGCTGTTGCTCCAGCCACATCGCCAGTTCCAGCGCATTGCTGCAATGGCGCTCCATGCGCAGCGCCAGGGTCTTCACCCCGCGCAAGGTCAGGAATGCGTCGAACGGCCCGGCAATCGCGCCCACGGAGTTCTGCAGGAAGCCCAGGCGCTCGGCCAGTTCAGGATTCTGGCCGACCACCGCAATGCCGCCGATCACATCGGAGTGGCCGTTGAGGTACTTGGTGGTGGAGTGCACCACGATGTCGAAACCCAGCTCCAGCGGGCGCTGGATCCACGGGCTGGCGAAGGTGTTGTCGGCCACGCAGATGATGCCCCGGTCCTTGCAGATGCGGGAGATGGCACTGAGATCGGTCAGGCTCAGCAGCGGGTTGCTCGGGGTTTCGACCCAGACCATCCGCGTGTCGTCCTGCAACGCGGCTTCGAAAGCCGACAGGTCGGTCAGGTCGACGAAACTGAAGCGATGCCCGGCGCTGCGTTGGCGAACTTTGTCGAACAGGCGGAAGGTGCCGCCGTACAAGTCATTGCCGGAGACCACGTGGGAACCGGCGTCGAGCAGTTCCAGCACGGTGGAAATCGCCGCCAGCCCGGAGGCGAACGCGAAGGCCTGGGTGCCGCCTTCCAGGTCGGCCACGCAGCGTTCCAGGGCGAAGCGCGTCGGGTTGTGGGAGCGCCCGTAGTCGAAGCCTTTGTGAACGCCGGGGCTTTCCTGCAGGTAGGTGGAGTTGGCGTAGATCGGCGGCATCAGCGCCCCGGTGGTCGGGTCCGGGGATTGCCCGGCATGGATCACGCGGGTGGCGAAGGCGCTTTTATCGTGCTGGGTCATGCAAGGGATCTCCGTAGGTGATTGAGCAGGTCGACGCGGGTGATCAGGCCGTGAAAGCCCGAGGCGTCGGCAATGATTGCCACCAGCCCGCGATCCAGCTCGGCCTGCAATTGCGCAAGGCTGGCGCTGGGTGCGAGGGTGTGAAGGGCGTTGGTCATGGCGCTGCCCACGGTCATGGAAAAGTGCGCGGCGTTCTGATGCAGGCCGAGCAATACATCCGACTCGTCGAGCACCCCCACCAGTTGCTTGCCGTCCACCAGCACCGGCAGCTGTGAGACGTCGGCCAGGCGCATGCGTTGGAAGGCGGTGAGCAGGCTGTCGTCGGGGCCGACGCTGATCACCCGGCCATCCTCGAAACGACGGGCGATCAGGTCGCGCAGGTCGCCGTAGTGTTTGTATTGCAGCAGGCCGGCGTCGTTCATCCATTGGTCGTTGTAGACCTTCGACAGGTAGCGCGTGCCGGTGTCGCAGACGAAGGTGACCACGCGCTTGGGCTCGGTCTGTTCGCGGCAATAACGCAGGGCGGCGGCCAGCAGGGTGCCGGTGGAGGAGCCACCGAGAATGCCTTCGGCCCGCAGCAGTTGGCGGGCGTGGTCGAAGCTTTCTTCGTCGCTGATGGAATAGGCGTGGCGCACGCTGGAGAGGTCGGCGATCGAGGGGATGAAGTCTTCGCCGATACCTTCCACGGCCCACGAGCCGGGCTCGGTCATGGTGCCGCTGCGGCTGTACTCGGCCATCACCGAGCCGACCGGGTCGGCCAGCACCATGGCCAGGTCAGGTTGCACGCGCTTGAAGAAGCGCGTCAGGCCAGTGAGGGTGCCAGCCGAGCCGACGCCAACCACGATGGCATCCAGGTCATGTTGGGTCTGGGCCCAGATTTCCGGGGCGGTGCTGGTCTCATGGGCCAGGGGGTTGGCCGGGTTGTTGAACTGGTCGGCGAAGAACGAATCGGGAATGTCCTTGGCCAGTCGCGCCGCCACATCCTGGTAATACTCGGGATGGCCCTTGCCGACATCCGAGCGGGTGATGTGCACCTCGGCGCCCATGGCTTTCAGGTGCAAGACTTTCTCGGTGGACATCTTGTCCGGCACCACCAGCACCACCCGGTAGCCTTTGGCGCGTCCCACCAGGGCCAGGCCGAGGCCGGTATTGCCGGCGGTGGCTTCGATGATGGTGCCGCCGGGGCGCAGGCGGCCATCCCGCTCGGCGGCGTCGATCATGGCCAGGCCAATGCGGTCCTTGATGGAGCCGCCGGGGTTCTGGGATTCAAGCTTGAGGAACAGCGTGCACGGGCCGGTATCGAAGCGGCTGACCCGCACCAGCGGGGTATTGCCAATCAGTTCGAGCACGGCGGGGCGGGAAGCGGTGGGCATGTCGTCACCTGGCTACGGAAAGGGCGTATGGGATGGACAGCAGCGTTTACAACATGGTTTCGAACATAGGCCGGTATCGGGCCGCTCGCAACCGCGCGGCCGCCAGAATGTCTTTTTTTGGCGCATTGCTGCTTCATGACGGAGCACGGCTGGAGGCGATCCATCGGTGGGTTTTCTGTCAACCTCACGTATTCATTGGCTTGCAGCTGATTGGCCCAGGGTTTGCTAAAAGAAATCCAAACTTGGATACAAGATGGAATCCTCAATGCGCAACGAACAACTCGGCTGGACCCTGGGTGAATGGCAAGCTGCCTACCGCAGCCAGGCGCTGACTCCCGACATCCTGTTGACCCTGGCGAGCACGTTTCCCGCCGAGGACAACGCCTGGATCAGCCAGGTGCAACCGCAGCAGTTGCGTGACCAGTTGGCGCAGTTGGCCGAGCGGCTTGCGGCGGTCAATGGCGATATCGACCAGTTGCCGTTGTATGGCGTGCCGTTTGCCATCAAGGACAACATCGATGCGGCGGGTTGGGAAACCACGGCGGCGTGTCCTGAGTTTGCCTATACCGCCGCGGCGGATGCCTCGGTGGTGGCGCGGTTGCGGGCGGCCGGGGCGATCCTGATGGGCAAGACCAACCTCGATCAGTTCGCCACCGGCCTGGTCGGTACACGCTCGCCCTACGGCGCGGTGAGCAACAGTTTTAACCCGGACTATGTCAGCGGCGGTTCCAGCTCGGGTTCGGCCTCGGTGGTTGCCCGCGGGCTGGTGGCGTTTTCCCTGGGCACCGACACCGCCGGTTCCGGGCGGGTGCCGGCGGGCTTCAACAATATCGTCGGGTTGAAGCCGACCAAGGGGCGCTTGTCCAACACCGGACTGGTGCCGGCCTGTCGTACCGTGGACTGTATTTCGGTGTTTGCGCTGACGGTTGAAGATGCCGAGACGGTTGCGGGCCTCGCTGCTGCTTACGACGCCAGCGACGCCTATTCACGCGTCAATCCTAACACTGCTCCCGTAGCGGTCGGCGCCACAATCAAGCTGGCGGTTCCGGCCAGCCTGGAGTTTTTTGGCGACGCGCAGAACCAGGCCGTATTTGAACAGGCGCTGCTCAGGTTCCAGTCCCTCGGCGCCGAAATCACGGCGGTGGATTTCAGCCCGTTTCAGCAACTCGCCGAGCAGCTCTATTACGGCTCCTGGGTTGCGGAGCGCACGGTGGCACTGGAAGGCATGCTCGCCAGCAACGCCGAAGCGATCAACCCGGTGGTGCGTGGCATTGTGGAAAACGGCCACACGTACAGCGCCTGCGATGCCTATAAAGCCGAATACCTGCGCGCCGAACTGAGCCGCCGCATCAACGACACCCTGGCCGGTTTCGACGCCTTGCTGGTGCCGACATCGCCGACGATCCGCACCCTGGCGGAAATGGCCGTGGAGCCGGTGCTCTACAACTCGCAGTTTGGCTTCTACACCAACTTCACCAACCTGGCCGACCTCTCGGCACTGGCCGTGCCCGCCGGGCTGCGGAGCGACGGCCTGCCGTGCGGCGTCACCCTTATCGCACCGGCCTGGCACGACGCCGCCCTGGCGCATCTGGGCAAGCGTTGGCAGGCCGGCCTTGATCTTCCGCTGGGCGCTACCCAACGCAATCTGCCGCAACCGGCACCGGCGCGACAGGCGCCCGGCAGCGTGCGGGTGGCGGTGGTTGGGGCGCATCTCACCGGGATGCCGCTGAACTTCCAGCTGACCAGCCGCAACGCCGTGCTGGTGGAGCAAACCCTGACGGCGAGCAACTACCGCCTGCATGCACTGCCGGGCACGGTTCCGCCCAAGCCGGGGCTGGCCAGGGATGACTCGGGCCGCTCGATCATCGTCGAGCTGTGGGACATGCCTGTCGCCCGCTTTGGTGAGTTCGTCGCCGAGATTCCCGCGCCGCTGGGCATCGGCAACCTCACCCTGGCGGACGGGCGCAGCGTGAAGGGTTTTATCTGCGAGCCCTGGGCCCTGGCAGGCGCCACCGACATCACCGAATTCGGCGGCTGGCGCGCCTACATGGCGAGCAGGAACTAGGCATGCAGCTCTCAACCACGAGAAAACCCGGCGAACGGCCGGACAGCCTGGCGGAACGGGTCTACCAGCAGGTGAAGGACGACATCTTCGGCTTTCGCCTGCTGCCGGGTGATCGCTTCAGCGAAGGTGACGTGGCCGAGCGCATGCAGGCCAGCCGCACGCCGGTGCGCCAGGCGCTGTATCGGCTGGAGCGGGAAGGGTACCTGGAGGTGTTTTTCAGGAGTGGCTGGCAGGTGCGGCCGTTCGACTTCAACTATTTCGAAGAGCTTTACGACGTAAGAATCGTGCTGGAGTTGGCCGCCGTCAGCCGCTTGTGTGGCATGGCGGAGCAGGGGCTTGAACGGCTTGAAGCGATCTGGCGGGTGGACGAAAGTGCCCGGCTGGATGACGCACAGGTCGTCTGCGCGCTGGATGAGGAGTTCCACTGCGGGTTGGTGCAGGCCACGGGCAACGCTGAAATGGCGCGCATGCATTACGAGATAACCGAGAAAATCCGCATCATTCGGCGGCTGGATTTCACTCAGCAATCACGTATTGCAGCGACCTATGAGGAACACGCAAGCATCCTCGATGCGATCTCGGCACGGCACCGCGATCTGGCGCAGCAACTGCTCAAGACTCACATCGAGGTGAGCAAGCAGGAGGTGCGCAAGATCACGTTGCATCGGTTGGCGGTGGCGAGAGGATAAGCAGCCCGTGCCCTGTGGCGAGGGAGCTTGCTCCCGCTGGGGTGCGAAGCGCCCCCAAAACCGGTCACCCCATTTTACCTGGCGAAAACGCGGTGCCTGAATTGGGGCTGCTGCGCAGCCCAGCGGGAGCAAGCTCCCTCGCCACGGGTTATTGCCGCACGCCTAATACTTGCTGCAACCGATTTGTCACCGTCTCACTCGCCCCCAACATCGGCGCCCGCAACTCACTGCCGATCAAACCCTCCATCGCCAGCGCGGCCTTCACCGGCGCCGGATTGGGCTCCACGAACAGTGTGTGAATCAACGGCAGCAGCCCGAAAAACGTCTCGCGAGCCGCCAGCAACCGGTTGTCGCGAACCTGTCGATGCAGCGCCACAAAATCTGCGGTACGCACATGCGCCGACGCGGCAATCGCGCCGGTCGCTCCCAGGCACAGCGCGTTGAATATCTGCACATCCTCGCCACACAACACCTCCACATTCCCGCTGGCCAGCAGCGCAAGGGTATTGGCCAGGTTGCCGCCACAATCCTTGATCGCGACGATCCGTTCATGGGCGACGATGTTCAGCAACGTCGCCTGTTCGAAGGCGATACCGGTGCGGTAGGGAATGTCATACAGAATGATAGGCACACTGGACGCATCGGCCACGGTGCGGAAGAACGCTTCAAGGCCCGCCTGGGACGGGCGGATGTAGCTCGGCGGCGGTACCAGCAAACCGGCCACCGCGCGTTGCAGGATTTCACTCTGGAACTGCAGCAGCTCAATCTGGTTATACCCTGCCAGGCCCATCACCACCTGCTGCGGCGGTACCAGTTCCAGTACGGCATCCAGCATCGCCAACTGCTCACGGCGGCTCAGTGCTGCGGCTTCGCCGGTGGTGGTGCAGACCATGATCCCGGCCACGCCTTGTTCCAGCAGATGGCAGACCAGGCGGCGCAAGCCGATGAAGTCGATGGCGCCGTTATGAAACGGTGTAACGACGGGAACCCAGATACCTTGAAACGATGACATGCGCTTTCTCCTGATGGTTGACCGATTTCGTCACCGTCAGAAGGGCAGAGGGAAGTAAGCAAGAGGAGGGGGCCTTCGCGCTCAATGTCCTGTCAGCTCATCTGACGGGACAGCGCGCCCCGGTCACATGAGCGACTGTTTCTTCGATTTGAGGGCGTGCGCAACGCAACCTTGCGCCTTGGCAATCAAGCCAATGACGGAAAAGTTGAAGGTGGTTGCAGACATTGAGGACACACCCTGAAGAAGGCGCTTATCTTTATGGATTATTACAGGGTGTGTCAACTCACGGCGATCAGTTTGCGGAACCGGGATGATTCGCGGGTCGATCCTTACACCATTACTCATTCTCTGCACCGTTTGGGTTCATGTCAGGACGCGAACGCATTCTTGTCGGTAGCGGTACTACACTGCAAGTCCGAACCTCCACGCTGGAGAACACTCATGCTCAGCAAAAACACGGTGTGCCTTTGGTACGACGGCAGTGCACTGGACGCTGCCAACTTCTACGCCAGGACCTTCCCGGACACCGCAGTGACTGCGGTCCATCACGCCCCCGGGGATTATCCGGCGGGCAAACAGGGCGATGTGTTGACCGTGGAATTCACCGTCATGGGTATTCCTTGCCTGGGGCTGAACGGTGGCTCCGGCGTGCAGCACAACGAGGCGTTCTCGTTCCAGGTGGCCACCGACGACCAGGCGGAAACCGACCGTTTGTGGCACGCGATTGTCAGCCATGGCGGCCAGGAAAACGTCTGCGGCTGGTGCCAGGATAAATGGGGGGGGTGAGATGGCAGATTACCCCGCGTGTACTGAGCGCGGCGATCACCCATCCCGACCCGGCAGCGGCCAAGCGGGCGTTTGATGCGATGATGGGGATGACCAGGATTGATATAGCGGGGATTGAGGCGGCGCTCAAAGGTTGATGCACCGATTGAGTCAATCGGCGCCCACCGCCGTCCGGTCCACCAGACGAATCCGGTTGCGTCCACCGCGCTTGGATTCATACAGCGCCGCGTCGCCTTGTTCGATCAAGGCCGCGAGGCTGGCGGGCGGCGTGTCGAACAGGCTGGCGCCGATGCTCAATGTCACCGCTTCGGGCGTGGCGAACGCCTGCGAGGCAGCCTGATGAAACTGTTCGCGCAGGGAACTGCCCAGCGCGACAATGCGCGCGTTCGAGGTGTCATTAAGCAGGATCACGAACTCGTCGCCACCCAACCGCGCCGCCAGCGAATCATCGGGCAACTGCGCGCGAATCATCTCGCTCAGGGCCACCAGCAGCCGGTCGCCCGCGGTATGGCCGTACAGGTCGTTGATCAGCTTGAAATTGTCGATGTCGATCAACAGCAGGGCACCTGGCCGGGCCTGCGAGACCTCGCTCAGCAGGCTCGGCGCGCGCATTTCAAGGGCGCGGCGGTTGTACAGCGCGGTCAACGGGTCGCGGGCGGCCAACCGTGCAATCTGTTCCTCACGGCGGTAGCGCTCGGT
Organism: Pseudomonas sp. F9001; assembly: GCF_013385435.1. Lineage (NCBI taxonomy): Bacteria > Pseudomonadati > Pseudomonadota > Gammaproteobacteria > Pseudomonadales > Pseudomonadaceae > Pseudomonas > Pseudomonas sp. F9001. The sequence continues at coordinate 40,915 of NZ_JACAPX010000010.1, forward strand.
GCCGGTCATCGACAATGCAATCAGCATGATCGCCATGGCGCCTTCCACCAGCGACACCTGAATGATCTCGCCACGAAACGCCGTCAGGTCGATCAGTGTCCCCGGCACGATCGCCACCAGCGACTTGGCCAGATAGAACAGCCCGTGGGCCAGCAGCACATAGCGCAGTTGCACCGCGCCCACGCTGAGTGATCGGCCATGGGGGCGCAACAGGAAACTGGCCCGCAGGGTCGGCAGGGCAACCAGCAGCGAGTTGGCCAGCAGCATGGCCCTGGACCACGACTGTCCTTCCGGCAACAGCAGCATGGCAAACCAGGCCACGAACATCAGGTACCAGGCGCGAGACAGGCGCACCTGGGTGAAACGCGCAACGCCCAGCAGGAACAGCCAGTGTGCGGTGATCAGCAGCCCGTTGGCGAACCAGATGCCGATCAACAGCAGGCCGCTGGCCCGCAACAGCGCCAGGGTGCTGCCCACGCTGATGATGGCGAAACCGGCAGTCCAGTACAGCAGCGATGGCTCGCGGACATTGCGCCACTCGACGGCCAGGTACAGCGCGGCGGCGCCTGCCAGTGCGATGGTGAGGACCAGTATGGTGATGGGGTCGAGCGCCATGGGCGAACTGGCCTGCCTGAGTTGCGGTGAGACGGCGATTGTAAGCGTTTTCGCCGGTTTTTCGCAGTGCTCAGGCCCTGCGCGCCATCAGCAATACCGTCGCGGCGGCCGACAACAACCCCGCACAGCAGCGGTTGAAAATCCGCTTGCCCCGAGGCTGCGCGAACCAGCGGCGCATATGCAAACCCATATAGGCGTAGGCGCTGATGGCGAACCATTCCAGCGCCAGGAACATCGCTCCCAGCAGGGCGAATTGCGGCGTGATCGGACGTGCCGGGTCGACGAATTGCGGCAGGAAGGCGGTAAAAATCAGGATTGCCTTGGGATTGCCGGCGGCCACCAGGAACTCCTGTCGCGCCAAGGCCCACAAGCCCGCCTTGGGCGCCGTCGACTCAGCCTCCGCGTGCGGATTGGACCGCCACAGTTGATACGCCAGATAAAATAGATACGCCGCCCCCAGGATCTTGATCCCGTAGAACAGCAACTCCGAGGTTTGCAGCACCACCGCCAGCCCGGCGGACGCGAGGGCGATCATCCCGGCAAAGGCCAGCAGTCGCCCGACGCCTGCCAGGCACGAAGTGCGGTAGCCGTAGCGGGTGGAGTTGCTCACGGACAGCAGGTTGTTCGGGCCTGGCGCCATGTTCAGGGCGAAGCAGGCCGGGAGGAAGAGGGTGAGGGTGGCGAGGTCCATGGGGGGCTCCGGCGGGCGCTGGCAGGTAAGGCCACGAGGATAAGGGATGTGAGGCGGTTGAACAATTTGCGCTAATGGGTAGAACCGATGGCGCTCTGGCCATGTCTGTGAGTCGTGGGTAAATAGATCGGTCACCATGACGCTCATATCGTTAATATGTCCGGCATGCCAATCGGGTAAAGGAAGTTGGCGTGAAGCACGAAGCGCTTTTCCCGGGAATTAAAAATAGAGTAGGCAGGGAATGGAATATCCTTCATTTGAAAACAAATCAAAGAAAAGAACCTTGTTGTTGGTGGTGTGTCTGTTATTTGGAGCATGGATTGCTTATACGCTCTGGGCCGGTCGCATTGTAATGCGAACGGTTTTAATGCCATCGATTCCCGAGTGGACGACCTATATAGTCATTGGTTGTCTGGTTGGACTCTTTTTTGCTGCAAGGGCCACCTACTATCGTCCGGCTGTAAGAAACCCGAACCGTGTTGGAGAATCTTTTTTTGGTGGTTTTTGCCTGGGTCTGATTTTGTCCTTGCACAGTTATGACGTCGTTACGTACCTGTTGCCCGGCGACATTGTTCAGTATGCGTCACCTTACGAGCTGGTGACTCCGGGGCCCTACGTTGGAAAGTTCAGTCGTTGTGAGGCGGGCCTGCGGATTAAGGATTTAAAGACTGAGCGCTGGGTTGCGCTTTGTACCACTCAGTCGGAATTCAACGATCAAAGAAAGACAGGCATGAATGCAGTGTGGGTGACTGCTCATTCAAACGAGATAGGTTCTTATATCGAGGCGTATGAATTTATTTATAAATAAATCATGTCGTCGTTGTACCAGCCTTCGTTCATAAGCCAATGACTCATTGTTGGCCGGGAGGGGAATGTTTCGGTTTGCCATCAGCCACTTGTGTCTTGCCACAAACTTGCTGCGTTGCATTCGGCAGTATTGCGCCCCCTTGAAAGCCTCAGATGAACAGATCCGCCCCTTGCCTCTCAAAGCGCCGCATAGACAAGGGATGAAAGTCGGCGGGGGCGTGGATCAATCATCGAATGGCTGCCCGAAGTCGTGGTGACAAAACCGAAGCTCACTTGTTTTTCGGGATCTGCGAAACTGATCGGGCCACCAAGCCCGATATGGCCAAAGGTGTTCGGGCCCATTGCATGGGAAGCCGTCGGGTCGCGTTGCTGCTCGAGCATGCAACCCAATCCATAACGCATGGGGCGCATCCATACTCGATCCATGCCATGACTGTGCTCACGGCTGAATTCAGTAAGCAGCTCGGGACCGATAAAGTTTCCTGCCATCAATGCACTGTAGAAACCGGCCAGGCCGTGAGCCGAACCGTGTCCACACACGGCGGGTTGCCGGTAGGCCCACCAGCGAGGGTCACTGGTTCGTCTGGGCACCATTCCGGGGTTGGTGAAGGCGAGCGTCGCGATATGCGACGGCTCGTTTTTCACCACGGTTCGCAACGCCTGCGAGTAAGGGTCACCGACTCGTCCCGTGGCACTGTCGAAACGCGCGATACGATGAAAGTGTTCTTCGTTCACGCCAAGGTGCACGTCCAACTCATGGGGATCGAGAATCTCTTCGTGGATAAACACACAGGGATCTCGTCCGTCCACCCGGCGAATCAACTCACCGAGGATCCAGCCAAACGTGGTGGTGCCGTAGCCCAGGTCCGTTCCCGGTTCCCACCACAGCGGCTCGGCCTCCAGCAGTCGCAGCATGTGCTCCCAGTCATACATCATGGGGTTGTGGTCGGGCCCCCGCAGCGCCGGCAGGCCTGCGGTATGGTTCATCACCTGGCGCAGGGTGACCTTTGCTTTCCCGCTCCGGGCGAACTCGGGCCAGTAACGGGCCACGGGTGCATCCAGCTCCAGCTTGCCCGCCTCAACCAACATCAGGACGGCCACCGCGACATAGGGTTTTATTACGCAGAAGGTATTGGCCAGCGTATCGCGGGTCCAGGGTTTCGTGCCCGCCTGGTCTGCCATGCCGGCCCACAGGTCGACAACGATCTCTGCGCCTACCTGCACGCACAGGCCGGCCCCACGTTCCTGCGGATCATCGAACATGTCCTCGAAGGCCTGCTTGACCGCTTCAAACTGCTTCGCACATATCCCTTGCGCTTTCATACCTCAACGTCCTCGTATTTGAAGTGCGGCCCTTGATACTTGCCGAACACGGATAATGGTTGTGGAGGAATTCACCCACGAGACCGAGTTTGGGAGTGCTCCATGGAAAAGCGATTGGCTCGTTTGTAGGTGCCGAAGTCATTGAACCTGACACCGGCCTGGGCCATGACTTTATGAGCATGAGGTGCCGTCATCTGACGCAGATAAAACGGGTCTCTCACCACGAAGTGATGGATGCTGTGAGTGCTGCCAAAGTTAAAACAGAACAACTGGAACGGCCACAGCCACCAAGGGTTCATCACCTGGGTTTGTTGTAATGCGTTACGCGGGGCAACATCGCCGTAATAGTGCATATTTGAACTTATAAAGAACAGGCAGAACTGCCGTATCATATTGGGCGCTATAAGAATAACCACTGCGCTATTGACGATATCCATTAATTCCAGCGTCGTAGCTGAACTGTGAACCTCCATCCCGGTAATTGACCCAAGCCAGACATACAGGTGGTAGCCGAGGAACACATACCAGCACCCCCAATACAGAAGCCCGAATGGTGTATTGAGCCGAATGATCTTGCCTAACAATTTTACCTTTTGCCGCCATCCAGGGGCAAACACCGCATTTAGAAAACCAAATACAAATCCGTCCACCAGTTTGAGTAATCGCAGTATTCCCCAAGGACTGCCGCTCGTGGTGATCCAGGCTTCAACATCAGAATCAGTTCCGGACTGCTTATGGTGATGAAAGTGCAGACTGCGTCTTAGCCACGGGCTGGGCATACCCGGGCGTGCCAGCCAGCAGAAGAGCATCATGGCATTATGGGCCAGCGGCTGTTTTCTAAAATAAAGGCGATGAATCAGGTCATGTTCGATTTCATGAATGAACGAAGTCAGCAGCGCATTGACCAGAATACACATCCATGCGGGGATAAAACCCTTTAGATAGAGCCCTCCCGTAATGACCATCCCTATCAGGGAAAACGCCATGACACTCGCGCCCAGAGCATCCTGGTGCTGCAGGATCGGATAACGCTTTCGCAGGTAGTTCCCATGATCGGTAATACTGCGGGTTACCTTATCAATCTTTTCCTGATCGGTAGTTGGGCGATCAATTTCGATGGCGCCTTCCAAGACATTCATCCATTCATCCTCTGATTGCATCGAGAAATTAACAGCCGCGTCAAGCCGGTCATGTCAATTGTTGGAGCTGTAAAACAGTAGATACTCATATGGGTTGCTTGAATTGCACGGGGCATTCAAGGAATACGAAATCGACTTTTTTGCGAAAAGCTTGTTAGAATTCCATGCTTCAAAATGATAAGGGAAGTTCAACTTTTTGCAACTGTGTATTTTGGGTGGGTTCAGTGTTACAAGTGCGGTGTAAGGAATTGATGATTTAGTTACAGTTTGTACAAGTATAAAATGACGCTGTACAAGTATTGCCAAGGAGGCACCATGAGATTGCATCGCATCAAATATTTCCGGCGCGCTCTAAAAGAGCCCGAGGGTGGCGTAGAGAAAATAACAAGCGACGATGTATTTGATGCCGTGTTTTGCGATGAGCCGGCAGACAATGCCGCGAATCCTGCAGGCCTGGAAAGGCTACTCCGCTACCTGCAGTGCGGGGATACCGTGGTGGTGGACAGCATGGCAGCGCTGACTTCAAGCACGGAGCAGCTGTGCGCCATCATTCGCCGGCTGATTGAAAAGCAGGTCACGTTGGAGTGTTTGAACGAAAACCTGGTTTTCCGGCATGACTGTCTTGAAGTCGTGGAGTCGATCATTGCGGTAATGGAGCTGATTGCAGAGTTCGAGCGCGCTGCGATGAGGGAAAGACAGGCGGCGGGAATTGCCAGTGCAAAGAATCGTGGGACTTATAGAGGTCGCAAGAAAAAGCTGTCTGACAATCAGGTTGTAAACTTGATTGACCGGGCCACTGCAGGAGAAAGTAGATCCAAATTGGCGCGTGATTTTGAAATCAGTCGGCAGACGCTCTATCGGTACCTGAGGTCCAGATAGGGGCTTCTTCAGGTCGCACGAGGGAGCGGCTGCCAACAAGATCCTACAGTTGAAAAAACCTGTCAGGACGGCATGGCCCGAAAGCGGTGGAAGTCTTGCCATCATTGATTTCTTCACTGGCAAGACGTCCCACTATTGCGGCCAACGCAACCCCAGGGTGCATCACACATATGTACACGCCCTCCACGTTGGGTAGATAACCAATGATGGGGAGGTTGTCTGCGGGAATGGGCCTGAGTCCGATACATGCCAACTCCGGCTCAATCGAATCAACGCCATGGAGCTCGTGCCGAATGGTGTTGGCCGTGCGTAGCGCGATTGCCATCGGCTGGTTTTCCACGGCATCGCCCAGGTAATCCTCTGCCGCCAGCAACGTACCGTCGGCCGCTTGCCTGACTTCCATTTCCGGGCTGGAGATAAGTGTCTGCACCAGGTTGGATTGCGCGGTGTAGCGGATGAAAATGGAGGGCGACGCGTGTATGGGAAGGGGCGCCCCAAGCATGTCTGCCAGCGTCGAGATGCCCGTCCCGGCGGCCATTACCACAACGTCGGCATCGATGATGCCCTTGGCGGTTTCGACGCCCGTCACCCGGCCGTTCGCGGTTTTGAAACCGAGAACCTGGGTCTGCGTGAGTACCTTCGCCCCTAGCGTCTGGGCGCCACCGACCAACGTATGGGTGGCGTGCACCGCATCCAGGGCGCCTTCTTCCGCGACATACAGGGCATGCTCAGGAGGGTTTTTCAGGTTGGGCTCAAGGTCGAGAATCTGCGAGCGCGACAACCGGTGCGCCGAAGGCTGCTGCAACGCCCTTGAGTTCGCGCCGTAAGACAGGGCGCCTGTCCAACGAATGTTCAGGCCCGGCAGTTGGGTTTCAAGACGGTGATATTCGTTGATGGCCTCGCCACGCAAGGCGGCGATCGGGTCCGGCCCTCGGTGTGAAGTGGTGATCCAGGCAAATGAAGTGGCCGTCACGCCGGAGGCGACTTCTGCAGCCTCGACCAAGGTCACGCTCGCGCCTTTGACGGCCAGGTGATACGCCAGTGAAGCGCCGACGATGCCTGCGCCAATGACCACGACGCGCTTTTCTCCTTGCTCTTTCATATCCTGCTCCATTTATTCAAGGCAGCCTGCAGAGGCTGCGGGCAAACCGTCGAGGAATTCGGCGATCTGCTGGCCACCGCGCGAGTGCACCACGGGCACCAACGGACCTGCTGCCAGGCGCACCGCCTCGATACTGGGCCGGTTGCTGCGATCAAACGTCCATACGTACTTCAGGAATGTCAGGAACTCCCGGTCGGGTTTCTCGGTACAGCCTGCGGGAATGTCCGGGCGCGGGTGGATTTTACGCTGCCGGCATTGCCGAGAATCACGATGCGTTGCATGAGGGACGTCCTGTCGCGGAAAAGCCCGCAATTGTGCAGGTTTTGCATGACCGGTTAAAGCCATATGCGGTAGGTTGACCACCCAGAGAACGGACCCTGTCGACCAAGGAAGTGCCTTCATATGCCAACCGCCTTTCCCCAAATCAGCGAACGCCTGAACAATCGCCGCTTTGTCGTAGCGGGCAATACTCACGGGCTGTCCGGTACGGGCACCGTGTTTGAATATCACGTCGATGGAAATGCCATCTGGGGCACTTACCAGGGCGGCCGGATTCGCATGGGCAATCAGGTCGGGCGCGCCACAGGCCCCGATACCATCGAGTTGCTGTATCAGTGCCTGACCAGCGAGGGCGAGATTCTTGCCGGCTGGTCTCGGGGTACCGTAGGCGTTGATGACTCCGGGCATACCACTCTGGCCTTCGTGTGGGGTTGGCTGTCAGGCGCGGAGGGCGGCGGGGAGTCCAGCTACGTCGAGCTTGTTGCACAGTCGTGACGGATTACGCCAGTTGGCCCCTGGAACAATCGGCGCCGGCTATTGTTTTGCCCTGATCATCAAATCCAGGTTTTGCACGGCGGCACCTGCGGCGCCCTTGCCGAGGTTGTCGAATATCGCCGCCAGCAGGACCTGGCCCGTCTCGTGGTTTTCACACACGATCAGGCGCACATCGTCCGTGCCGTTCAGCGCTTGAGGGTCAAGGTAGGTCAGCTCCTTGGCGGCCTGCATCGACAGCACCTGGACGTGATTCGTATCGCGGTAGTGCTGAGTCAAACAGTCATGCAACCGCGAGCCATTCACACCCGGCGCCAATAACCGAAGTTGCAGGGGGATGGTCAATACGATCCCCTGGCGAAAAGCCCCGTAGGCCGGCACAAAGGTCGGCCTTTCCGTCAGCCCGCTTTGCTGCTGAATCTCCGGCACATGCTTGTGTGCCATTCCCAGCCCATACACCAGGAACGCGGGCGCCTGCGAGGCGTCGGTGCCCTCATGTTCCTGCACCCCGGCGCGGCCCTTGCCGGAATAGCCCGAGACCGCATGAATGGTCGTCGGGTAGTCCCCGGGCAGCAGCCCGGCCTCAAGCAACGGGCGCAACAGACCAATCGCGCCGGTGGGATAGCAACCGGGATTGCTCACCCGCTGCGCCGTGGCAATGCGTTGTGCCTGTTGCGGGTTCATCTCGGCGAAACCGTAGGTCCAGTCGGGATGAGTGCGGTGTGCCGAACTCGTGTCGATCACCCGCACGGCCGGATTGTGGATGCTGGCGACTGCGTCCCGTGCGGCGTCGTCGGGCAGGCAGAGAATCGCGATGTCGCAGGCGTTGATCATCTCGGCGCGCTGCTGCGGGTCCTTGCGGTGTTCAGGGCTGAGGGTGATCAGTTGCAGATCGGTGCGGTCGCGCAGGCGTTGATGGATCTGCAGCCCGGTGGTGCCTTGGTCGCCGTCGATGAATACAAGAGGGTTTGCCATGGGATGCACTCGCAGTGGAAATCAGGTGTTCCAATCTTCGGAGAGCCGCTAGGATAGGAAAAGTTGAATTTCCAAACGATGAAGTTCAGTTTTTATGAACGAGGATTGACCCATGCGCGAAATCAGCCTGGACCGCCTGCGTACGTTGGTGGCGATTGCCGACCTCGGTTCGTTCGCCGAGGCCGCCCGCATGCTTAACCTGGCGCCACCCACCGTCAGCCTGCACATCGCCGACCTGGAGGCGCGAGTGGGCGGCAAGCTGCTATCGCGTACCCGTGGGCGGGTGCAGCCTTCAGCGATTGGCGAAACCCTGGTGGAGCGCGCCCGCCGCTTGTTGGCGGATGCCGAGCAGGCGCTTGAAGACGTGGAGCGACAGGTGCAGGGGCTGGCGGGGCGGGTGCGTCTGGGAGCCTCAACCGGAGCCATCGCACAGTTGCTGCCGCAAGCCCTGGAAACCTTGAGCCAACATCATCCCGCCATTGATGTGCAGGTGGCGGTGCTCACGTCGCAGGACACATTGAAGAAGCTGGCCGAGGGCGCCCTGGAGATCGGCCTGGTGGCGCTGCCCCAGGCACCGGTGAAGGGCTTGCGGATCGAGCCCTGGCGGCGCGACCCGGTCATGGCGTTTTTGCCGGCGCGCCGGGAATGCCCCGAGGTGGTAACACCCGCCTGGCTGGCTGCCCAGCCGTTAATCCTGAATGACAACACCACTCGGCTTTCGCGCCTGACCGCCGAATGGTTTGCCAGTGAAGGATTGCAGCCCACACCGCGTATTCAACTGAACTACAACGATGCGATCAAAAGCCTGGTGGCCGCCGGTTATGGCGCGACGTTGTTGCCCCATGAAGCGTCCACGCCGTTGACCGACAGCCGGATTGTGATGCGGCCATTGCAGCCGTTGTTGTGGCGCCAGTTGGGTATCGCGCATCGTGCCGGAAACGTCGAACGGCCGACGCAGCACGTGCTGGATGTGTTGTGGGGTTTGAGCGCCGGTCATACGGATTGACAGGGCCCGACTATGGGATTTTATTTCTATGAGCGTGATGCCAAATTAGTGGCGACTTCCCGATTCCCCTTCTAAGCCCTTTACCGACTCAACTATGGATGGGTCGGTACGATGGAGTTTTATTCTGCTAAGGGTTCTAGCGACAACGAAGGACAGGGTTTCACAGCAATTCCGAGTTTCCACAGTACAACGCTGGGCTCTCCCGGCAATCAAGGCTTCCTGATTTGGCGACAGACCATCGAACTCCTGTTTGATGCAACCGCTCTCGAAACTCATGATTTTTCAGCCTCAATGACGGTTTACCATTTCAACCGCTTTCTGTTTTGCAGTGGTCGCCTGGATGGCGCCCGCTACTGCCGGGACCGGGCACGATTGAAATGGTGTGACCTCGATCACTACCTGCTTCATCTGCCCTTGCACAGAGGCCTGGTGTGCGGCGACGGTTTGCGGGTGCGCCGGCTGGATGTGGTGGTGCTTGATCTGTCGCAACCGGCGGATTTTTCCATGGCGCAGGGTGAGGGCGTTAGCCTGCTGATTCCGCGTACGGCGTTGTCGCCCTTGCTGTATGACATGGACCAGTTGCATGGCCTGGTGCTGCGTCGGGAGAGCGCATCCGGTGCACTGCTGGCGCAACTGTTGTCTTCATTGGCGTTCGTTGTGCCGAAGCTTTCACTGGACGAGGCGTTCAGGCTCACGCTGCCCATACTCGGCATGGTCGCGGCTTGCCTGGCTCAGGTAGCAGCCCGCACAGCCGCGGCGCCGCGTTCCGGCCCCGCCCATCTTGGCCGCAGGGTACGCCTTTACATCGAGCAGAATCTGCAGCGCGATGACCTCACCCCGGGTGCGCTTGCCAAGGAGCTGGGCGTTTCGCGCAGCCAGCTGTACCGCGAGTTTGAAAAATTTGGCGGTGTGCGCCACTACGTCCAGCAACGTCGCCTGCGCCGGTGCCTGTTCGCACTCGGTGACCCGGGTAATGCCGCCCGGCGCATATCTGACCTCGCCTACGACCACGGCTTCGCCGATGAAGCGCATTTCAGCCGGCTGTTTCGCAAGGTCTTCGGCCTGTCGCCACGGGCTGCCAAAACCGCCATGCAGCGCGGCGATCTGCCGGGTTTTTCTCACTTGGTGCCACACGCTGGCGACGTGCCCGGGCTCGCGAAGTGGGTCCGGGAATTGATCAGCAGCTGAATCCGCCAGAGGCCGTTTAACCGAACGGCCTTTTTTTGGGACGAGCATCCAGGTTTTCGGGACGCACGTCCACAGACAGCACCGGGACTCCAGGCCTAACCTCGACTCACCAACCAACCCATCAGCAAGTGGCGTTGCCAGGCACAGCACTCTGCATTGGCACTGGCATCTGACAAGGAGCGTCTCACGTGGCGAACCAATCTCTGCACCTTCTCATCCAGAGCATCGCCGGGGCCGTCGCCGAGGCGCAGGACAAGATCCAGCGTTTCCAGGTGTCCACGGTGCGCCAGTATTTCGATGAAGATAACCGGCCGGTCAGTATCGAGGTCCGGTTGCCATCCACTTCCCCCGGCGCACTGGAAGGTGAGGAACGCGTGGTCTCCGTGCCGCTGCTTTCCCTCGTAGGCTCACGACTGCTCGCCGTGAAGGACATGGAAATCTCTTTCGAGGTTGGCCTCAACGCGGATGAGAGTGGTGCACTGAGCCCTGTGCAAAGCGAAGCGCCTGACTCAGGCGATGCCGATTCCCCATGGCCGACTGAATCCCACAAGCCTTTGAGCGTCGATCTTGGCGCTCGCCGTAATGGGGAAGGCGGGCCACTCGCGCGCGTCACCCTCAGAGTCGAAACCCAACCCTCGTCCGAGGGGATGGCTCGGCTGGTTCAAAACCTCGATAAATTGATCTGAGTACAAATGGAGATGACTTATGCCTAACTTCTCGATGGGTGACCAATTCCGCGGCCTTCCCATGGGTGACTTGATCGGCGGTCCCCTGACCGCCGCTTGCGATGCCCAGGTACGCCTGGCCAATGCCACCGCTGATTTCATCAAGGTGATTGGCTTTCTGCCGCCCGCGACCGACGACGATCCCAACGCGGTCGGTGGCGTGCGAACAGTGATGTTCCGTTTCGATCGACCTTCACAGACCAACCCGGGCACGGGCGGGGCCAACCCGATGGAAACGGTGGAGCTGGAAGTGCCGCTTCTGGCCGTGGTGAAGGTGCCGAACTTGTCCATTAACAAGGTCGACATCAGCTTCGACATGGAGGTTAAAAACTCCGAGCAATCCCGCGAGTCCAGCGACTCCGCAGCGGCGTTGTCGGCCGAGGCGAAGATCGGCTGGGGCCCGTTCAGCGCCAAGGTGAACATCTCGGGCTCGGTGTCTTCTCACAAGGAAAACACCCGATCAAGCGACCAGTCGGCCAAGTACCACGTCGAGGTGCATGCCAGTGACGACGGCATGCCTGAAGGCCTGGCCCGGGTGCTCGACATGATCGCCCAGTCCGTCGCGCCCAAGGCGATCACCCAGGCGGCGGCGTAAGCCGGCATCGCTAGTGCTTAACAGCCAGCGGCTATAGGGGATTAACCCGGCGCTGGTCGTCAGGCTTTTCCGGAAAGGAGACCCATCATGTTCGACCTGACGGACGTGGGATACGTAAAGCGCATCGTGGTCGGCAGTACCGATCCGGAAAAGCTGACTCCCGAAGCGGTGGTGCAGGCACAAGCCGCGCTGCTCAATCGCTGCCTGACCGAAACCCCCAAGGGGCGGATTGTCGGCATCGAAAAGAATTTCACGCTGCTCAATATTGGCGAGCACCAGGTGGTATTGCAGGCCCTTATCTACCACCTGGGTTTTGCCCGCAAGCCGTATTGGCTGCCCGATGACGAAGGGCAGTCGTGATGATCCGCCTGGAGGAGTTTATCCGGGCATTGGGCGGCGAAATGCACCTGGCGCAGGTGGCCTCCAGTCGATTGTGGCCGGGTACTTACGTGGCAGGCATGGAGGTGGTTGTGGCCGCCACGGTGGAGCGGGTTGCATGCGGGGCGCTGGCGCTGCGGATCGGGCGTGCACCGCGGGGTAAGGCAACCGCTCATGAACTGTGTATCGAGGTGCCGGGCGATGGGGCTGAAGCGATCACCGTTCGCCTCGATGGCAACCTGCTTGGGCGCTACCGGGGGCATGGCGATGAAGAGGCGCGCTGACCGTTCGATGTTGTTGACCCTGTCTGAACAGGAGACGAAGACATTGCGAGGCATCATCAAGCCAAACGTCGAGCCGCCAGCGGGCATGTTGATGCGCAAGCGCGTGTTATGCGGGCTGGGTGTTGCCTTCCTGTTCGCGGTGGTGGTGCTCGGGATGGTCAAGCCCGATTTGGCGAGGGAGATTGTGCAGCTGGCGAGTCGTTTGTTGGCGTTGTGGTTCTAGACAGTCACTTAACAAGGAGAGTCAAAATGAAAAAAACAGCATCCCTGTTCGCTGGCGCGATGTTGCTGGCAGGCATCCTGCCGGCTTCTGCCGATGAACAATTGGCGGGGACCATCCTCGACGGTAACAACTATGTTCGGGTTGCCCTGACGCTCCCCAGCGCCACACCGTCTGCCCCGGCTGGAGATCTGCGCGTCGCAGGCAGCTGGGCTTGCAATCTCACGCTCAATTTCGTCACGACGGATGAGCAGAAAGTAGATCTCTACGCCTTGGGCGGGCCGGCAAAGGGCCGTTGTGCGCCACTGGAAAATGGTTATCTGCACAGACGCGGCGCTGGTGGTGCTGTCGTCATTGAGTTGTTTAAACGCGGTGAAGAGAGCCCCCTCTACACCGTCAAGCTCGATCCCCCGGGCAAGTAGCGACAACGCCCGCTTCCTGAGTTCCACCTTCAGAACACACTGATGCAAGGCACGTTTCCCGTCGCCTGACGGGAAACGTGTGCCTGCAGCAAGGAGCAAACCATGTGCATTAGCAATACAGTCGGCGACAGCGGCAAGAATATTCCGGCAGATGTACGCAGCCTTCAGTTTCTGCTCAACCTCAACAGCGGCCAACATGGCCTGGTCTGCAACCTAGCCACTGATGGGGCGTGGGGGAGCGGCTCCCGTGGGGCGCTGAAGGCTTTCCAGCAAGGTGCAGGGGTTACTCCGGGGGCTCTGGTAGCGCCGTGTGACCAGACAATGGCGGCGCTGCGCAGGGGGCTGCCACCAGGCCTGACGGTAGAAAAGTTGCGCATCATCATGACCACCGCCAGCGCCTCGCGCGTTGCCGAGTTTTTCCAGCCGATTGTCGATGTGCTCAATCGCTACAAGATCAATACACCGCTGCGCATTGCACATTTCCTGGCGCAGATCGCCCACGAAAGTGGCTGCCTGGTTTACACCGAAGAAATCGCTTCTGGTGCTGCTTACGAAGGGCGCAAAGACCTTGGCAATACGAAGCCAGGCGATGGAAAGCTGTTCAAGGGCAGGGGGCTGATCCAGCTCACGGGCCGTGCCAACTATCGCCAGTACGCCCTGGCCTGCCACCGGGATTTCGAGGGCACTGATGCGCCTGGGCAGGTGGGCACAGACCCCTACCTGTCGGTAGACGTTGCGGGCTGGTTCTGGTCCAGCAGGAACCTCAACGACCAGGCCGATGCCGACAATGTGAAGGAGGTCACGCGACTCATCAACGGCGGCGCCAATGGCCTTGCCGATCGAATGGCCTACCTCGAGCGAGCCAAGTGGCTGCTGATGAATTAACCCCGTTTAAGGCCTTCCTGCGCTGCGAGGCGCGGGAGAAGGGCGCAACCGCGCCATCCCCTTTAAAAGGGGAATAGATGTGAACGCAACCTCTCTCAATGTTCGCAACCTCATGCAAGGAGCAAGACCATGAGCACAACCCTGCTTTGCTGGTGCCGTGATGACAGCCAGCTAACCGCCGCCGCGCGTAATTTTCGCGCTGATTATCGCTACAGCGGCTGCCGCCGCGCCGCCCTGCCGCAGACACTCGGGCGCTTGCGCAATGGCGATGTCCTGGTCATCACCGCGCACGGCTCCCCGCAAGCCTTCGGCGAAGAAGGGGTCAACTTCACCGACTTCACCCCTCGTCAGTTCGCTGACGCATTGCTGGCCAACCCGCCGGGAGGGTGGAGCGGCAGCTTGTACTTCGATATCTGTAACGGTTATGCCTTCGCCCAGAACGTACGCCCGCTGATTAGCGCCGGGCTTCCAAACCTGCGCCTGTTCGGATGCGAAGGTGATACCGATATGGCTGTCGACTTGAGCCGTCATCGTGAGGCCACGGCGTAAGCCAACAACCCTGCCGTGTTTCCATTGGAACACGGCAGGACCATGGTCCAGGTACTTGGCGATGTTGTACACATCCGGCAAGACGGTTAGCCTTGCGCTCCGATGTCATCAGCCATTTCAAGGAAGGAAGCGCGTGTGAAGGTTTTTCAAGGAGTGATCGGGCTATCGCTATTGAGCTTGCTGTTCGGCTGCAGCACCGGGCCTGTGCAAACGCTGAAGTTCAATGTGCCACACGGTTATTACGGCAACTACCTCAAGCAGAAAGTCGGAAATCACGGGCAGTTGACCTGCAACGTGACCACTGAAAAAAACAATCTCGGTGAGGAATGGGTGTCTTCGGTCATTCTCGGAGCGGGCGAGGACGATGCCCAGGACAATATCCTGTTTCTCTCCAGCTACCCGCTAGGTACCGACGACCAACGGGCTTTCCAACTGCGGCTGTTCAACAAGGCACAGCGGGTCACTGATAGCCTGGTCCTGACCACTCCCGATCACAACGGGGTCTACTCACTGCGCCTGGCTTGGGCCGCCGATGGCTCCATCAGCTACCAGGTCGCCAGTGGTGGGCCATGGTCTGAAAAGAAAACGGTGACGCACCCCGGCTTTTCCGTGCGGTACGTCAGCATGCAAGCCTCGGGTATAAAGGGCACGGCTGTCTGTGAACTGGCGGCTGATCGTTGAGAATCTTCGCGCTCATCTTTGCCTTGCTCGTCACCACCTCCGCCCAGGCCAAAGACGGCATCTCCTTTGCCGACGATCCGCTGGGCTGGTCATGCCTGAGGTTCTCCACCTTCACCTTGCTGACGTCGGAACTGACGACGCGCCCGGGCAGCTTTCTTTCGGCCAAGAATGACGCATTGGCGTTTGTAGGGTCCGACGGCGAGATTCGTGGCGCGTATTTCGAACAGGCGCTGCTGAGTTTTCGCAGCGCTGGCGGTAACGCTGATGTCAGCGATGCGCAGTTTGCCGAGGCGGTGGCGGTAATTCAGTGATGCATACGATCAGGCTATGAATACCTTCTTGGATCAGGAATTTACAGAAAGCTGAATGCCGTCGACATTAGCGGTTTTTTGAGCCGCTGATCCGGTTTCTTCAGGGAGTCTTCACTATGCCATTCATCCATACCCAGCTCCCCATGACCGTCGACGGCGTACCGTTGAACATCGCCGCGATCCACCGCGCGGGTACCCTGGCGCCAATCGTGTTCCTGCATGGCTTTGGCTCGACCAAGGAAGACTACGCCGACATCGTCCAGCAACCTGCCTTCGACGGTCATCCATTTTTGGCTTATGACGCCCCGGGTTGCGGTGAGAGCCATTGCGATGACCTGTCGAAGATCTCCATCCCGTTCCTGCTGCAAACCGCCTTGCAGGTGCTGGAGCATTTCAACATCGAGCGCTTCCATCTGGTAGGCCACTCCATGGGCGGGCTTACCGCGCTGATGGTGGCGCACCGGTTGCCGGGCCGGGTGCTGAGCTTTGTCGATATCGAAGGCAATATCGCCCCGGAAGACTGCTTTCTCAGCCGGCAGATCGTCGACTACCCGGCGGATGATCCCGAGGCGTTTTTCAGCGCCTTTATCGAGCGCACCCGGCAGGCACCGGCCTACGCCAGCGCGCTGTATTCGGCGAGCCTGCGGCACAAGGTGCGTGCCGGGGCGGTGCGGGGGATCTTCCAGTCGATGGTCGAACTGTCGGATAACGCCGACTTGATGGGCAAGTTCCTCGGCCTGGAATGCCCGCGCATGTTCATGTACGGCGAGCAGAATGCCCATTTGTCGTACCTGGCGCATATCCAGGCGCAAGGCGTGCGGTTGGCGCCGATTGCCCGGTGCGGGCACTTCCCGATGTACTCCAACCCGATCGCGATGTGGCAGCAGATTGCGGACTTTCAACACGGCTGATACCCATCGCCAACGATCGGCCAGGCCCGAAAGCACAAGACTTACGCCTCGAAACCCGGATAATGGCGGCCATATTTTGCTCGCTATTCTGGTAATCCCGCATGGAAATCAAGGTCAATTTTCTCGACAACCTTCGACTTGAAGCCAAGTTCGACGACTTCACCGTGGTGGCCGACCAGCCTATTCGCTACAAGGGCGATGGCTCGGCCCCCGGTCCGTTCGATTACTTCCTGGCGTCGTCGGCGTTGTGTGCGGCTTACTTTGTGAAGTTGTACTGCGAAACCCGCAACATCCCTACCGACAATATTCGCCTGTCCCAGAACAACATTGTCGACCCGGAAAACCGCTACAACCAGATCTTCAAGATCCAGGTCGAATTGCCGGCGGACATCTCCGATAAAGACCGCCAGGGCATCCTGCGTTCCATCGACCGCTGCACCGTGAAAAAAGTCGTGCAGGCCGGGCCGGAGTTTGTCATCGAGGAAGTGGAAAACCTGGATGCCGATGCCCAGGCATTGCTGATGCCGAGCGCGGCGTCCGACGCGGGCACCTACATCGCGGGCAAGGACCTGCCGCTGGAAACAACCATCGCCAACATGTCGGCCATTCTGGCGGGCCTGGGCATGAAGATCGAGATCGCTTCGTGGCGCAATATCGTGCCCAACGTATGGTCGCTGCATATCCGCGACGCGCACTCGCCGATGTGCTTTACCAACGGCAAGGGCGCGACCAAGGAAGGCGCATTGGCGTCGGCATTGGGCGAGTTTATCGAGCGGCTGAACTGCAACTTCTTCTACAACGACCAGTTCTGGGGTGAAGACATCGCCAACGCGGCGTTTGTGCATTACCCGGACGAGCGCTGGTTCAAGCCGGGCCGCAAGGACGAACTGCCACCGGAGATACTCGACGCGCATTGCCTGCACATCTACAACCGTGACGGCGAGCTGCGCGGCTCACACCTCTATGACACCAACTCCGGCAACGAGGAACGCGGCATTGTTTCGCTGCCGTTCGTGCGCCAGTCCGATGGCGAGGTGGTGTATTTCCCGTCCAACCTGATCGAGAACCTGTACCTCAGCAACGGCATGAGTGCCGGTAACACCCTGGCTGAAGCGCAGGTGCAGTGCCTGTCGGAAATCTTCGAACGCGCGGTAAAACGCGAAATCATCGAAGGTGAATTCGCGCTGCCGGATGTACCGCAGGAAGTGCTGGCGAAATTCCCCGGTATCCTGGCCGGTATCCAGGGCCTGGAAGCCCAGGGCTTTCCGGTACTGGTGAAGGATGCGTCCCTGGGCGGTGAATTCCCGGTGATGTGCGTGACGTTGATGAACCCGCGCACCGGCGGCGTATTCGCCTCGTTCGGCGCGCACCCAAGCCTGGAAGTGGCGTTGGAACGCAGCCTCACCGAACTGCTGCAAGGCCGCAGCTTTGAAGGCCTGAACGATCTGCCGCAGCCGACGTTTGAAGGCCATGCGGTGACCGAACCGAACAACTTTGTCGAGCACTTCATCGACTCCAGCGGTGTGGTGTCGTGGCGCTTCTTCAGCTCGAAGTCGGATTACGAGTTCGTCGAATGGGACTTCTCCGGCCAGGGTGAAAACTCCAATGCCGAGGAAGCCTCCACGTTGTTCGGCATCCTCGAAGGCATGGGCAAGGAAGTCTACATGGCGGTGTACGAGCACATCGGCGCGACCGCCTGCCGCATCCTGGTGCCCGACTATTCGGAGATCTACCCGATCGACGACCTGATCTGGGACAACACCAACAAGGCGCTTTTTTTCCGCGAGGACATCCTGAACCTGCATCGCCTCGACGAAGCGGAATTGAAGGGGTTGGTTGAGCGCCTGGTGGAAAGCGAACTGGACGACTACACCGACATCACCACCTTGATCGGCATCGAGTTCGATGACAATACGGCGTGGGGTCAACTGACCATCCTGGAACTGAAGCTGCTGATTTATCTGGCCCTGCAGCAGTTTGAAGAAGCCAAGGAACTGGTGGAGATGTTCCAGCAGTACAACGACAACACCGTCGAGCGCGGCTTGTTCTATCAGGCCGTGAATGCGGTGCTGGAGATGGAGCTGGACGAAGACCTGGAACTGGCGGACTACGAAGTGAATTTCCGCCGGATGTTTGGCAACGAGCGGATGGACGCGGCGATTGGGTCGGTGAATGGCAGTGTGCGGTTCTATGGTTTGACGCCGACGAGCATGAAGCTGGAAGGGCTGGACCGGCACCTGCGGTTGATCGACAGCTACAAGAAGCTGCACGCGGCGCGGGCCAATACGGCCAATTAAAAGCTGACACCGTACCTGTGGTGAGAGGGCTTGTTGTGGCGAGGGGGCTTGTCCCCCGTTGGACTGCGTAGCAGTCCCTCTTTTTTGGGGCCGCTGCGCAGCCCAACGGGGGACAAGCCCCCTCGCCACAGGTCAGTGGTCACTCGGGTTATTTGTCACAACGTCCATCCCAACCCCAGCGCCTTGTGCAATGACGCAAAGTCCTTGAGCAACAGCGCATCCCCGGAAATCCGGCTTTCCTGCGCCTGGTACCGCGTACGCTCCGCGTCCAGCCAATCCAGCGTGCTCGCCGTACCTGCCTTATAACGCTGGCGCGTCAGGTCCGCAGCCCGTACTGCCGAAGATTCCACGTTACGCAGCAGCACCACGTTCTGCCGCTGGTTGCCATACCGCGCCAGGGCCACATCCGCATCACGCAACGCACTCAACACCACGCTTTTGTAATGGGCCAGGGCCTCGTCGCGCCCGGCTTCCGCACCTTTGACACTGGCCGCCACCCGGCCGAAATCCAATGCGTTCCAGGTCAGCCGCGGCAACAGCAGCCAGGTGCCGCTGTCCTTGCGCGCCAGGTGCCCGGGATCGGCCGCCGAGAACGACAAGTCGCCCATCAGGCTGAGCTTGGGAAACCAGTCGGCGGTTTTCTCGCCGATCTGCGCGTTGCTGGAAGCCAGTTGGCGCTCGGCCACCCGGATATCCGGGCGTGCTTTCAGGATCGCCGCCGGGTCGGCAAATGGCACTTGGCTAGGGATAGCGGGCAGGGCGCGGGGAGTGTTGAGGCTCGCGTCCAACTCGCCCGGTTCCAGGCCGCAGAGCAGGTTCAAATGGTCAATCGCTTCGACGATTGACGCTTGCAGCGGCAGGCGTTGGGCCCGGGTGTTTTCGGCCTGTGTCAGGACCTGCTCCAGCTGTAACTGCGAGGCCACGCCACGGCTGCGTCGCTGCTGGGTCAGGTCCAGCGCCTGTTCCTCAATCTCGACACTGGCGTCCACCAGCGCCAGTCGCGCCTGCTGGTCACGCACGTCGGCATAGGTCTGCACCACCTCGGCTGCCAGTTGCACCTGGGCATCGGCCAGTTGCGCCTGCGAGGCGTCGTTTTCCGCCTGGGCCGCCTCGATTGCACGCCGGGTGCCGCCGAACAGGTCGGCCTCCCAGCTGGCATCAAAGCCGGCGAGGTACAGGCTCAATGGCCCGCGACCACCGCCACTGCTGCCACCCAGCGCCGAGGTGTCGGGGGAGCGCAGCTTCAGCATCGCTGCATCGCCGGTGATCTTGGGCAGGGCGTTGGCGTTGGCGCCACTCAGGCTGGCTCGCGATTGCTTGAGGCGCGCCTGGGCGGTCGCCATGTCCGGGCTGTTTTGCAGGGCCTGGGCCACCAATTGGTTGAGCTGCGGATCGCCCAGGGCTTGCCACCACTGGGCGACCGCCGGTGTGCGCGGCAGGCCTATGTCGGCGTGGGGCAAGCGCCCGGCCGCGAGGGTCTTTGGCGAGGCATCCGGCGCGCCTTGGTAGTCCGGCCCCACGGTACACGCCGTCAGCAGGCCGACGGTGAAGAGCAAGGGAAGTGAGCGATAAATCATGTTCGTTGGCCTGCCTGCGCCGCGCGCTTTTTCAGGATGAAGATCAGGGGAAGGCACGCCAGCATGGCGAGTCCCAGCACGTAGAACGCGTCGTTGTAGGCCATCACCGCCGCTTGTTGGGCGATGTCGTTGGCCAGATGACTGAGGGCCTGCAGCGAGGCGGTGGACGGGTCGCCGGTTTGCGCCAGGTAGCTGGCGGTATCGCTCGCCATTTGATCCTGGGTCAGCTGGGTGTTGGCCTGGATGCCTTCGCGCAACATATCGTCGTGGAAGTGGCTGCGCCGGTCCATCAGTACGCCGAGCAGCGCCAGCCCCAAGGTACCGCCGAGGTTGCGTGACATGTTGTAGAGCCCGGCCGCGTCACCCGCATCGCGGGTTTCCACCGAGCGCATCGACAGTTGGCTGAGGGGCATCATCACCAGGATCTGCCCAAAGCCCCGCAGGATCTGCGACCCGTAGAAATCATGGCCGACACTCTGGGCGGTGAGCTGGGTGTCGAGAAAACAGCTGGCCCAGTACATCAACAAACCCACGCCGACCATCATCCGCAGGTCCAGGCGGCCAAGCATTCGCGGCAGTATCGGCATCAGCAGGAACGCCGGAATCCCCGACAGCAACATGATCGAACCCGACTGTTGCGCGTTATAGCCCGACAGGATGCCGAGGAACTGCGGCACCAGGTACGCCGTGCCATACAGCCCGGCGCCGACCGCCGTGGCGATCAGCAGCACGCTGCCAAAGCTGCGGTTGAGCACCAGTTGCAGGCGCAGGATCGGCGTACTCGAGCGGAGTTGCCCGACGGCAATCAGGAAAAAGCCGATGACCATCGTGATGCTCAACCAGATGATCAACTGCGAGTCGAACCAGTGTTCGCGCTGGCCTTCTTCCAGCACCACGGTGAGTGAACTCAGGCCCATGGCCAGGCCAATGATGCCCAGCCAGTCGGCCTTGATGAATTGCTGGAGGTTCATGCGGTCGCTGGGCAGGCCGGTGATCAGCAAGGTGATCAAGGTGATGCTGACGGGCAGGTTGATGAAGAAGCACCAGCGCCAGTTGATATTTTCCGTGAGCCATCCGCCAATCACCGGGCCCAGCAGCGGACCGAGGATCACCGTCATGCCGAACATCGTGGTGCCGATTGCCAACTGATGGGCAGGCAGGCGGGTGCGCACGATGGTCTGCGCGGTCGGGATCATCGCGCCGCCGGCAAAACCCTGGCCGATACGCCCGGCGATCATCGCGCCGAGGCTTGAGGAGAGCCCGCAGAACATCGAGAAAAACGTGAACATCAACGCGGTGCCGATCAGGAACCGGCGCAGGCCGAATACCCGGGTCAGCCAGGCGGCGAGGGGAATCATGACGATTTCCGACATCAGGTAACCGGTGGCGATCCACGTGCCCTCGGTACCGGTCGCGCCGATCTGGCCCTGGATCTGCGGCAGCGCCGAGTTGGTGATCGAGATGTCCAGAGTCGCCAGCAAGGCGCCCAGCGAGCCGGCGGCGACTGCGATCCAGTCGGTCAGCGAAGCGTTGCGCGGTTTGTCCGCGGGCACTTCGGTCAAGATGGCTTCAGCCATGGTTGGCGTCTGCCTTGTGGGTGCGGGTGTCGACTTCCACGGTGGCGGACAAGCCGGGCACCAGTGCCTGGCGCACGTCGTCATCCGGTACATCCAGGGAAATCCGCACCGGCACGCGCTGCACGATCTTGGTGAAGTTGCCGGTGGCGTTGGACGGCGGCAGCAACGCGAACTGTGCGCCGGTGCCGGGGGACAGGCTGTCGATATGGCCCTGAATATCATGGCCTGGCAGTGCGTCCACATGCACGGTGACGGTCTGCCCGGCGCGCATCTCGCCGATCTGGGTTTCCTTGTAGTTGGCGGTCAGGTAGATCGCGCTCACCGGCACCACGGTCAACAAGCGTGTGCCTGGCTGCACGTATTGGCCGACGCGTACACCGCGATCAGCGACGCGGCCATCGAGCGGGCTGCGAATCACCGCGTCGTCCACGTCCAGCTGGCTCTGGGCTTCGCTGGCCTTGGCCACGCCGAGTTGCGCCTGGGCTTGCTTGAGCTGGGCTTCGAGGGTGCCGTAGCGGGTCTGGCTGGAGCGCAACGCGGCCTGCTTGGCGGCCACGGTGCTGCGGGCCTGGGCGAGCTGGTTGTTGAGCTGCGCCAGGCGTTCTTCCGGCTCGGCCCCGGAACGCGCCAGCGGCGCATAACGTGCGACTTCGGTTTGCGCGTGCTGGGCGTCGGCCTGGGCGCCTTGCAGTTGGGCCCGTGCTTCGGCGATGGTCGAGTCCTGTTGTACCAGGTCGGCCTGGGCCTTGGCAAAGTCAGCCTCGCGGGCCGCAATCGTCGCCGAGGCTTCGTCACTGACTGCCTGGTATTTGCGCGCATCCAGGCGCACCAGCACGTCGCCACGCTTCACGTTCTGGTTGTCGGCCACCAGCACCTCGGCGACGTAGCCGTTGATTTTCGGCGCCACGCTGATGCTGTCGGCTTGCAGATAGGCGTCGTCGGTGGTCTCGATAAAGCGCCCGGTGAGCCACCACCAGGCGCCCCACGCCAGCCCGGCCAACAGCGCCACGCCGGCGAGTGACAGTAGAATCCGTCGGGCTTTGCCACGTTGGCCGTTGACGGTGGTTTCAGGAATGACCTGAGGAGAGGGAGGTGCAGCGGACATCAAGTCACTCCAGTTTTATATCAGTTGGAATAAATTCGTTTTTTCGCGAATTTTTGTCAACTGGTATATTTTGGATACGTTAAAAAAATGGAGTGGCACATGGCACGACACAAACCGGCCGCCGAAGGGGGTTATCAGCGGGGTGAAGAAACCCGCGCACGCATTATCGAGGCGGCTGTCGAGGTATTTGGCGAGCGTGGCTACGACGGCGCGTCCACGCGAGACATCGCGAATGCTGCCGGCGTCAATGCGCCCGCGATCCAGTACTACTTCGATGGCAAGGAAGGCGTGTACCTGGAATGCGTCGAGCACTTGATCGCGCTGTTGTGGCAGAAGATGGCGCCCACCGTTGAAGCCGCAGAAGGTGCGCTGGCCGATCCCGGGGTCGACGATCAGAGGTTGATCGAAGCCTCACTGGGCATTCTCGGCGCGGTGGTTTCAACGATCCAGGACAGTCCCCAGACCACCGCGTGGCGAGCGTTTCTTGATCGCCATCAAGCCGGGCTCTGCCCTGAAAGCGCGACCATGGCGTTCGAGGAACGCTTCAAGGCGCGCATCGCCAACGTGATCCGCCTGCTGATCGCGCGCGTTGCCGGCCTTGCCGTTGACGACGAGCGCACGGTGATCCACTCGATGGCGCTGTTCACCCAGGGCCTGGCGTTTCGGGTGCAGAAACCCAAGCTGCTCTCCGCCTTGAACTGGACCGAAGTGAGCCAGAAGGAAATGGAACTGGTGCGGGATGTGGTGCTGATGCAGGCGCGGTTTACCCTGGAAGGCCTGGTACGGCATCGGGACCGGCGCTGACTTCAGCGCTTGCTGAAGGCCAGCCGGGCCGCGAACAGCACGAATATCATGCCGGTGGTGCGGTCCATCCACTTGATCACCTTTTCACGCCGCAGCATGCCGGCCAATGGCTGCGTGGCACCGATCAGTATCAGTGACCAGGCCAGGCTGATCACCACGTGGATGCTCACCAGCCCGAACGTCCACGCCACCAGCGGATGCCCCTGGGGAATGAACTGCGGCAGGAAAGACACGTAGAAAATCCCGATCTTGGGGTTGAGGACGTTGCCCATCATGCCTTTCAGGAACCAGTTGGCGCCGGGCTTTCCATCGGCCTCGACGGACGCCAGCGAACTGCGCGGACGCAGCAGCATGTTCAAGCCCAGCCACGCCAGGTAAGCCGCGCCGCAGTACTTCAAGACGTTGAAGGCCACCTCGGACACGGCAATCAACGCGCCCAGCCCAAAGGCCACCGCTGCACCCCACAGCAGGCAGCCGGCATTGATACCCAGGGTGGCGCGCAAGGCTTGTTGCTTGCCCTCCACCGTTGCAGTGCGCAATACCAGGGCCGTGTCCAGTCCGGGCGTCAACGTGAGCAACGTGGCGGCGAAGGTGAAGGCGAGCAGGTTGTCGGTGATGGACATGGATATTTACCTGAAATCAGAAACTCTCAAGACTGGCATTGATACCGGCGACACGCGCCAGTTCGATGGTTGCCGCGACCTGTTCAGCATCGATGATAAAGCCCTGGAAATCGTCATCTCCCGAGTCCAGATGAACGTAACGCTTGCCGAACCGAGCCAGCCATTGGTCGAAACGGTCCAGCACCTCAGCCATTGATGACCTGCATACGTTGTGTTCATCGTTCGTGGGGCAGATTACGGTCATGGGCGCGCGGCTGTCGATATTTAATCAAGAGCGTTGTGGCTTTCTGGAAAGGCTCATGACGCATTACACCGTCACGCCACGCGATTGCGCCCCGACGACTTGGCCCGATACAACTGCTGATCCGCACGCTTGATCAGCACTGTGGTGTCGCTGTCCGACGCTTCAACGAGCCCGACGCCAATACTCACCGTGACCTGCCCAGCGGTCTCGAAATACGCTCCGGCAATTGCCGCGCGAATCTTCTCGGCCACCACATCCGGGCTGTCCGGCGCTTCGATTTCCGGCAACAGCACCGCAAACTCTTCACCGCCGTAACGGGCGACGAAGTCAGTGGCGCGGGTGGCGTCCTGAATCAACTGCGCGAGCTGGCGCAGTACATCGTCCCCGACGGCATGCCCATGGGTATCGTTGATCCGCTTGAAATGATCAACGTCGATCAGCAGCAAGGCAAATGCGCGCCCGCTGCGCTGGAACAGCAGGCTGTACTCCGCCAGTTTTTCATCGAAGCGCCGACGGTTGTAGACGCCGGTCAGGGCGTCATGGCTGGCCAGGTTCAACAGCTCGGCATTGGCCTGGGTGAGGGCGGCAGTACGCTGGGCGACGGTGGCTTCCAGGGACGCATTGGTGTCCTGCAGTTCGCGCTCTTTGCCAAGCAGCGATTGGGTCATGCCCTTGATGGAGCGCCCGAGCTGGGCGATTTCCAGTACGAAATGGTCTTGAGGGAAATACGCGCCAGGCTGTTGGTTTTGGACCTGCTTGGCTGAACGCGCGAGTTCTTCGATGGGCCGGCTGAGGTACGACGCCAGGTAATACGCCACGAGGCCGAAAATCACCGCGGCAATGACGCCCAACAGCAGCAGTTTGTAGAGCAATACGCGGGCAGGGTGCAGGGCGATTTCCAGCGGCTGGCGCATCACGATGTACCAGGTCAGGCTGGAATTCGACGGGCTGGGCACCGCCACGGCGCTGGTCACGTAGCCGTTGTCGACCGACCAGCCGGTGTCATTGGCCAGGCGGTCCTGGGGCAGTTGCTGGCCGGCCAGTTGTTCCGGGTAGAGCACCTTGCCGTCGTTGTCGATGATCAGCGCCTCGATGTCCGGCGTATTGCCTTTGGCCGCTTCGACAATTTGTGTCACCCACGTCCAGTGGGCGTGAGCCCCCAGTACGCCGATCACCTGGCCCCCGGCATTGCGAATCGGTGCGGCAAAGTCGATGAAGCGCCAGGGCTCACCGTTGGAGCCCGGCAGCAGCTTGGCAAGCAGTACCGCCTCGTGGGGATCGCCGGTGTAGTTGCCCTGCAAACCCGCCTGGAACCAGGGCCGTGCCGTTACGGATTGGTTGACCAGCAGCCCATTCACCGCCTGGCGCACACGCCCGTCGGTGTCGGCGACGCCCATCCATGCGTACTCGGTGCGGGACTGGGTGCGCTGTTCCATGGAGGTCAGTATGTCCGGATCGTCCAGGTTGCCCCGTCTGAACAGCGGTGCGCGGCTGAGCAGCGACACTTCGAGCTGGCGTTCACGCAGCTGCACCGCCAATAGCGCGGCGGTGGAGCGGGCAGTGCTCAACAAGGTATTGCCACTGGCCAGTTTCAGTTGCTCGGTAGCGATGTGCCCAACGTAGAACCCTACGCTCACCAGGGTGAGCAGCGACAAACCGGCAAACCAGAGGGTCAGGTGACTACGCAGGCTGGCTTTGATCATTGGGGGCTATCTGAAAGGAGTGTGACTACATGGTAGTCGTACCATTCGGATAGTTGCCATAGCCTGAAGGTTTATACGCACATTGATTTCCCACCTGCTTTCCCATGACGGGCATGCCAGAATATGGCGCTTAGCCACTTAGGGAACTCAAGGATGAAAACGCTGTGTGCTGCGCTGTTGTTGATGGTTGTCACCGGGCTGGCTCAGGCCAGTGAGGTGAGGACCGGGTTCCAGGAAATGGTGATTCCCGACGCTGAACACGGCAGACCGTTGCAGGTGGCGGTGTGGTACCCGACCGATGCCACCGGCACGCCACAACTGATCGCCGACAATCCGGTTTTCTACGGCGCGCCGGCCTTGAAGGACGCCGCACCGGCCGCCGGCGAGCATCCGTTGGTGGTGATCTCCCACGGCATCTTTGGCAACTGGATCAACCAATCGTGGCTCGCCAGTGCGTTGGCCGGGCAGGGTTACATCGTCGCCTCGCCCAACCACCCCGGCACCACCAGCAAGGACCGCACACAGCCTGCCGCTTCCGAGCTGTGGAAACGGCCCCTGGATATCCATCGGGTGATTGATGCCGTGATTGCCCAGCCCAAGCGTTTTGGCGCGGTGGCCGACCACAGGATCGCGGTAGTGGGGCACTCACTCGGCGGCTGGACCGCGATGGAAGTTGGCGGCGCACGCTTCGACCCGCAGCGCTTCACCGAGGATTGCAAAGTGCATCCCGAGATTGCCCCTTGCAAAGCGTACGACCTGATCGAGGTGGGTCGCACGGAGCAGGCCAAACAGCGCCTGGCCGAGGACTTGAGCGACAAGCGCGTGGCGGCCATCGTTTCGCTGGACCTGGGCTTCGCCCGCGGCTTCAGCGATGCCAGCCTCGCGGCGCTGAACCGCCCCACGCTGGTGATTGCGGCGGGCACGCCGTCGCCGGAATTGCCCGCCGCACTCGAGTCGGCCGACTTGGCCAAGCGCCTGCCGCAGAAGACTTCACGCTACGTGGAAATCAGCGACGCCACGCACTTCAGCTTCCTGCCCCTCTGCAAGCCGGGCGCGGTGGAGCGGATTGAACAGAGCGACCCCGGCGAAGGCTTCATTTGCCTGGATGCCAAGGGTGCTCGTCCCAAGCCGCAGATCCAGCAGCAGGTACTCAGCCTGATCAGCGAGTTCCTGCAGCAGTCCCTGCACTAGCCGTCAGATGTCTTCGGACAACACACAGCCTGTGGCGAGGGAGCTTGCTCCCGCTGGGGGTGCGAAGCGCCTCCAACGACAGGACCGCTACGCAGTCCAACGGGAGCAAGCTCCCTCGCCACAATGGTATTTGCATTGGATCACTTCCCCACCCGCCCCGGAATCGCCACCCGACTTGTCGCCTTCACCTCCCGCAACGCCAGGCTCGACTGAATCGACGCAATCCCCAACTGCCGCCGCAACACGCTCTCCACAAAATCGCTGTAGGCGTCCAGATCCTCCGCCAGCACCTGCAGCAGATAATCCGCATCCCCGGTGATCTTGTGGCAGGACTGCACCTGCGGCAGCTCCTTGATCACGGCCTCAAAGTCCTCTGGCGTATGGTCGGAATGCACGGCAAACCGCACATGCACAAACGCCATGATCTCCAGGCCCAGCATCTTGCGATCGAGGTTGGCCTGGTAGTCCTTGATCACGCCTTCTTCCTCCAGCCGCTTGCGCCGTCGCCAGCATGGAGTGAGGCTCAATGACAGCCGCTCGCTGAGTTCGGCGTTGGAAATACTCGCGTCTTCCTGCAGCAAGGCGAGGATGGCGAGATCGGTGTCGTCAAGTGCGACCTGTCTGGTTTTATTTTTCTTCATGGCGGCTCTTTGGGGTAAAAAATCCCGATTACGCTAGCATCGGCGCACGTAAAAGCAAAGAAAGCCCACCGCAGCCAGAACAAAATAATCACCTGTCTTTCACGGGTGGATGTCTTTCATGTTGACTGTTTTCAGCGACTCTCATCGTTTGCACCATGGCACCGAACTCAAGGATGGCGTGCTCAAGCCGTCCTTCGAACAACCCAGCCGCGCCGACACGGTGCGTGATCGGGTCAAGCACGTTGGGCTGGGCGATATCATCGTGCCGCGCACGTTCGACCGGGCCTGTTACGTCAATGCCCACAGCGAACGCTACGTGTCCTTCCTGGAAACTGCCTGGGCCGAATGGACGGCGATTGGCCGTGCCCATGACGCCTTGCCGCTGGTGTGGCCGGTGCGGGACCTGGCCAATGAGCAGGTGCCGGAATTCATCGACGGCAAGCTCGGGTTTTTCGCGATGGATGCCGGTTCACCGATCACCAGCACCACCTGGGAAGCGGTGAAGACCAGCGCCGATATCGCGCTCACCGGCCTGGCATTGATTGATGAAGGCCACGACAGCGCCTTCGCCCTGTGCCGGCCACCGGGCCACCATGCGGCGCGGGAATACATGGGCGGTTATTGCTACCTGAATAACGCAGCCATTGCCGCGCAACAGGCGATCACCCAAGGCGCCAAACGGGTCGCGGTGCTGGACGTGGATTTCCACCACGGCAACGGCACGCAGAACATCTTCTACAACCGCAATGACGTGATGTTCGTCTCGCTGCATGGCGATCCGTCCGTGTCGTATCCCTACTATTCGGGCTTCAGTGCCGAGCGCGGTGCCGGGGCGGGCGAGGGGTTCAACCTGAACTACCCGCTGGCGAAAAACACTGGGTGGAGCACCTACAAAGAAGCGTTGCTCGACGCCTGCAATCAACTCAGAACGTTCTCGCCGCAAGTGCTGGTGATTTCCCTCGGCGTCGACACCTTCAAGGACGATCCCATCAGTCATTTCCTGCTGGAAAGCCGCGACTTCCTCGGCATCGGCGAGATCATCGCCAGCGTCGGCGTGCCCACGCTGTTTGTGATGGAAGGCGGCTACATGGTCGATGAAATCGGCATCAACGCGGTCAACGTGCTGCACGGTTTCGAGAACAAACACGCCTGACCCCGATGCCATTCCAACAATAAACAACGCCTGACTTTTTTCTGCCAAAACTCAAAAACATAACAAGAGGTTTTGTGATGAAAACAACCGTGCCCGGGCTGATTGAAAAGCCCGCTTTGCAACGCACCCTCAACAACCGCCATATCCAACTGATGGCCATGGGCGGTGCGATCGGCACCGGCCTGTTCATGGGGTCGGGCAAGATCATCGCGCTGTCCGGCACCTCGATCATCCTGATCTACATGATCATCGGGCTGTTTGTGTATTTCGTGATGCGCGCCATGGGTGAGCTGCTGCTGTCCAACCTGAACTTCAAGAGCTTCGCCGACTTTGCCGGTGCCTACCTGGGGCCGCGTGCGGCGTTTTTTCTTGGCTGGTCGTACTGGCTGAGCTGGAGCGTGGCGGTGGTGGGGGATGCGGTGGTGGTCGGGGGCTTTTTCCAGTACTGGTTCCCGCACGTGCCGGCCTGGATACCGGCGATTGCAATGCTGCTGACCCTGTTTGCCTTGAATGTGCTGACGGTGCGGCTGTTCGGCGAGGTGGAGTTCTGGTTTGCGATCATCAAGATCATCGCCGTGGTGACCCTGATCAGTGTGAGCGTGGTGTTGATTGCCAGCTCGTTTGTGTCGCCCACCGGCGTCACGGCTTCCCTGAATCATTTGCTGGATAAACAGGCGGCGTTTCCCAATGGCGTGTTCGGCTTCTTTGCCGGGTTCCAGATGGCGATCTTCTCGTTTGCCGGTACCGAGTTGATCGGCACGGCGGCGGCCGAAACCCGTTCGCCGGAGAAGACACTGCCCAAGGCAATCAACTCGATTCCGCTGCGGATCATCCTGTTCTACGTGCTGGCCTTGGCCTGCATCATTGCGGTGACATCCTGGGAGCAGGTGTCGCCCAGCAAGAGCCCCTTTGTCGAGCTGTTCCTGGTGGCCGGCTTTCCCGCCGCCGCCGGGATTGTGAATTTCGTGGTACTGACCTCAGCGGCTTCTTCGGCCAACAGCGGGGTGTTTTCGGCGAGTCGCATGTTGTTCGGCCTGGCGGACCTGGGAGACGCACCCGGGATATTCCGACGACTGTCGAAAAACAGCGTGCCGTTTATCAGCCTGGCGTTTACCACCTTCCTGATGCTGCTGGGCTTGTTGCTGCTGTTTATAGTCCCGGAAGTGATGACGGCCTTTACCATCGTCTCCACCGTTTCGGCGATCCTGGTGATCTTTACCTGGTCGACCATCCTGGCGTCCTACATCGCCTATCGGAAAAAGTGCCCGGAGCTACATGAAAAATCCCTCTACAAAATGCCCGGTGGCGTGCCGTTGGCGTGGGTTTCACTTGGCTTCCTGGCGTTCGTACTTTGCCTGCTGGCACTTCGCCCAGATACCCGCCTGGCCCTTTGCGTGATGCCTGCATGGTTTATGTGGCTGGCGGTTGCCTACCATTTCTCGCATTTTCGCCACCGACTCCAGCCTGATCAGCGCACGGCGCAGTAGCGGTTGTCGTACAACCGCAGGCCATTCAACCCTCGAAAAAGGCCGGCTTGTACGGCCTTTTCATGACGGTTTTTTCATCGGTACATGACAAAAATTTCACATTCTGCGCCATCAGCCCCATGCCACAATCCGCAGCGTTTGCAGGGCCGCAACGGTATTCGCTCGAAGGACAGTAAAAAAATAATGTTCACAGGGGCGCAGTAAATGAAACTCTCTACATTAGCGTTGGCCATCACGGCGGCTGTCCTTGCACAACACGCCAGCGCAGACGGCTTTGGTCTTGGCTCACTCGGCACGGGTGACGGCCATAGCGGCTTCCTCGAAGACAGTCATTCTTCGATCAGTTCGCGCACCATGTACTACAACGCCGACGTTCACTCCGGCACGGCGAACGACCTGCGGGAAGCGGCTCAAGTACTGCGTTTCGACTATAAATCCGGTTACACCCAGGGCACCGTCGGCGTAGGTTTCGACGTGATGGCTTTCGGCGCGTTGCGTCTGGACGGTGGCGATGGCCACGCAGCGGGCAATGGCCTGTCGGGTAACGGCAACAGCTTCTTCCCGGTGAAGAACAATGGCACCGAGCCTGCTGACAGCTTCGGTCGCGCAGCCGGCAACGTTAAATTCCGTATTTCCCAGACTGAATTGCACGTGGGCGGTGGTTTGGCGCCGATCCTGCCGATCCTGGTGTCCAACGACAGCCGTGCCGCGCCGCAGACCTTTGACGGCGGTATCCTGACCTCCAAGGACATTCCCAACGTCACCTTCACCGGCGGCGAGCTGAACAAGGCTGAAGGTCGTGCATCGAGCAACTCCACGGGCTTGAGCGTGGCCGGTGCCACTCGCGACAGCGACAGCTTCCGTTTCGGTGGTGTCGACTACCAGCCGTTTGGTTCTTCTGACAACGTCATCGCTAAAAACCTGACGTTGCAGTACTACTACGCCAACCTGGAAGACTTCTACAAACAGAACTATTTCGGCCTGGTCCACGTATTGCCGTTGGGCAATGACCAGTCGTTCAAGACTGACCTGCGTTATTTCGACAGCACCAGCGACGGCAAAAACGGTTCGGCCGGCTATGCGTTCAACAACAACGGCGGCTATGCCAAGCACGCCGGTGAAGTCGACAACAAAACCTACAGTGCTGCCTTCACCTATCAGTTGGGCGGCAGCCAGTTGATGCTCGGCCATATCGGCGTGAGTGATGACGGTGGCTTCGTCTGGGTCAACCAGGGCAGCATCGCCGATCCAACCGCCCAAGGCGCGGCCGGTTCCGACTTCTACCTGTTCACCGACGCGGTGGTTGGCCAGTTCTCCCGTGCGGGCGAGCAGGTCAATTTCGGTCAGTACCTGTATGACTTCAGAACCCTGGTGCCGGGCCTGAAAGCCTCGATTGCCTACCTGAACGGCAGCGACATCAAGGCCAAGGTTGCCGGTGGCAGCGATCAGTCGGAACGCGAAACCGATTTCCGTCTTGATTACGTCGTGCAGGAAGGCCCGCTGAAAGGCTTCGGTACTACGTTCCGTACCGGCAGCTACCACGGCCATAACACCGGCACCGCCGACCAGGATCAGACCCGCCTGATCTTCAACTACACCTACGCGCTGTTTTAATCAGTCGTCGGTAACTGCTCCAGATGAAGGCCGCCCATTGGGCGGCCTTCTTTATTGGCGTGGGGTTCCAGCCAGAGCAGGGCGCTACAGTTGTTTTTACACAAGGCAACGTTTAATCATGCGCGGCAATTCCCAACCTACAAGTCAAGACAAGAACCGTTTCCATGAAAGTCAGTGCACGCAACGTATTCAAAGGCCAGGTCAGCCAGGTCCAGCACGGCGCGGTCAATGCCGAAGTGGTGTTGACCCTGCCCGGCGGCGAGCCGTTGGCGGGCGGTTCGAAGGTGTTTTCCATCGTGACCCGCGACGCGGTGGCCGAGTTGGGCCTGAAGCCGGGCGTGAGCGCCACGGCGTTTGTTGTTGAAAAGGGCTATTGCGCTAAGGCGCCAGCCGGGTGAACACATAATCGTGGTTCTTCACCAGCGCCTGATGGCAGGCAAAGCACGTCTCATGCTGCGCCTGGTCCACCGGCTTGCCATTGATGAACCGTCCAAAGCCCCAGCCTCCGGTCGCTGCGTATTTCTTCGAGTCCTTGACCATGAACTGCACGGTGGTCGCCGCGCCGGGAATCGACGCGGTCTTGAACTCCGGCGATTGCACATGTTTCCAGGCCAGTTTCGCCAGCACAGTGCCGTCGGGGAAGGGCAGCGTGCCGTCGCGGTACGCCTTGAGCGCCACTTTATTGCCCAGCACCACCCGCAGTTCATTCAGCGGGTCGGCTTCCTGGGCCGGCGCGATCAGCTCCCATTGACGGTAGCCGTCGGGAATGGTCACGCCGTAGATCGGCGAAGGCTCGCTGGTGGCCGGGCCGCCAAAGGCGAACCCGGTAGCGGTGGCCACCACGGCAGCTGTTGCAGCGACGAGTGCAGCAAGATGCAGGCGCTTCATCACAGGTGGTCCGCATCGATCACAGCCTTGGCAAAGGCTTGCGGTGCTTCCTGCGGCAGGTTGTGGCCGATGCCGCCGGTGATCAGCCGGTATTCGTATTTGCCGGTAAAGCGTTTGGCATAGTCCTCTGCGGCCGGGTGCGGCGCGCCGTTGGCGTCGCCTTCCATGGTGATTGTGGGCACGTTGATGGAGGGTGCAGTGGCGAGTTTGTGTTCCAGCGCAGCGTATTTTTTCTCGCCCTGCACCAGCCCCAGGCGCCAGCGGTAGTTGAAGATCGATACGGCGACGTGGTCGGGGTTGTCCAGGCCTTTGGCGCTGCGGTCGAAGGTGGCGTCGTCGAATGCCCATTTTGGCGAGGCGATTTGCCAGATCAACTTGGCAAAGTCGTGGGTGTTTTTCGCATAGCCGGCGGCGCCGCGATCGGTGGCGAAGTAGAACTGGTACCACCATTGCAACTCGGCCTTGGGCGGCAATGGGTTCTTGCCCGCGGCCTGGTTGCCGATCAGGTAGCCGCTGACCGATACCAGCGCCTTGACCCGCTCAGGCCACAACGCCGAGACGATGTCGGCGGTGCGCGCCCCCCAGTCATAGCCGCCGAGCACGGCCTGCTTGATCTTCAGCGCGTCCATGAAGTCGATCAGGTCGACGGCGAGGGCGGCCGGCTGGCCGTTGCGCAGGGTCTTTGCCGACAGGAAATGGGTATCGCCATAGCCGCGGGCGTAAGGCACCAGCACCCGGTAGCCCTGGGCGGCCAGCAGCGGCGCTACCTCGGAGTAGCTGTCAATGTCGTAGGGCCAGCCATGCAGCAGGATCACCACCGGGCCATCGGCCGGGCCGACTTCGGCGTAGGCCACATCCAGCAAGCCGGCTTTCACATGCTTCAACGGGCCGAGCGCGCTGCGGGCAGTTGCGCTGGCAGCCGCCGGTGCTTGCGCGTCCTGTGCACTGGCGACGCCGAGGGCACCGAACTGCAACAGCGCAAAGGCCAGCAGCGACGCGCCCATCAGGCGGCGGGGTGGGGTGTTCAACTGTGTGTGCATGGTGAGTCTCCGGCGGCGGGTGGTGTGCCTGGCTCACAGTTGAACGTAGTTGTGTATCCCGTCTGTTTCGAGAAAACCCGTGGGTTAAAGGTTTTGTATCGCAGCGGTGTTTGGACACACTGCGATACAAAGGTCAGAGGGCCCGCCGGGCCACATACACCAGGCTCGGCGCCTGACCGGGTACATCGTCCAGCTCATCGATGTACTGCATGCCGATTTTCTCCAGCACCTTGATCGACGCTGTATGCGCCGGACGCACCACGCCGTACACCTGCGGCTGGTCCAGTTCGACAAAGGCAAACTGCAACGCCGCCCTGGCAATCTCGGTTGCAAAGCCCTGGCCCCAGGCGCTGACCGCAAAGCGGTAGCCCAGGTTGATCCGCTCAACGTCGTTGTAGGGGTACAAGGTGATGCCACCAAAGCCGATCACGCGGTCCGGCGCCTCTTGTGTGGCAATCGCCCATTGGCCGAAACCATGTTCTGTCCAGTGCAGCAGCCAGCGAGCCAGGGCGGCCTCGGCTTGGCCCAGGTCCGTCAAGGGGCCCGCCGGGTTGTAGCGGTTGGTCTCGGGATCGCCATAAATGGCAAATACACTGGCCACATCGTCGGCCGCTGCGGGCCTGAGAATCAGGCGTTCGGTGGTAATCGGGTGGGTATTCATGGGTGGACTCTGATCCTTGGAGCGAGCGAGAAGGTGTTCACCTATATTTATCCTGCTTTCGGCGCTCTAGCACGCTTGATTCAGTTGTTAGGGCTACTGGCAGGATGCCACAATGGCACTTTGTCGCGGCAGTAAGATCAGGCGGACCAAATGAATGGCCTTGGGCGTGGGCAGGACCAGGATTGCTTCATCGAGGAGCAGGTACGAACAGATCGATTGCACCAGCTGTTTCGCCAGTCATTCTCTGCAGTGTTCGGCAGTTATATGGCGGCCGCCATGCTGTGCTGGCTGTGCTGGGAACGTTTTGATCACCGGGTAATGCTGGTCTGGCTGGTGGTATTGGCGGGGACGTCGTTGCTGCGGGTGTGGATGTTCATGGACTGGTTTCGCTGCCCCAACAGTGAACGCACCCCCGCGCGCTGGGAGCGGCGCTACTGGGTAACGCTGATGTTGTCGGCCGGGGTCTGGGGCATCGGCGCATTCGCCCTGATGCCCACCGACGACCGCCTGTCCCAGGCCCTGGTGATGTTGTTCACCGTGGGCATGTCGGTCAGCGCAGTCTCGTGTTATTCAGCCTATCGCTACATGACCCTGGTCTCCATGGGCCTGGTGCTGCTGCCGTGCACCCTGTGGCTGCTGTTTCAACCGTCGTCGATGCAAGTCGGCATGGCCCTGGCGGTGCTGGTGTTCTCTTCGTTTGTCGGTGGCGCCACGCGCAAGCTGTCGGATGCCCTGGAAAAAGCCTTTCGCCTGACCCGGCAAATGGAACGTGCCCACAACATCTCCGCCCGCGCCGCACAAACCGACGAACTCACCGGCCTGATGAACCGCCGGGCGTTTTTCGAGCATGCGCAGTTGCTCTACGAACAGTGCCGGCATAACCAGCAGCCGTTGTGCGCGCTGATGATGGACATGGACCACTTCAAGGACATCAATGACACCTACGGCCACCAGGCCGGGGACCAGGTGCTGCGCCAGATCGGCGGGGTGATCAGCGCGTCGTTTCGCCAGGCCGATGTGTACGGGCGGCTGGGGGGCGAGGAGTTTGCGGTGTTGCTGCCGGATACGTCGCTGGAGACCGGGCGGGACATCGCCGAGCAGTTGATCAAGGCCATTGCCGGGCTGACCAGCGAGCCGGTCAAGGGGTTGACCGCAAGCCTCGGCGTGGCCTGGGCCCGCGCGGTGGACCAGGACCTGCACGGCCTGATGAACACCGCAGACAAGGCGCTGTACCGCGCCAAGGCCCTCGGGCGTAACCAGGTGGCCGTCGCGGAATAGGCCTCAGCCCTTGAGCAGCGCCTTGGCCAGCACCTGTGAGACCTGGTCGGCCGAGTAGGGCTTGGGCAGGAACACCAGGCCTTCATAGCCGCTTTCCGCCAGCTCCTCGCTGTAGCCCGAGGTCAGTACCACCGGCAGGCCGGGCCGGCGGCGTCGCAGTTCCCTGGCCAGGGCCACCCCGGTGATGCCGGGCATCACCACGTCGGAAAACACCGCATCGAACCCCAACGCGTCTGCGCCGGCCAGTTCCAGCGCCTGTTCGGCATTGGTTGCCCAGGTGGTCTGGTAGCCGAGGTCCTGGAGGATCTGATTGGCAAAGCGGCCCACTTCCAGGTTGTCTTCCACCACCAGGATATGGCGCTGGGCGCATTCGGTGATCAGCCCGCAGGTGTCCGGGGTGTCACGTTGGAAGGTCTCTTCAGGTACCACTTGCGGCAAGTACAGGGTAAACACCGTGCCCTGGCCGACCTGGCTGGCCACATCGACGTTGCCGCCCGATTGCTTGGCGAAGCCGAACACCTGGGACAGTCCCAGGCCGGTGCCCTTGCCGACTTCCTTGGTGGTGAAGAAGGGTTCGAAGATGCGCTCGAACGTCTCCCCGGGAATCCCGCTGCCGGTGTCGGTGAGTGAAATGGCGATGAACGCCTGGCGTGAACCGGCGTCACCACGGATGCTCGGCAGTGCTTGATCGGCGTCCAGTCGCAGGGTCAGGCTACCCTGGCCGTTCATCGCGTCCCGGGCGTTGAGGGCGATGTTGATCAGGGCGGTTTCAAACTGGCTGGAGTCGGCGCGGATGTAGCACGGCTGCCCGGGCAGTTCGACGTGCACATGAATCCGCGCGCCAGTCACCGTCTCGAGCATCTCGCCGATGTTTTTCACCCGCAGGCCTGCATCGAACACTTCCGGGTTCAGCGGCTGGCGCCGGGCAAATGCGAGCAACTGGCTGGTCAATTTGCCGGCCCGGTCCACGGTGTCGGTGACCGCGCTCATGTAGCGCTGGCGACGCTCTTCGGACAGGCTCGGCATCCGCAGGAAGTCGACGGATGAGCGAATGATGGTCAGCAGGTTGTTGAAGTCGTGGGCCACGCCACCGGTCAACTGGCCGATGGCTTCAAGCTTTTGCGATTGACGCAAGGCGGCTTCGGTCTGGGTCAGCAGGGTGGTCCTTTCGGTGACGCGCTGCTCCAGGCTTGCATTCAGCTCGGCCAGGCGCTGGGACAAAACCACGGTGGCGGTGGTTTCGGTCACGGTGTCGAGCATGCCGACCACCTTGCCCTGTACGTCGCGGATCGGGCTGTAGCAGAAGGTGAAGTACGCCTGCTCCGGCGCGCCGCCGCGTTCGATCGTCAGCGGGAAGTTTTCGATAAAGGTGGCTTCACCTGCGAAGGCGGCATCCGCGATCGGACTGATCTGGGGCCAGGCTTCCTGCCAGATCTCGTTGAATGGCCGCCCGAGGGCATCAGGCTTGTCGCCGAGAATCGGGATAAACCCGTCGTTGTAAAGCGTGATCAGCGCAGGCCCCCAGACGATCGCCTGGGGGAAACTGGAGGCAAGGCACAGGGCGACGGTGGTCTTCAGTACGTCCGGCCAGTGTTCCAAAGGCCCCAATGGCGTATTGGCCCAGTCGTGATGCCGGACCCGTTCGGCCATTTCGCCGCCGCCTTGCAGCCAGTTTGTCATTCGGTGAACGCCTTCTTGCCACGGTTCGCTGAGGTAGGGATGCCAAGCTACAGACATCCCGGGACTCAGCCAGTTCAGCGGGATTATCCACTAGATGGCACTTTAATTTCTCGGCCGGATAATGCTTCGCTGAGCTCCCTTCAGGCCACCGTAATCGTTACCGCGATATTGCCGCGGGTGGCCTTGGAATACGGGCACGTCTGGTGGGCACGGTCCACCAGTGCCTGCGCCGCCGAGTGTTCGATACCCGGCAGGCTGACCCGCAGGCGCGCCTGCAGGTAATAGCCATCTTCCGGGCTGTTCACCAGGTCCACTTCGGCACTCACTGCCGTGTCGGCGGGCAGGCGGATGTGAAGGGTTTGTGCGGCTTTGCCCATTGCGCCGATAAAGCAGGCGGACCAGCCGGCACCAAACAGTTGCTCGGGGTTGGTGCCGGGAGCCTTGGAGCCGGGCGGCGACAGCTTGATGTCCAGGTGCAGGTCATCGCTGTGGGACGCGCCTTCACGCCCGCCGGTGGTGTGGGTTCTGCCGGTGTAGAGCACGGTGCTGTTCTGGGACATGACGGTTTCCTCGCAAGTGGCCCGGGGTGGGCCGGTGTGCACAGGAAACCGCGCCGGCGTATCCGCAATGTGTCATCGCCGGGGGCCTGCACCTCGCAGTGTGTCGCCTCGCCGGGAAGATACGTTGGGATACAAACCGTTATTGCTGCTGCACGCCAAACAACCCGGTCCAGTAGATGCCGGCATCACTTTTCGGGTCCATGGCGTAGGCGGCGCCCATTTCGCGGAACTGCGGGTTCATCAGGTTGGCACAGTGCCCGGGGCTGGCCAGCCAGCCGTCGACCACCTTGCGTGGGGTGTCCATGCCGGCGGCGATGTTCTCGCCGATCTGCTGGCCGATGTAGCCTGCCAGTTCAGCCCGGTCACCCGGGGTGCGGCCATCGTGGTCCAGGTGATCGAAGAAGTTGCCGTTGGCCATGTTGCGCGCGTGGCCGGCGGCGGCGTTGGCGAGTGCTTCGTTCCAGCTCAGGGGTGTGGTGGCGGCAAAGGCCTGGGCGCCACATTGGCGTGGTTGCTGGCGGGCGGTGTTGATCAGGTCGAGCACCTTCTTGCCTTCGGTCTGGGTCTCGCCCAGGCCGCTGGTCAGCAGCGGGCGGGCCAGCACGATGCGCCAGTCCTGGCCGCTGTTGCTCACGCCGATATCAATGAACTGCGGGTCGAGCACCACCCGGCAAAAACTTTCGCGCACGGCTTTCATCGCGGCTTCGGCGTTCCTGGGCCCGGACAGGCTGATGGCCTGGACGTTGACCATCGGGTACGCCGCTCGCGCCAGCGCCTGCTGCAAGTCGCCGACACTGTTGACCGGCAACACCAGCCGCGTGTCGCTGGCCAGCGGTGGCAATTCCTGGGAACCCTGGTTGCCGCAGCGCTGGACCTGGCTGCGGTATTGATTGATCGAGTCGACCAACAGGCTTTCTTCACCCGCCTGCGCCTGGGCGGTAAACACCAGACTGGCGGCCAGCGTCGTAAGACCCATCATCAATGACAGAACGCGCATGGACGTTTCCCTTGAGCTTGAAAGTGCCCATGATGCGCGATGAAGGGGCATCCATGCACCCGTTGGTCCGAACTTTTTGCCTCAGTTCTTGAATGCCGAGTGTTTACGGCCCTGATCGCACAAGGCGAACACCACCACCAGCAGGGACGAGATCGCGAGGATTATCACAACGCCATCAGTGGAGTGAGTGGCCGACGCCGCCACCATCGACAACGCCCCTAATGGCGCCAGGCCACCTGCGATCGCGGTGCCGATTTCCCGCCCGGTGCCAAAGCCCGAGGAGCGGGTCTGGGTCGGGAACTGGCGGCTCAGGAACGAACCCTGCGGCGCAAACATCATCGGCGCGAGGATGCCGGTGCCCACGCCAATGGCGACGTAGATCATCAGGCTTTCACCGGTATTGAGCAGCGCAAGGAACGGGTAGGCAAACAGCAGCGACAGCAGGCCGCCGAGCATCAGCACGGTCTTGCTGCTCCACTTGTCGCACAACCAGCCGAAGCATGGCACGGCGACGATGGCGATCAGGCTGGCAATGGTCACCGACAGCGACGTGACGTGCACATCGACACCCTTGAACTGGGTGAGGTAAGCCAGGGAAAAGGTCTTGAAGATGTAGCTCAGCGCGTTGTAGCCAATCGCCACGAAGAACACCACGGCCAGGCCCTTGAGGTCGTTCTTGAACAGCGCCTTGAGCGGCGACGCCTTGGCCTTTGCGGTTTCCTTGCTCAGTTCCTTGAATTCCGGGGTTTCCGGGATGCTGTTGCGCACCCATAGGCCCACACCCACCAGCGCGATGCTGCAAATGAACGGAATCCGCCAGCCGCCGGCCAGCAGGAATTCATTGCCGTTGATGGTCAGCAGGTACACGGTCAGCGAAGACAGCAGCAAGCCCAGGTTCAGCCCGAGCGCCGGCCATGCACCCTGGCTGCCGCGCTTGCCTTCTGAGGCGTGCTCGTAGGAGGTAACCGCCGCGCCGGACAGTTCGGCACCGGCCCCCAGGCCCTGGATGATGCGGATAAACACCAGCACGATCGGCGCCCAGATGCCGATGGAGGCGTAGCTGGGGATCAGCCCGATCAGTGTGGTGCACACGCCCATCATGCAGAAGGTCAGCACCAGCACTTGTTTACGCCCGAACTTGTCGCCCAGGTAGCCAAACAGAATGCCGCCGAACGGGCGCGCGATGAAGCCGATGGCAAAGGTGGAAAACGCCATCAGCGTAGCGGCTTTCGGGTCGCTGTTATCGAAGAAAATCTTCGAGAACACAATCGCCGCCATGGTGGCGTACAGGTAAAAGTCATACCACTCCAGCATCGAACCGAAGATCGTCGCGGCCGCGACTTTGCGCAGGCGTTTCCTGGTTTGCTCGGGGGTTTCAACGTCCGGGG
Source organism: Pseudomonas sp. F9001 (assembly GCF_013385435.1). Classification (NCBI taxonomy): domain Bacteria; kingdom Pseudomonadati; phylum Pseudomonadota; class Gammaproteobacteria; order Pseudomonadales; family Pseudomonadaceae; genus Pseudomonas; species Pseudomonas sp. F9001. Next base: position 81,880 of record NZ_JACAPX010000010.1, read on the forward strand.
TGCGGGCTGTAGCCGTCATTCTGTACTTCCTTATGAGTCATTATATTTATTGTCAAAGTGAGGCGTGGTGCGGTGCGTCAGTGGGGCTTGGACATGCGGTCGGCGATCATTGCGCCGATGGGAATCGCGGAGGTGGCAGCGGGTGAGGGCGCATTGCACACGTGGAGCATTCGCGGGGTCTGGGCGAACAGGAAGTCGTGCACCAGGGTGCCGTCGCGCATCACGGCCTGGGCGCGGATGCCGGCTTCATAAGGCAGCAGGTCTTCGATGTTGAGCGATGGGCAGTACTTGCGGCACTGCTCCAGGTAGCCGGACTTGAACAGCGAGTTCTTCATCTCGACGCTGCCCGAACCGAGGTTCTGCCAGATGGTTTTCCAGAAGCCCGGGAAGCTCGCGTACTGCGCCACGTCGCGCCAGTTCACCGAGAATTTGCGGTAGTTCTCGCGACCCAGGCCGAGTACGGCATTCGGGCCAACGGTGACGCTGCCGTCGATCATGCGGGTCAGGTGCACGCCGAGGAAGGGCAGCTCCGGGTCGGGAATCGGGTAGATCAGGTGGTTGACGATGGTGTTCTTCGATTCCGGCAAGCGGAAGTATTCGCCACGGAACGGGATGATCTGGTGGTCGATCTTGACGCCGGCCATCACGGCCAGGCGGTCCGATTGCAAACCTGCACACACCACCAGATGCCTGGCCTGCCAGCTTTCGCCCCGGGTGCTGACGGTGACTTTGTCGGTGTCCTCGACGATCGCAGTGACGGTGCGTTCCAGGCAGATTTCCCCGCCGGCGCGACGAATTACCCGGGCCATGGTTTCGCAGACTTCGCGGTAATCGACAATGCCGGTGGCGTCGAGAAACAGCCCGCCCAGCCCGACGATGTTCGGTTCGCGCTGGCGCAACTGGTCGGCGTCCAGGCGTTCGACTTTCATGCCGTTGAGCTGCGAGCGGGCGTACAGCGCTTCCATCCGTTGTACTTCCAGATCAGTCGAAGCCACCAGCAACTTGCCGCACACCTCGAACTTGATCCCGTGCTCGGTGCAGAACTGCTTGGTCGCTTCGGCGCCACGCTTGCACAAGTCGGCCTTGAGGCTGCCCGGCGCGTAGTAGATGCCGGCATGGATCACGCCGCTGTTATGGCCGGTCTGGTGTTTGGCCAACAGGCTTTCCTTCTCCAGGATCACCAGCGAGGCGTTGGGCTGGCGCTTGAGCAACTCCATCGCGGTGGCCAAACCGACGATGCCGCCGCCGATGATGCAAAAGTCATAAATCATTATTTTGAGTACCTACGCATTTCAGTCTGCTTATCAGGTTGTCAGACTAATGGTTTTGTTAAAAAAACAGCGCGCCATCGGCACGCTTTAAAAGGGTTCGGATCGGTCAATTGATAGCGGGCAGTTCCAGATGCAGGCGCCTTGCTGCGGCGCGCAAGTGAGCCTCGGCACAGGCGGCGGCGCCTTGGGCATCACCGTCGACGATGGCCTGGTAGAGCGCAGTGTGTTCCTGGGTGGCATCGGCCGAGCCGCTGACAAAGCGGGTGGCGGAGTTTTCCCAGGCGGTCTTGCGGGCGCTGGCCAGTTGGCTTCTGAGGAAGTCATGGAAGGCCACGAAATAGTCGTTCTTGCTGGCCTCGGCGATGGCGCGATGGAATTCCACATCGGCCAGGGCGGCGGCGTCGAAGTCGGCGCGCTTGTCGTGCATTTCCTGCAGGGCGGTCTTCATGCGCTGCAGGTCGGCGGCGTCGCGGCGTTGGGCGGCAATCGAGGCGGCCTGGGTTTCGATCCACAGGCGCACTTCGAACATTTGCGCCAGGTCCGGGCGGCGACCTTTTTTTTCCGGGAAGCGGAACACGGTGCCGGCCGGGGTTTGCGAGATAAATGAGCCCAGGCCACGCCGTGCGGTCAGTACGCCGTCGGCCTTGAGCTGGGCAATCGCTTCGCGCACCACCGAACGGCTGACATTGAGTTGTTCAGCCAGTTGCTGTTCGGTGGGCAGGCGCGCTTCGGGCGCCAGTTGGCCGGAATCGATTTCTGCACGAATGGCGCTGACAACGCGCATAACGAGCGAATCAGGGCGCTGGAGCTCAAGCATGGGAAAACCTTGGTAATCAGGTTGTCAGACAATAGTCGTTACGATTTTACCTTGTCAAGACAGGTGTGGTGCCGAGGCGGGTGCGCAGGGCCAGGAAAAGACCTGCACCAATCAGTGCCAATGCCACGCCGAACGTGGCTTGCATCCCACTTCCCACGTCGCCGGGAGTGGCCGTGGAGAGGTCACCTGAAACCTGCGAAAACACTGCGCCCAAGGCCGAAGCCCCGGCGATCAGGCCCAGATTGCGCGACAGATTAAGCAAGCCGGCGATCACGCCACGGCGGTCTGCCAGTACGTCGCTCATCACCGCGGTGTTGTTGGCGGCCTGAAACTGGGCGTAGCCGAGGGTGAGGATGATCAGCGGGGTGATATACCCGGCAACCCCAAGGTTCAGCGGCGCCAGCGAGAGCAGCAGGCAGCCCGCCAGCATCGCCAGCAGCCCGGCGATGGTCATCGGGCCGCTGCCGAAACGGTCGGTCAAGCGTCCCGCAGGGATGCCCGTCAATGCCGAAACGCAGGGCCCGACTGCCATTGTCAGGCCCATCCAGGCGGGGTTGAGGCCTGCACCGTGGGTCAGGTAGAAGGGCCCGACCACCAAGGTCGCCATCATCACCGCCGATACCAGGGCGCTCATGGCCAGGCCAGCGCTTAGCGTTGAATCCCGTAAAGTCGACAAGAAACTGAACCCGGATTGCGCGGGCTGTAGCCCATGGCGGTCGACGCGCAGATAGCGCCGGGCGAGGGCAAATGTCAGCAAACCCAGCGGCACGGTGATGAAAAACAGCGCGCGCCAGCCAAACCCCGCGATCAACACCCCGCCAAGGCTTGGCCCCAGCGCGGTACCCATGGCCGACATCGTGCCCAGCAATCCCATGGCGCGGCCGGTGCGTTCCTTGGTCACGGTGCCGCCCACCAGCGCCATGGTCATCGCCATCATGACCGCCGCGCCCAGGCCTTGCAGGGCGCGGGCCGCAATCAACAGCCCGAGGGACGGAGCCATGCCGCACAGGGCCGAGGCAACGGTGAAAAGCAACAACCCGGCCAAGAGCAGGCGGCTGCGGCCCATCAGGTCGCCCAGTCGCCCGACGCTGACGATCACCGCGGTAATCGCCAGCAAGTAGGCGAGCACCACCCACTGCGCCGCCTGGAACGATGCATCAAGCGCCTGCACCAGGCTCGGCAGGCCGACGTTGGCGATGCTGGTGCCCAAGGACGCCAGCAACATGGACAGTGACAGGGCGACGAGAGCGCCACGGGGTGCAGGTGATTTCATCAAGAGGCTCCTGGGTTTGACCGCTGTCAGAAATCTACGCCGTCACCTAACATGGCGGAAGGCGCAGCATTTGCACTTTATACGTGCGCCAAACGCCCTATGAGGTTTGCCGTGTCGACACCTGATTTCAATCTGCTGGTCACCCTGGATGTGTTGCTCGCCGAAGGCAGCGTCGCCCGTGCCGCTCAACGCTTGCGCCTGAGCCCGTCGGCGATGAGCCGGGCGCTGGCGCGACTGCGGGAAACCACCGGCGATCCGTTATTGGTCCGTGCCGGCCGCGGCCTGGTACCCACGCCGCGCGCTCTGGCGTTGCGCGAACAGGTCAGTCAGTTGGTGCAGGACGCCGAAGCGGTGTTGCGACCCGCTGCGACGCTGGATGTGAGCCAACTGGTACGCACCTTCACCTTGCGCACCAGCGACGGATTTGTTGAAAACTTCGGCCCGGCGCTGTTGACGCGGATCGCCCGGGAAGCGCCTGGCGTGCGGTTGCGCTTCGTGCACAAGCCGGACAAAGGCAGTACGCCGCTGCGCGATGGCAGTGTCGACCTGGAAACCGGCGTGGTCGACAGCAGCGCCAGCCCCGAGGTGCTGACCCAGGCGCTGTTCCGCGACCGGTTTATCGGCGTGGTGCGCAAGGGCCATCCGCTCAGCCAGGGCGAAGTCACGCCGCAGCGCTTCGCCGAAGGCCAGCACATCTACGTGTCCCGGCGTGGCCGTGATCAAGGCCAGATCCATCAAGCCCTTGAAGCGCTCGGGCTGACCCGGGACGTGGTGACCATCGTCGCCGGCTTCTCGACCGCCCTGGCCCTGGCCCGCAGCACCGACCTGATCGCCAGCGTGCCGGAGCGGCATACCGCCAACCTGCACAGCGACCTCTACCGCTTTGCGCTGCCGTTCGTGTTCCCGGACTTCACCGTATCGATGCTCTGGCACCCGCGCCTGGACGCCGACCTGGCCCATCGCTGGCTGCGCGGTTGCCTGCGGGAGGTATGTGCGCAATGAGCCGAGCAGCCCCCCTGTGGCGAGGGAGCAAGCTCCCTCGCCACAATGGGTGCTTGCGGGTCCACGGCGGCCCTTCAGCAGGTACAATCCGCCGGGCCTTAAAATGAAACACCAGGAATTCAAATGTTCAGCCTTACCCATTACGAAACCCCATGCCCCGAGCCGATCAACGCGCAGATCCTGCAGATGGTGGTCGACTACCTGACGGACATCAGCATGGTCGCCATCCCGCCAAGCAATCTGCTGTACAACGTCTACCAGTACGCCATCGGCTACGAGGTGCACCTGTACCTGGAAGCGCTGGACGGGTCCAAGGGCATTGCGGTGGAATTGATCGTCGCGCTGGACGCGCAGGAGCAGGTGATCGGCTTCCTGCTGTACCTGCCGGTGAAGGACGATCCCGAGGCGTGCGGCGTGGCTTACATGGCGGTGCACGCCAGCCATCGGCGCAAAGGCGTGGCGCGGGCGATGATGCAGGACATGCTGGCCCGCTACCCCCATGCCGAACTGACCTGCGCAGTGGAGAAGGTCCCGGCGTTCGAGTCCATGGGCTTTCAACTGCGCGGTGTGCGCGGTACCCAGGTGTTGATGAACACCCGCGACTACAGCACTGACGGCTTGATGGGGTTGCTGGATGTGGCGTCGATCTACAGCTCGCTGGAGGTGCGGCAGATCCACACCTACCTCCTGCAAAAGCACGGCAAGCGGGCGATGGTCGATGCCGAAAAACAGCGTGATCGTCACTTCGACCAGATGACCCACAAGGCTCGGATGTTCGTGCACGCAAGGCTGGGCTAACGCGCTCCTCGACTCACCATCGACTTGATGCTCGCAAACAGCTCCTCTTGCGCCTCCAGCGGGCTGATCTCCCCGCTGGCCGCAGCATGGGACAAGGCGTCCGCCGCGCCCAGCATTGCGCGTAAACCGGGCTGGCCAATCACACCGTCCACGGCAAAGGGGGAGAGGGCATCGCGACACTTACCAAGGAAAATTGCGTCGTACTCACGCTTGATGGTCTCCAGTTCCGGGCTGCCGGCCAGGGCCGCAATCACTCCCGGAATTTCCCGCCCTTGTAGCAACACACAATCGACGTAGCACGAGGCGATCACCCAGGCGCGGTCGTCCAGGGTGGGTTCGCTGGCCTCGATTGCGGCGGCAAATACCTGGTTCTGACGGGCGTCGAAATCTTCATACAGCGCGGCCAACAGCCCCGCGCGATCGCCAAAATGGTCATACACCACCGGCTTTGTAACGCCGGCCAACTCAGCCAGATGCCCCAGGGTCAGGGCATCGGTGCCTTCTTCTCGCACCAGTTGCCAGGCCACGTCGAGCAGCTGGCGCAACCGGTCATCCCGGGACAGGCGGCGGCGAGGGGCAGGGGATTGATCGCTTGACATGCTTATATACCAAAAGTAACTTACCAACGGTAACTTAGCTCAAGCCTACTCAATTTGCCTTCTCATCGCTACCCCGACGGAGTCACTGCCATGCACGCGCTGATCGTTGTTGCTCACCACGACTCACACTCCCTGACCCACAGCCTCGCCAAACAGGCGGCTGCCGGCATAACCGCCGCCGGCCACACCTTTGAAATCGCCGACCTCGCCGCTGAAGGTTTCGACCCGCGTTACAACGCCGCCGACCATAAAGTGCATCGCACCCGCGCCACGCCGCCGGCCGACGTACTGGCCGAACAGGCCCGACTCGACCGCGCCGACGCCTTGGTGCTGGTGTACCCGATCTTCTGGTGGTCGATGCCGGCCTTGCTCAAGGGCTGGATCGACCGGGTATTCGTCAACGGTTGGGCGATCGACTACAGCCTTGAGACGAAGGTGGTGAAAAAACTCGGCCACTTGCAGGTGCACTTACTGGGCGTTGGCGGGGCGGACGAAGGGGTGTTTGAACGCCACGGCTATGCCGACGCCATGCGCACGCAAATCGACCATGGGATCTTTGATTACTGCGGTGCGAAAGTGCTGACATCCGAGCTGCTGCTGGACTCGGAAAGCGGCGCTGCCGAACAGCATCTGGAGACGGCGACGAAGTTGGGGCGACAACTGTTCGTCACCCTGCAACCCTGCGAAACCGCCTAAACCAGGCTGCTCTGTATGAGCGCTGCCAGCTGTGCGACCGCAGCGCCTGGCGCTGGATGGCTGCAATGCAATTCATAGCCAAGGGACGGCACCGGCGGCAGACCGTCGAGTACACGCAGGTGCGCAGGCAAACCGATACGGGTGCGCAAGGTCACACCCAACCCGGCATCGACCGCCGCCCAGATCCCACCCACGCTGGGGCTGGTCAAGGCAATGCGCCAGGCAATGCCGGCGCGGTCCAGGGCTTCGGTGGCGGCGCTGCGCAATACGCAGGGTGCCTCGAACATCACCAGCGGCAGCGGCGCGTCCTCGGCGCGCGGTAGTTGGGGTTTGTCCCGGGGCCCGATCCAGTGCATGGGTGTTTGCCCCAGGAGGGTGCGGCAGGACGATGTCTGACCGGTTTCCCAGGTCAGCGCCAGGTCCAGGCTCGCGCTGTCGATCAGGGTCAACAGCTCGGCATTGCGGCCTATCCGCACTTCAAGGCTGATCATCGGATAAAGCCTGGCGAAGCGCCGCAGGATGTCACTGAGCACATGCTCGCCGAAATCCTCCTGCAAACCGAGGCGCAAAGTGCCTGCGGTTTGGGTTTCGTTAAGGCTGCTGAAGACAGTGTCATTGAGGTCCAGCAACCGCCTGGCGTGGCCGAGCAGCGCTTCACCCACGGGCGTCAGCACCAGCCCGCGCCCGGATTTGCTCAGCACCGGCGCGCCGACCTGTTCTTCGAGTTTCTTTAATTGCGCGCTGACGGCTGAGGTCGAACGGCCCAGGCGATCCGCCGCCTTGGCAAAGCTGTTCAGCTCGACGCCGGTGACGAAGGTGCGCAGTACATCAAGGTCGAAGGTGGGGCGGCGCATTGAATGGTCCATTAAAACGGGATGGTTGATGCTATTAAATCTGATATTCGGAATGATCCTGGCTTGCTAGTTTTTGCCCGTCAACTGAATTGTCGGAGCGAGTGCCCATGAGCAACAAATTTACCGAGCTGACCCGCGACGTGCTGTTCGCCGATATCTGGGAGCGCGAGGACCTGTCGCCCAGGGAGCGCAGCCTGATCACCGTGGCGGCACTGGTGGCGATGTACCGTCTGGAGCAACTACCGTTTCACTTGCAGCGGGCGGTTGGCAATGGCTTGAGCGTCGAGGAACTGGGTGAAGTCATCACTCACCTGGCGTTTTACTCCGGCTGGCCGACAGCGGCGTCGGCACTGAACCTGTTGGCAGCCATCCATCCTGCGGAGTAACCACCATGCCTTACGCCCGAATCTCCCTGCACCGCGGGAAATCCCCTGAGTATCTGCAAGCACTTTCACAGGGATTGCATGACGCTCTGGTTGAAAGCTTCAAGATTCCTGACGCGGATCGCTTCCACGTGATCCACCAGCACGAAATTGGCGAGATGATCATCGACCCCAACTATTTGGGCGGCCCGCGCAGCCACGACTATGTACTCATCGCGATCACGGGCGGTAAACCTCGTGATACCGAGACCAAACGGCGGTTTTACCAGGTGTTGGTGGAGCGGCTGGAGGCTGCGATTGGGCTGAGCCCTGAGGATGTGATGGTGGTGATTACGACGACGGCGGCGGATGAGTGGTCGTTTGCGGGGGGAAGAGGGAATTAGTAGCACGGGCGTACTTTTCCAATTGGAATGATTGCCCACAAGGTATGGAGAGGTGATCGGGAAATGTCAGTCTGGAAAGGAGGACCTTTCTGACAACCTTTCAGGCGGCTCAGTCTTACTCTTTGCGTTCTCGTGGAATCCAGGAGTAAAGGAATGACTTCCAGCGTCTTGAAGGACGGTTTTCCAGCTGCCTATCGCACCACCCGCAAACGGATCGAAGGCAGTATCGACCTCGGCCCGTTGTTTGCCGCGATCGATGCTGACTCGGCGATTGCGGGGGCAGGAGTGGGTGCAACTATGAGTGTCATAGGCAGCGGCGTCTCCGGGAATATCCGGACACTGGCCATCGGCCTATATGAAGAGTTTGAATAATGGAGCTGAGAAATTCCCCTAGAGCTTTTATGGCTCACTATTTCCCTGTTTTCATCAGTGCTTTTATGTTTGCGCTTTTTGCTCTTGCGGTAGCGGGGTCGTCGATGGGTAGTACCTACATGCGAGGCGTGCCTGCTTATCGTAGTTACACGGGGCTGGATGTGGGCATCGCTTCCATTATCTTGTCAGCGGGCAACTTTCTTATCCTCCGAGGTCGCGACTGGGGCGTCTGGATACTGGCAGGCAGTTGTGTGATGAGCTTTTTCATTGTGCTGTTCACCTACAGCTATCAGCCCCATGTTTTTATCTACACAACGGGGCTGCTGTTCCCGCTGCTAAGCCTCTACCTGCTCAATACCCACCGCCACCGCCAAATGCGCGCAGAACTCGTCCTGCTTCGTCATGAACGCAAGCGCTACAAAGCCGGCCTTCGGCCCCCGCGTACTCAGGAGATGGCCCAGGCTCGCCTCGAATACCAACAGGCCCGCAGACTCAAGCGAGAAAATCGCCGCAAATGGAAGGCGGCCCTCAACCCTCGCGAAACAAGTCATGAGCATCCAGCAACCGATACGCAATCTCCGGGCGCTTCTCCATGCCCTTGCGAATCGCCGCTGGAATCGACTGCCGGGTCTTGCGACACAACCCCGGCAAGTCATCGATAACGATCTGAATCCCGCGCATTGTCTTCACTTCCGTATGGCCCGGCGCGACATGCACGCGAATGCCCAGTTGCTGGTGCATCAGCTGTTGCATGCGCTCAAGGTCGGGCAGGCTTTGCAGGTTTTCGAGGCGTTCGAGCAGGCGTTTTTCTTCCTGGCGCGTCAGGTGCAGGATGCGTGCATCGGCGCCGGGAAGGTCGAGCAGTTGCTCACGATTGCAGTCGCAGACGCCGGGTGGGCAGGGTTGGCGAATCGTCATGCAGTCTCCCTCCCGTTATCGGCGCCGGCGGCTTACCAGGTCAAATGGACCCCAAGGCTTTCCAGCTCTTTCCAGTACTCAGGATAGGTCTTGCCGACGCAGTCCGGGTCCTGGATCCTGATCCCCGAGACCTTCAGTCCCGCCAGGGCAAAGCACATCGCGATGCGGTGGTCGGCGTGGGTGTCGATCAGCGCATTGCACGTGGTGCCCGCCAGGGCCGGGTCGCTGGCCACCAGCAAGTCATCACCTTCAATGGTCGCCAGGCCCGGACGGATTTCATTCAGACCGTCATGCAGGGCCTGCACCCGATCACATTCCTTGACCCGCAGGTTGGCCAGTTCGGTGAAGCGCACCGGCGTGTTGTTGAACGCGGCGAGCACGGCGAGGGTGGGGATTGCGTCCTGCATCTGCGAACCGACAACCACCGGTTGCATGTGCGGGAACTGCGCGATCACTTCCTGGGCCTTGGCATCGGGCTGGGTGAAATCCTGCGGGGCGACACCGAGGTCGATGCGGCCACCGGTCAGCACTTCAGCGGCCCACAAATAGGTGGCGGCGGAAGCGTCAGGCTCGATCAGGTAGTCGTGGGCGGTGTAGCCGGTCGGGGCCACGCGCCAGGTGCTTTCATCAACGATGTCTACCTGGGCACCGAAGGCGCGCATGCAGTCCAGGGTCAGGTCGACATAGCCACGGGCGCCAATGTCCTTGCCGGTCAGGGCCACTTCAATCGGGGCTTCGCCGCACGCCGCCAGCATCAACAGTGCCGACACGTACTGGCTCGACAGGCCACCGTCGATCTCGAAACGCTTGGATTGCACGCGGCCAGTGCCATGGACGGTCACGGGTGGGCAACCGCTAGGGCTGTCGACCTGGATGCCATTCTGGCCGAGGGTCGCCAGCAGCGGGCCGATCGGGCGTTTTTGCATGTAGGCGTCGCCGTCCAGCACCACGGTGCCTTGTACAGTGGCCACGGCAGCGGTGAGAAAGCGCATCGCCGTGCCGGCGTTGCCGAGGAACAGCGGCTGCGCCGGCAATTGCAGCTTGCCCACGCTGGTGACGACGAACGTGGTGTCGTCCGGTTCATCGATCACCACGCCCATCTGCCGCAGGGCCACCGACATGTGGCGAGTGTCATCGCTTTTCAGCGCGCCGCTCAAGCGACTGGTGCCCTTGGCCAGGGCCGCCAGCAGCAAGGCACGGTTGGTAATGGATTTGGAGCCGGGGGGCGCTACCTTGCCGTTCAGAGGAAAGTTGGGCGGTGTAACGGTCACGGTTTTCTGCGAACTCAAGGTACAAGGCTCCTGCTTCAAGGCGGGTGGCGTTTGGCGGACACGAATAATCGGCCAAACACGCCACCCTTGTCGAGCATGGATCTACGCCTCCAGCCCTGCCACCGGCTTCCAGGCGGCCAGTGGTGTCAGGAAATGCAGCTCAAAGCGCCGCTCTCTGAACGCCCATTGCCCTTGCCGGCGTTCGAACCGATCGTGATAAAGACCGCTGATCTGCACCTGCCCCAGTTCGTTATGGGTGCACAGGCAATCCACCGCAACCCTCGCGCTGGCGGTATCGCCGCTGATGTCGATCAGCGGGTTGGCCATCCAGTGATGCATATGCGGCATGGCTGCCCAGTTGAGGTGGGCGGAAGCTATGATCGCGGCGACGCCGTCATGGCAGCCAAACGCGGCACCCAGGTCCAGCCGTGCGTCGTCGTGCCAGATGCTGCGCAGCAGTGTTTCGTCGCGGGCGTCGAAGGCGTGGGCGTACTCACTGATCAGGCGCTCCAGGGCGAAGCGGGTTTCCAGCTGTTCTACGCGGGTGATGAGGTCAGTCATGACAGAGGCCTTTATTGAGGAAAATCGGTGGAGGTGGACAGCGAGCGCCAGCGTTCAAGATCGGCGCGAACCTGGTCCAGCTTGGCTTCGACGACACTCAGCGCATCGCTGCCAGCGACGAAGCGCAACGGCGGTGCTGCCAGAGCCTCCAATTGCACAACCGCCAGGCCGAGTCGGTACGGGTCGCCGATTTGCCGGTGATTACGAGCCTCGAAGACCGCCAGCGTGCGGGCGCGAAATTCGGCGTAATCCTCAAGTGCCCGGGTGCCGAGCTTGAGCGTGCGGCTGTCGAGAAAGTCAGTACGAAACGCCCCGGGCTCCAACAGCGTCAGGCGGATGCCGAACTCGGCGACTTCCTCGGCCAGGGCTTCGGAAAACCCTTCAATCGCAAACTTCGACGCCGAATACATCGAGGCCCCACGCACGCCCTTGAAGCCGCCATTGGACGACATCATCACCAGGTGCCCGCTGCGCTGGCGGCGCATCACCGGCAGCACTGCGCGGGTTACGTTGAAGGTGCCGAACACGTTGGTCGCGAACTGACGCTCGATGGCCTCGGGTTCGACTTCCTCGAAAGGCCCGAACTGTCCGTAGCCGGCGTTATTGACCAGCACATCGATGCGTCCGAATCGTGCGATGGCGGCGGCCACCACCGTTTGGGCCTGTTGCTCATCGCGGATGTCCAGCGCGGCGGTCATCACCTGGTCGCTGCTGTAGGTCTGGTCCAGACGGGCCAGGTCAAGGTCGGTGGCTACCACCTGGTCGCCGTTAACCAGCGCCGCGCGGGCGATGCCGGCACCCAGGCCGCCGGCGCTGCCGGTAATCATCCAGACTCGGCTCATAGCGGCATCTCGCTGCCGATCCAGTCGAGGATCGAAGCGTGCCGCGGCGCCCAACCCAGCTCGGCGCGAGCACGCTTGGCCTTGACCCGGCTATTGGTGCCGAAGGTGTAGTGCACATGCATCGGGTCCCAGTGTCGTTCGGCTTCGTCGGCCGGCCATGACTGCACCGCGCCCAGGTTCATGCGCTTGGCCAGTGCGGCGGCCATGTCGATGAATGACGCTTCACCGTTTTCCAGAAAGTAGAACGCGCCGGCCGGGGCCTTTTCCACGGCTAGCAGGAACAGTTTCGCGACGTCGTCAATGTGCACGTTGGACCAGCGATTGACACCGGCCCCGACGATACGCATCACCCCGGTTTCCCGGGCGCGGGCCATCAGGAACGGCAGCTGGAAGCTGTGATTGGTCAGGCCATGGCCCACGCCATAGATATTGCTCGGGCAGATCACCACGCTGCGAATGCCCAGGTCGGCGGCAGCCATCATGCGCAGGTCAATGTCGTAGCGGGCTTGCTTGGGGGCCTCGATGATGAACGGCGTGTCTTCGTCGAAGATGTGTTCTGACAGCGTATTACCCAACGCATCATCGCCGATGATGCTGGAGCCGCTGGTGTGGATCAGCAGTTTGCCGGAGCCCTGCAGCGCCTCGATAAACGCGTCGACGGCACCGGCGTGGTCGCTGTTGGCGGCATCAATCACAGCGTCGGCCTGGCGTGCTTCGTCGATCAGTAATTGGCGGTCATCCAGGCTGCCGATCACCGGGGTGATGCCCTGGGCCTGCAAGCGGCCGGCTTTCTGCGGGTCGCGCAGCAGGCCGCGCACGCTGTGCCCTTGGGCGATCAAGTGATGGGCAACGCTGCCGCCGACGAAACCATTGGCACCGGTAAGGAAAATCTTCATGGGAAAAAGCCTGTGGCTGGGGAACGAGCCACCACCATAGGCGTGAACAATTAGCGGAAAAACAGGCCTTAGTTCTGTTTAGAATGGACTCCAGAGTCCTTAATGGGTAAGCGTATGGAAAGCCTGAATGCCATCGGCGTGTTTGTCGCGGCAGCTGAAGCCCGCAGTTTTGTCGGCGCTGGCAGGACGCTGGGCATCTCGGCGTCGGCGGTGAGCAAGAGCATCGCCCGGCTGGAAGCAAAGTTTGGTGTGCGGCTGTTTCATCGCAGCACCCGCAGCATCACCCTCACGGCCCAGGGCACGCAGTTTGTCGAGCGCTGCCGGCGGGTACTGGCGGAGCTGGAAGTGGCGGGTGAAGAGCTGTCGCAAACCCTTGTCGCGCCCCAGGGCCCGCTGCGGGTTGGCCTGCCGATGATTGCGCGGCCATTCCTGGCGATGTTCGGCGAGTTCCAGGCGCTGTACCCGCAGATCCAGCTGGACCTGGATTTCAACGACCGCCTGGCGGACGTGATTGCCGAAGGTTTCGACGCGGTGATCCGCAGCGGCGTGCCGAAGGATTCCGGGCTGTCGGCGCGTCCGCTGGGCACCTATCGAATGTTGGTCGTTGGCTCCCCGGATTATCTGGCTCGGAACGGAACGCCGCGTTGCCCGGAAGACCTGCACGCACATCGCTGCATCCATTTCCGCTTTCCCGCCTCCGGCAAACTCCAGGCCTGGCAGATGCGCCGCGACGAGCGAGCGCTGGAGCTTGAGCTGCCGCGCTCGATGATCTGCAATTCGGTGGAAGGACGCATGGAGCTGGCGGTGCAAGGCCAGGGCCTGACTTATGCGGCCGACTTCGTGGTGCGCGAGGCACTCGCGGCCGGGCATCTGGTGGAGGTGCTTGGGGATTACACCTGTGAGGGCGGCCAGTTCAACCTGCTGTGGCCGTCGGGGCGGCAGGTGCCGCCCAAGCTGAGGGTGTTTATTGAATTTATTGTCGCCAATATGCCGTTGGTACGTGGGACGTCTTAACCCGGCATCGCAATCGTGAAACCACCACTGGTCGACATTTCCCACGTTGATGTCGATTGAGCGCCTGATTGATCGACTACAGGCAGAACAACCCGTCGAATCAGGAGAGTGATCATGTCTTACGTAGATGGCTGTGTGATCGCAGTGCCCACCGCAAACCGCGAACAATTCATCCAGCACGCCAAGGCCGCCGCCGTGGTGTTCAAGGAACATGGTGCGCTGAATATCATCGAGTGCTGGGGCGATGATGTACCTCAGGGGCAGGTGACCTCGTTTCCCATGGCGGTCAAGCTCAAGGAGGATGAAACCGTGGTGTTTTCCTGGATCGTCTGGCCGTCGCGGCAGGTGCGTGACGCCGGGATGAGCAAGGTGATGGAAGACCCGCGCCTGAAGGCAGACGTCAATCCGATGCCGTTTGATGGGCAACGGATGATCTATGGCGGATTTGAGATGATCCTCAACACCTGAGGCCAGGCGTTCATGGACGGCGGCTGTAGTCCGATCGCCTGTCGCAGGGTAGGACCGACGATAACTCTGGTGCAAGACCAGTGCGAAAACTCTGCAAAACAAGGACTTGACGCGATTTGTCTGACAGAAACGTCGGGTAGACAACCCGGCGAGGTGGGCTAAGTTCAAGGCGCTTCCCATGAGGGGAAGTCTTCAATCAAGGAGTGACTGAAATGAACAAACCCCAGACTCAACTCAGGCATGGTCGCGTCGTGACACCCGCCAGTCGTGGCTCGGTGGCGGTAGAGCGTGGCCTGCTGGAAAACTGGCAAGTCAACGAAATGGAAGGCGGCAAGAACTTCCCGGCCCTCAACGCCGGCCCGTTTCCGGCACCTTACGAAACTGACGATCAGAGCGTCACGCCCCCCGCCGACGGGCACATCCTCAGCGGCGGCAAGACCGATGCCCGCGACTGCGTGAACTTCACCGACGAAGAAATGGGTAAGAAGCTCAACACCCCGTTTAACTGGCCGTTGTTGAATGTTGAAGCCGGCCAGGTATTCAAGGTGCAGTGGGCTTACACCGCCGCGCACGTGACCCGTGGCTATCGCTGGTTGATCACCAAGGACGGTTGGGACCCCAAGCAGCGCATCAGCCGCGCTCAACTGGAGCCCAAACCGTTCTTCGAGGACTTCTATACCCAGGTGCCGTATTACCAGCACTCGGCTGAACTGAAGGCCAAGGTTGAACATCAGGTGACATTGCCCAAGGGCAAGAAGGGCCGGCATGTGCTGGTGTTGATGTGGATCGTGGCCAACACCGGCAATGCGTTCTATCAGGCGTTTGACGTCGATTTCAACTAGCGGCAACTGAACCTGGAGGAACAACATAAATGTGGCGAGGGAGCAAGCTCCCTCGCCACAGGTGTTGCGTTCAGCGCTGGGCCAACCAGTAGTCGTGCAACGCACGGGCGGCCGGTTCGATAGCGGCTACCCGTTGCTGATGGGCATTTACATCCAGGTCTGCCGGCAGTTCAAAGTTGTCCTGCTCGGCGCACCAGGAAATCTTTTCCAGTTGCCCGGCCTGTTCGGCAGGCAGCTCTGGCCAGTTGCCGATAGCGGCGCCACGGATATAACCAAAGCACCATTCTTCCGCCAGGGTCAGTGGCTGGTCCTGATGCTCGGTTTCCTCGAAACGTGCCTTGAAACCCTGGGCGTCGGTCGCCAGTTGCGTGGCAATGGCGTTCATATGGCGCACGCACAGTTCAAGGAACTGGCCAGCTTCTTCCGGGCTTTCCCAATCCGGGTTCTGCCCACCAAAGATACCGGGGAACCATTCGGCAACCTCCACCTGCGCGGGGCTTGAAACCAGGGCGGTGAAGTAACCGTCGAGCTCGGCCAGGTTCAGCACCGAATGGTCGTCGCCGTACTTGAGCAGGGTGTCGTCGATGAACTCGAAATCGGCGGGGGCGAGGGGTTGGTCGTGCATGGGCATATCCTTTGTGCGTGGAACGCCGCTGATGGGGCGGCTCAAAGCGCGGAGGATGGCGCGTGTCGGGGTTTTAATCCAGCTTCTTCAACGCTTTTCCCACAGGACGCACAGCTTGCTCATGCACATCGAACCTGCCACCGCGAGAATGATCGGCACCAGGAAGTCATGGTCGATGCGGGTGAATTCCGCCACCAGCACGATTGCCGTCAACGGCATGCTCATGCTCGATGCCAGGAACGCCGCCGCACCGATGATCGCGAACGCCCCCAGCGGCACGCCGGGCCATAGCAGGCTCCAGGCGCCGCCGAGGATGATGGCGAGCAGGGCGCCGTTGGCCAGCGCCGGGGTCAGCAAACCGCCTTCGGCACCGGCGCGCAGGCTGCTCGCAGTGATCAGTACCTTGACCACCAGCAGCACCGCGGCAAGGCCGATGGTCAGCTCATTGTCAAAGCCCAGTTGCGCCGGGCCCTTGCCGTTGCCGAGGATCTGCGGCAGGAAAATCGCCAGGCCCCCGATGATCGTGAAGTTGATCAACGACAGTACCGGCAACCGCCAGCCTCGGGCGGCGTTGCTGCGGGCCGCGCCGGTCAGCCGGGTGAATCCGTAGGCGGCCAGGCCAAACACCGGCCCGCAGGCCAGCGCCCAGGCGATCAAGCCAGGGCTGAGCACAAAGTGCGGCACCACGTATTGCGCCTCTGCGCCCAAGCCAATCCAGGCCACCGATGCACCGATGGCCGAGGTGGCCAACGCAATCACTGCCGCCGGCCAACTGAACACACCCACCAACACTTCGAGCACAAACACCGCGCCGCCCAACGGCACGTTGTACACCGCCGCCAGCCCGGCGCCCGCACCGCAGGCGACGATCAGCCGGTGCATGTCCGGCGCCAGTCGCGCCCGCTGTGACAACCAGGTGGCGGCCAGCGCGCCGACTTCCCGTGGCGCCACTTCACGGCCCAATGGCGAGCCGAGGGCCACAGTGATGATTTGCAGCACGGCGTGGGCGAGGGTGGTCTTGGGCGGCATGATCGGTGCCTGGGCGGAGACCGCTTGCTTGATGCTCACCAGTGGCCGGCCATAGCGGTAGATCAACCACCAACCCACACCGGCCACCAGGCCACAGGTGATCAGCACCAGCACCCGGCGTTCGGGCGCGGCGGCGGTGACGCCGAGCAAAAAGGTTTCATGGCTGATCAGGCTGTCGAGGCTGTAGCCGTAGGCCAGATGCTGGATGCCGTGCAGCAGCAAGGCGAGGAGCATGCCGCCCAGGCCGGCGCCTATGCCGGTGAAGATGACGACGAGTGCGAGAATCAGCAGCGAACGGGTTTTTGAGGGCATGAAGGGTCCAGGGAGCCGGGTTTCCGAGCCCGATTCTATAGCGCAATGGTGACGCCATAGCCCCGAGATGTAATGCACATGCGCGAACTGGCCTTCCACAACATTGCATTACGTTCAGATTACTTTAACGGCCCGGCCAATTGCCTGAATCGGACCTGTCGGCTTGCCGGTTTTCGACCCGCCGGGATTTTCCAGGGTCAGCTCAAACAGCTGGTTCGGCGCCAGTGGCGGGAGTTTGTCCAGGGGCACAGACAAGGTCTGCCCAGGCTTGACCAATCCCAGCGACACCGGGCCTTGCCAGTCTTCGCCCTTGGTCCAGAACTGCAGCGTCTTGTCTGCCGGTACTTCCATGATGCCCAGTGGAATCAGCTGGATTTCCTGGGTATTGCTCGCCTGGATTACCCAGCCCGGCGCCTGGTTTTGCGGGGCTACCAGCACCACCACATACGCGGTCGGGTTGATGGCGGCCGTACGGGTCAACAGCAGTGTCGCCAATACCAGGCTCGCCGCGATGCCGGCGCCGGCCAGTCCGCGCCACAACGCCAGCCTGTTCCACCATGAGACCGGCGAGTCCCGGGTGGCTGAATGCCCCAGGCTGCGCTCGATGCGTCGCCATAAATACACCGAAGGCGTTGCCGGGGCTGCCTGTCCAGTCAGTGGCAGCAGGCGCTGTTCCCAGGCGTCCACTGCCGCACGCAAGTCGGCATCGGTGGCCAGGCGCTGTTCCACCTCGGTGCGTTGCTCGGTGGGCAAGGTGCCCAGCACGTATTCGCTGGCCAGTTCGTCGATGCTGTTCATGCCATGCACTCACGCAATGCCGCGAGGCTGCGTTTGATCCACGCTTTCACGGTGCCCAGCGGGGTGCCGAGTTTGTGCGCGATTTCGCTGTGGGAATAACCGTCTACATACGCATGCAGGATGCAGTTGCGGCGGGCCGGGTCGAGTTGTTCGAGGCAGCTGTAGATCCGCGCCGAGTGCGCCTGATAGTCGAAGGTGTCAGCGCGCTCTGCGCTTTCATGCTCTTCGCTGAGGGGCACTTCGCGTCCATTGCTGCGCACGGCATTTAGCGCCAGGTGCCGGGTCACGCTGTATACCCAGCCGCGGGCCGAGCCTCTGTGCGGGTCAAAACTGGCCGCGCCGTTCCAGATCTTGATGAAGGCGTCATGCACGATATCTTCGGCCACCGCCTTGTCACGCACGATGCGCAACGCGACCCCCAGCAGCCGGCTGCTTTCCTGTTGATACAGCCGGCGCAAGGCCGGTTGTTCGCCACGGGCGCAGGCCAGCAGGCAGGCTTGATAGTCAAAATCGGCTTCAGGCAAAGACAGGTTCCCAGGTGGAGGCCCCGGCGGTGAGCCCGGGGCGCTTTCGCAGCAGCGTAGACGAATCTGGTCAGTTGGCCGCCCAGAAGATGTAGTCGGCCTGGTACTTGACCACTTCCTGCTTGCCCTTGTTGGCCGCCGTGCATTCCGTGCCTGGCGCCACGCCGCCCTTGAGGGCCACCCGCTGGATATACGCGACGCCACTCATCGCGCCCTTGCCTTCGGCGGGGTTGGCCTTGACCAGTTGATAAGGCAGGTTGCCAGGGCTGGACGGCGCCACGGCCAACTGGGTGCCGGTGACTTTCGAACCGTCCTTGGCCTGCCAGGTGGCCGGCGGGCCGAAGTAGCTACCGACCTGCTGGCCGCTGCGGTCATTGAGCACCGCCTTGGGCCCGACGAAAAACCATTCGGTCTGGCCGGCAGCATTGGCCTTGTCCCGGCATTCGTAGGTGATTTCGCCGACTCCGGTGGTTTCCATGGTCACCTTGTGGCCGTCCGGCACCTTGATGCTGTCGGGTAAACCGGTCTGGGCAAAGGCAGTCGGTGCAGCGGCGAACAGGCAGGTCACGCAGAACAGGGCTTTGGCGTTCATCGGTGTCTCTCCATAAGGGCAGCAAGGCGCTGCTACCTGTACTACCCACGGCACGCGCAAACGGATGCAGCGATTAGAAAATAAATCTTCAAGGGCGCACACTGTGGGCCCCCGCACTACCAGAGGAGAGATTGACGATGACCGGTGTTCACAAGTCTGCTCAACAGGGTTTCTCTACTCAGGCCGTCACGTACGCCCAAGGCCGGCCGGACTATCCACGGCAACTCACGGGTTGGCTCACCGACGCCCTGCAGATCAATCCCCACTCCACGGTCATCGACCTGGGCGCCGGCACCGGCAAGTTCACCCGCTTGCTCAGCACCGTGGCGCCGACGTTGATCGCAGTGGAGCCGGTGGAGGCAATGGGCGCGCAGTTGCACAAACTGCTGCCCCAGGTGCGCCTGCTGTCGGGCACCGCTGAAGCCATCCCCCTGGAGGCGGCCACCGCTGATGCCCTGGTGTGTGCCCAGGCGTTCCATTGGTTTTCCACGGAAGCGGCCCTGGCGGAAATTCACCGGGTGCTCAAGCCGGACGGTCGCCTTGGGTTGATCTGGAATGTGCGGGATGAGTCGGTGGACTGGGTCGCGGCCATCACCGAAATCATCACGCCCTACGAGGGCGACACACCGCGCTTTCATACCGGACGTTGGCGCGAGGCCTTTACCGGCGAGTATTTTTCCGCCCCCGAAATGACTTGCTTCCCCTACAGCCATGTCGGCAGCCCCCAGGAAGTGATCATGGACCGCTTCCTTTCCGTGAGCTTTATCGCCGCATTGCCACCGGCAGAAAAGGCGCAGGTGACTGAGCAGTTGCAGTCGCTGATCAACACGCATCCGGCCTTGCGCGGCCGTGAGACGGTTGCGTTTCCGTACCAGACCCAGGCTTATCGCAGCCAGCGGCTGATCAGAAAGGCATAAAGTCAGATCGTTTTGATATAAGTAGTTATAAGAAAAATCGCTATGCTGCGGCCAGAATTTTATAAGGCCGCAGGTAGTGGTAATGGATGTAGGTAATTTTGGTTTCTCGATTGCTGGCCTGATTGTTGGATTTATCGTGGGAATGACCGGTGTAGGCGGGGGCTCGTTGATGACGCCGATCCTGCTCTGGTTCGGCATCAACCCGGCCACCGCCGTGGGCACCGACCTGTTGTACGCCGCCATCACCAAGTCCGGCGGGGTGCTGGTTCACAGCAAGAATCGCAACATCGACTGGACCATCACCGGCTGGCTGACCCTGGGCAGCGTGCCCGCCGTGTTGCTGACCTTGTGGTTTCTCAAGAGCCTGGACACCGACCCCGCCGCCTTGAACGCGGTGATCAAGCAGTCCCTGGGCGTGGTCTTGCTGCTGACGGCCACGGCGATCCTGTTCAAGAACAAGCTGTTGGCCTTTGCCCAGCGGCATGCCGGCGACGACTACAAGATGGCGCCGCGCAACCTCAATGCGCTGACCATCATCACCGGCGCTGTCCTCGGTACCATGGTGGCCCTGACCTCCATCGGCGCCGGTGCCCTGGGCACGGTGGCGCTGTTTATCCTGTACCCGTTCCTGGCCACCAAGCGCCTGGTGGGTACCGAAATCGCCCACGCCGTGCCGCTGACCCTGGTCGCCGGCCTCGGCCACGCCAGCATGGGCAACATGGACTGGACCCTGCTGGGCTTCCTGTTGCTGGGCTCGCTGCCGGGGATTTATGTCGGCAGCCACATGGCCGGCAAGGTTCCGGACGGGATATTGCGTCCTTGCCTGGCGTTCATGCTGGTGATGATCGGCTTCAAGCTGGCGTTTTAACGCGCCGGCCCATTGCCGATCTGCCACACGAACGGCGGCTCGGTGCGGTTGATCACCCAGTCGCCGACAATCCGCGCCTTGTAGATCACCGGGTTGTGGGACGACACGGTGCGGGCGTTGCGCCAGTGCCGGTCGAGGGCTTTGCCCTGGCGCACATCCGAAGCCCCCAGTGCGTTGAACAGTTCAGTGGTGGCGCGCTGGATCAGTTCCGAGACCACCACCTGCGCCGTGGCTGATTCGATTTCGGCGGCCACATTGGCTTCGTGCTCCACGGCATCGTCCCCACCGAACCGCGCCACATAAGCCCGCTGCGCTGGAACTGCGGCTTTCAATGCGCTGGCTTCGGCGGCGTATACCAGTGCTGCAACTTCACCCACCACCTGCTGAATCTGCGAGTCCTGGCTCACATGGGCGGCATTGCCATGGCTGTAGATCCGTTTGCGGCTGCGCACCTGATGCGCCACATCCTTGAGGGCCGCGCGGCCGATGCCGGCGAGGGTGGCGAGCAGCACCAACTGATAGAACGCAGTCTGATATTTGAAGCGCGTGGCAAAGTCGATGACGTTTTCCGCCTCCACCACCGCATCGGTAAAACGCGAGGTGCCGCTGCCGGTGGTGCGTTGGCCAAAGCCGTCCCAGTCATCGCTTTGCACCACGCCGGGCTGGCGGGTGCGGGTGGCGGCAATCACATCGCCGCCGGTGTCGCTGCGTTGGGCGTAGACGTCGATCCAGTCGGAAAACAGGCTGCCGGTGCTGTAGAACTTTTCACCGTTGAGTTTCCATTTGTCGCCGTCGGGGCTGACTTTAGTGACGACATCGCCGATGGCCACGCTGCCGATTTCGGTCCAGGCGCAGCCCACGATGTCACCGTCGACAAAGCGTTTGAACCAGAGGTCTCGCGCCGCGCCGGGGGCGGCATTCAGGCGGTCTTCGGCAAACGCGAAGTGCCCGCGCAGGGCCTGGGGCACGTTGGAGTCGGCTTCGGCCAGTTCGATCAGCAGTTCGAATAGCTGGGGCAGGGAGGCGCCGCCACCGCCGTATTCCACCGGGACGCGCACGGCGCCAAAGCCGGCTTGCTTGAGCCATTGGATCGGCTCGTAGGGCAGGGCGCGGGTTTGTTCGCGCTCTACGGCACCCTCGGCGATGCGCTGGAAAATCGGCCGGAAGCGTTCGGCCAGGGCGTGATAATCGACGCCGGTGGACAGTGGATTGATCACGTGATGTTCGGTCATGGGGACGGTTCCTGGGCAGTGAGATAGGTGAGCTATTGCACGGTCCATGCCGGGCGCGAAGGCACGTATTTACGGGACGGGTGCCGATTCAACTGTTGTTCCTGCAACAGCAAAACGACAAACCGCTGCAATCCATGACAGCTCGGAGCAGGCTGCTTTTCGCCTGTTTCCGCGCTCGAAGGCCGGTAGTGCGGGCCTCTCACGCCGACTGGCACAGTTGCTGCTCCACACCTCGTACATGCCAATCCGCGAGGTACAGTCCAATGAGTCAGCAAGCCGTCAAATTTGCCTACTGGGTGCCCAACGTCAGCGGAGGGCTGGTGGTCAGCAAGATCGAACAGCGCACCCACTGGGGCATCGACTACAACCGCAAGCTGGCGCAGTTGGCTGAAGAAGCCGGCTTTGAATACGCCCTGACACAGATTCGTTTCACCGCCGGTTATGGCGCCGAATACCAGCATGAGTCGGTCGCGTTCAGCCACGCGTTGCTGGCGGCCACCACCAAGCTCAAGGTGATCGCGGCAATCCTGCCGGGCCCCTGGCAACCTGCGCTGGCGGCCAAGCAACTGGCAACCATCGACCAACTCACCAACGGCCGCGTAGCCGTCAATATCGTCAGCGGCTGGTTCAAGGGCGAGTTCCAGGCCATCGGCGAACACTGGCTGGAGCATGACGAGCGTTATCGCCGTTCCGAGGAATTCATCCGCGCCCTGAAAGGCATCTGGACCCAGGACAACTTCACCTTCCGGGGTGATTTCTACCGCTTCGACAACTACAGCCTCAAGCCCAAGCCACTGGGCGAGCCCCACCCGGAAATCTTCCAGGGTGGCAGTTCGCGGGCCGCGCGGGACATGGCGGCACGGGTGTCGGACTGGTACTTCACCAACGGCAATACCCCGGAAGGCATCAAGGCCCAGGTCGATGACATTCGCGCCAAGGCGGCGGCCAATAACCATTCGGTGAAAGTCGGTGTGAATGCGTTTGTGATCGCTCGCGACACCGAGGAAGAAGCCCGCGCCGTGCTCGCGCAAATCATCGAGCAGGCCGACCCGGAAGCCGTCAACGCGTTTGGCGATGCGGCGAAACAGGCGGGCAAGGCGTCACCGGAAGGTGAGGGCAACTGGGCCAAGTCGACCTTCGAGGATCTGGTGCAATACAACGACGGCTTCAAGACCAACCTGATCGGCACCCCGCAGCAGATCGCCGAGCGCATCGTCGCCTTGAAGGCGGTCGGCGTGGACCTGGTACTGGCCGGCTTCCTGCACTTTCAGGAAGAAGTGGAATACTTCGGCAAGCGTGTATTACCGCTGGTGCGCGAACTGGAAGCCAAGGCCGGGATCAAGCAAGTCGCCTGAACACCACCACCGCTGCCCGCAATTTGTTATTGCCGAACCGGCACATTCGCTCGAACTCCCCATGGCTGACCGGCAGATGCTGGCAGTCCATGGGCTGGCGATGCTGGCTGTGGTCCACGTCCGGGTCGTGCAGGTAGACGAAGTCCTCGTCGCAGTCGGTGACGATCACCCAATGGGGCGATTTGGAGCGTGTGAGCCGGTAGCTGCTGATCAACACCAGCGGCTGCCCACCGTCCCGCAGCACCTGGGGTAAATCCAGCGGGCCGCCGAGCACTTGCTCAACGTCGCTCAAGGCCAACTCTTCCTCGAAGGCGTCATGCACCAAACGCATGACGTCTTTTTTATGCTGATCACGTACCCCGTCGAGAAACAACGGCCCGCTGACATTGACCTGCATGCGCACCCGAAAGCCCCGGCGCCAGGCGGCGAGTGCCAGGCCTTGGGGGCTGCAACCGCCATGGCCGGCGGTCATGAACACGGTGGTTGCCTCGCGCCAGATCTGCAGTTCTTCCCGGCGCTGGGCCACCCGCGCAGGTTCCAGGGCACCCATGGCCATCAGCAGGCTGGCGGCGCCGCAGGTGAAGTCGGTGGTTTGCTGGTAATAGGGCACGCTCAAGGCGCGCGCGTCCTGGTGCTGGAGGATGCGTTTCTCCAGGCGCAGGGCCGGGGCGTGGTCTTCGTAGTAGTCGTTGACCAGGGCAAAGCGCCGGTAGCCGTTGCGCTCATACAGGGCGATGGCGCCGGGGTTGTCGGTACGCACTTCCAGGCGCAGGTAGGCGCAGTCATGCTCCACCGCACAGGCTTCGATGCGCGTCAGCAGTTGTTTGCCCAGGCCCAGGCCCCGGGAAAACTCGGCGATGGCGATGGAGTACAGGCGCGCCAGCGAGGTGCCACGGTGGAACAACACCAGGGCGTAGCCCAGCAATTCGCCGTGTTTTTCTGCCACCAGCAGTTGCCCGTGGGCGCGACTGACCATCCACTGGAAGCTGCGGGTGGAGAGCCGGTCCGTGGTGAAACAGTGCTGTTCCAATGCCACCAATGCAGGCACGTCATCGGGTGTTGCAACGCGAAAGGAAAGAGCCATGTGACCGCCGTAAAAGTTGCGTAACGAAACGGGACTTCTCTAAAAGATCGTGCTTAATAGAAAAGGTCTAGTTCTCTAAAGCGGATCAATCAATATGTCAGCGGTACAAGGTCATTGGCGTGAAGTATCCGAGCAAACAGTGGCGGCGACAATAACTTCCAACGGTTATTTTTCCAGCCCTCCCAAGAGTGCAAGTCAAGTCGTGATCATTGTCGAGCGCAAGGAAGACTGGGCCTCGTACTTCCCCAGCGAAGACATCGTCACCGCCCAGGAATACCTTGAGCAAACCCGGGAAAACGAGACGGGCAAGCGCGTGCAGGTGATCAACCTGTGCCGCAGCTACAAGTACCTGGGGCACGGCTATTACTGCTCGCTGCTGGCCGAGGCGCGGGGGCACAAGGTGATTCCGTCGGTGCGCACCATCAGCGAACTGACGAAAAAGTCCCTGTACGGCCTGGCACTGGATGACCTCGATAAAACCCTCGATAAAGCCTTGAGTCATCATCTCTACAGCAACACCGAAGGCTTTACCCTGACACTTTACTTTGGCCGGACCAATATTGAACCCTTGCAGGATCTGGCCCGCCAATTGTTTGAAGCGTTTCCCTGTCCGATCCTGTTAGTTGAGTTTCGCAAGAATAACGGCTGGCACATCGAAGGCATCAAGTCTGGCGTATTGCACAAATTGCGTGATGACCAGGAAGACCAATTCGCGAATGCCCTGGACAACTTCAGCCGCAAGATCTGGCGTCAACCGCGCTCCCGCCGTCTGGCCCGCTATGACCTGGCGATCCTGCACGACCCGCAGGAACAACTGCCGCCGTCCAACGCCCGCGCCCTGGAAAATTTCGTCCGGGTCGGCAAGGGGCTCGGCATCGACGTGGAACTGATCGAACGCAAGGACTACGCCCGCCTGGCCGAATACGACGCCCTGCTGATCCGCGAGACCACCAGTGTCGACAACCACACCTATCGCTTCGCGAAAAAGGCCGAAAGCGAAGGGCTGGTGGTGATGGACGACCCGGCCTCGATCCTGCGCTGTACCAACAAGGTCTACCTCACGGACCTGCTGAAAAGCCATCAACTGGGCATGCCCGCCACCGAAATTCTCTACAAGGAGCGACCCGAAGATTTCGAAAGGGTGGGTGAGCGCCTCGGCTTCCCGCTGGTGCTGAAGATCCCCGACGGGTGTTTCTCCCGCGGCGTGATCAAGGTCGAAAGCCAGCAAGCGCTGCTGACCGCCACCGCCGAACTGTTCGAGCATTCCGTGTTGCTGCTGGCCCAGGAATTTTTCTACACCGAGTACGACTGGCGCATCGGCGTCCTCAACCGCAAACCGATCTTTGCCTGCCAGTACTTCATGTCCAAGGGGCATTGGCAGATCTACAACCACAAGGCCATCGGCCAGGACATCAACGGCGAGTGCCGCACCCTGGCGGTTCACGAAGCCCCCAAGGCGGTGGTGGAACTGGCGGTAAAAACCGCCAACCTGATCGGCGACGGCCTGTACGGCGTCGACCTCAAGCAATCCGGCGACAAGGTGGTGGTGATCGAGGTCAACGACAACCCCAACATGGACGCCGGCATCGAAGATGCCTACCTGCAAGACGACTTGTATTCCCTGGTACTGGAAGAGTTCGTGCGACGCCTGGAGTTGAAGCGTCAAGGCCAGGTGTGGTGACGCGCGATGATCCAGCGCTTTGAATTAACCGATGGCAAGTTGTACAACAGCCTGGGGGACGGCGGGGATGTCTTGCTGTTCAGCAATCCTGACCCCCACGAGCGCAAGTACCTGCGCGACTGCTACAAGCTCGATGAACATGCCCTGGCTTCGGCGCTGGACCCGGACGAAGTGTCGCGCATCGAGTTCCACCCCGATAACCTGTTCCTGATCTGGAAGCGCCCGGAGAACTATTCGGGCGGCGGCAACCTGGTGTTTGAAGTATCGTCCTGCGGCCTGCTGTTTTCCGGGGACCAACTCCTGGTGATCGCCACCGACGACAGCCAGCTCTCCGGGCTGGGTGCGCGCCGGCCATTGCGCACGCCGCTGGATGTGTTGCTGGACTTGTTGCTCAACAACATCCATCACTACCTGGGCCACCTCAAGGTGATCAAGATGGTCGCCCGGGAACTGCAGCAGCAGTTCAATGCATCGATGAGCAATCGCCACCTGATGCAGATGTTCAACCTCAGCGAAAGCCTGATCTATTACATCAACGCCCTGCACAGCAACGGCGCGGTGCTGACGCGCCTGCGCAACCATGGGGAAAAGGAACATTTCAGCGCTGAAACACTGGGCCTGATCGATGACCTGATTATCGAGAACAACCAGTGCTACAAGCAGGCGGAGATTTACTCCAACGTGTTCTCCGGGCTGATCGACGCCCGGGGCAACCTGATGAACAACAGCATGAACAACCTGCTGCGCAAGCTGACGTTGATCAACGTGGTGTTCCTGCCGTTGAACCTGATCGCCAGCGTGGGCGGGATGTCAGAGTTCAGCATGATGACGGCGGGCACGCCGTGGTGGATTTCGTACCCGTTGTTCATGGCCGCGATGGGACTCGGGGCGGGGTTGATGGTGCTGGGGTTGAAGCGGATTGCGGGGAGTGGTGACAAGGCAGTATGACTAAAATCCTGAATATCACTGAGGTCTAAATGTGGGAGCGGGCTTGCTCGCGAAAGCGGTGGATCAGTCACTGTAGATGGCGACTGTCACACCGCTTTCGCGAGCAAGCCCGCTCCCACAGGGGATGTGCGCCATTCAGACGTCCGGCTGCAACGTCAGCACCTCAAACCCATCCCGCGTCACCGCCACGGTATGTTCCCACTGCGCCGACAAGCTGTTGTCCCGCGTCACCACCGTCCAGCCATCCTTCAAGCTGCGCACCTTGGCGCTGCCCTGGTTGAGCATCGGCTCAATGGTAAACACCATGCCTTCACGCAGTTCGAGCCCGGTACCGGGGCGGCCGAAGTGCAGGACCTGCGGGTCTTCGTGCATCTCGCGGCCAATGCCATGCCCGCAATATTCACGCACCACGCTGTAGCCGTTGCTCTGGGCATGGTTCTGGATGGCGTAGCCGATATCCCCCAGGCGTGCGCCGGGCTTGACCTGGCGGATGCCGGCCCACATCGCTTCAAAGGTCATTTCCACCAGGCGCCGGGCCTTGGGCGAGACATTGCCGATCATGTACATCTTGCTGGAGTCGGCGATATAGCCGCCTTTCTCCAGGGTGATGTCGATGTTGACGATGTCGCCGTCCTTGAGCACGGCCTTGGCGCTTGGCATGCCATGGCACACCACCTCGTTGATCGAGGTATTGATGCAGAAGGGATAGTCGTACTGGCCCAGGCTCGCCGGTCGCGATTGCAGGTTATTGCGGATGAAGGCTTCCACCGCGCTGTCGATCTCCAGGGTCGACTGGCCGGCGGCGACAAAACCGTCGAGCATGGTAAACACCTGGGCCAACAGACGGCCGGATTCGCGCATCACGGCAAGTTGTTCGGTGGTCTTGATCATTCGCTGCGCCCCCGGATCAGGTCGGGCTTGTCCAGCAACAGTTTGTTGATCAGGTCGTTATAGGCCAGGTGTGGATTGAGTTCGGCGAGCAGGCCGATCTTGATCCAGAACTCGGCCTGGGCGTTGATGGAACGGTCCATGGTGGCGCTGGCCAGACGGAGTTGTTCGTGCAATTGGTCGGTGATCTTGACGATGCCCATGAGCTTCACTGTGCAGAGTTGATATACAAAGCGTATACGTTTCGTATGCTCCACGTAAAGCCTGGCGTTTCGCCATTGACTTGCCCGGTGGCGCCGGTTAATTTTGATTCATGACATTTCAAACCTTTCGTTGCCAGCCAAGCATTATTACCGCCATTCCTCATTTGGCGGGATAGCGCTCGGCTGTACCCAAACCCGCCCTAGAGGCGGGTTTTGTTTTTCCGTCTTCAGGGCCCTGCAAACACCCAGGAGACATCCATGAGTACCCGCCCCGCGAGCCAGCCCCAGGATTCGGGATTGCTTGAGCACTATGTGAAGAAGATCCTGGCCGCCCCGGTCTACGACCTGGCGGTGCGTACGCCGTTGCAGGTGGCGCCGGCGCTGTCGGCATTGCTGGGCAATCAGATCCTGCTCAAGCGCGAAGACCTGCAACCGACCTTTTCCTTCAAGATTCGTGGCGCCTACAACAAACTGATGCAGCTCAGTGCCGAGCAAAAGGCGCGAGGCGTGATCACTGCTTCTGCGGGTAATCATGCCCAGGGCGTGGCATTGGCGGCGCGGGAGTTGGGGATCAAGGCGACGATTGTCATGCCGTGCAGCACCCCGGAGTTGAAAGTGTTGGGCGTGCGCTCCCGAGGCGGCGAGGCAGTGTTGCACGGGGTTAGCTTTCCATTTGCCCTGGCCCACGCGTTGCAACTGGCCGAGGCCACCGGCAGTACCTTTGTCTCGCCATTCGACGACCCGGACGTGATTGCCGGGCAGGGCACCGTGGGCATGGAAGTGCTGCGCCAACAGCAGGGCCCGCTGGACGCGATCTTTGTCCCCGTGGGCGGCGGCGGATTGATCGCCGGTATCGCGGCCTACGTCAAATACCTGCGCCCCGAAGTGCGCATCGTCGGCGTCGAGCCCGAAGGCTCCAGTTGCCTGCTGGCAGCCTTGCGCGCAGGGAGCCGGGTGGTGCTGCCGAGCGTCGACAGCTTTGCCGACGGGACTGCCGTGGCCCAGATAGGCGCCCATGGTTTTGAAATCTGCCGACACCACGTGGATGAGGTGATCACCGTCAGCAATGACGAACTGTGCAGCGCCATCAAGCTGATTTACGACGATACGCGATCAATTACCGAACCTTCGGGGGCGCTGGCGGTGGCGGGTATCCGCAAGCATGTCGCGAAGACCGGGATCCAGGGACAAACATGGGTGGCGATCAACTCGGGGGCCAATATTAACTTTGATAGTTTGCGACATGTTGCCGAACGAGTGGCGGCTCAAACAGATTAAACGTTTAATCTAATGAAAATTTAATGTTAGTCGCAGCCACCCGTTTGGAGGGTGTTTATTTCCGCTGGAGATAGTTTCGGGAAGGCGCTTGTTTTTACAGTCTTTCAATTTGCATGACGCCAACCGGTGCTTATTGCAGGATGCATGAGTCGGTGGCCGGTATTTCGTTCGAATATGCCGATTTTCCTGGGCCTTGGCAGGCCATGCCCGGCGGCATGTTTAATGCTTCATAAGATCCTGTTACAACTCTGAATGAGCAACAAATACCGCTGCTGATCCCCCAAACGAACGGGTTAATGGCCGTCTGCCACGTAACTTATATAAGTAACGTTGTCGCTTATGAGGAAAGGATCCAACGCAACTCTGAACGGCCTAGTAGGCTGGGTACGTGAAGCCGTCTGCCAGGGCTGGCAAGGCGCAAAAAGGTGAACGTCTCATCACGGTCGCCAGCAATAAGAATATTGATAACAATCGATTGGCAATCTCATAAAAGGAGAGGTCGGCCATGCTTTCGGATCTGGAACTACGCGGCATCATTGAAGGAAGTTTTCTGCCCAAGCGCTGTGAAGTCACCAAGGCGTCGGACGCCTCGCTGACGGTCAAGGTCTATCACGAGATCGATCATGACCGGGTCGACCTGGTGGTCACCGGCATATGCGCCAACAAGCTCGACAGCAGTCGGGCGATCTGCAACTTGATTACCGAGTTGCGTGAAGACCTCAAGCATACCCACACCCAGGCCCCGGCCCTCAAACGAGCCGGCGCGCGTCCTTTCTATTAAACGGACGGTTGAGCTTCAGTCAGTGAAGACTTGCGGGCCTGGATAAATGCCAGGCCCAACGCCGTTTCCTTGATCCTTTCGGCCGTGAAGCGGCCGGCAAGGGTAACGCCTGGCGACCGCAGGAGCGAGCTCGCTCACCCCTGCAACGGCGCTGCAATCACATCAGTTCTGGAAATCACACGCCTCGGACATTTTGCGATAACCCACGTCCTGGACTTTCCCTTGGCTGTCCACGAACTTGATATCGGCGTTGATCACTTTGCAGACATTGGTGTCGGGTTCGTGCATCGCAAGTACCTTCTGCACATCCATCTTCTCGCCGTAGTGGTAAGGCGTGATCACGGGTGCGGTGTCAGCCTGCGCCATCCCCGTTACAGCCGTCAGGGCCAGTGCAGCGCCGAGCATTAACGTACGCAGTTTCATGGTGTTTCTCCGCAAGTCGTTCGCAGGCTCAACAACGTGATGAGCCGCGGCCGCCCTGGGCAACGGCTGGAGCCGTGCGAGTGCGGTCGATTCAACTGTCGTCCCGGGGGATTAACCATCGATTAAGTGAGGCTTTACTGACAAAAGCTTCATCTTCAGCACCGTCGATATCTCGCGCGCTTTAACCGGAAAAGTCTGATACGAGCCGGTTAACCCCGCTTGCTACCGTCGCCGCCGGGTCCATCAATCGGATGGCGTTGGCATTGGGTGGAGTTGGTTTGCAAAAGAAAATCGCAGCAGAATTTCTTGGGACGTTCTGGTTGACCTTCGGCGGGTGCGGCAGCGCGATACTGGCCGCGGCGTTTCCGGAGCTTGGGATCGGCTTTGCCGGTGTCGCCCTGGCCTTTGGCTTGACGGTGCTGACCATGGCCTACGCGGTGGGCAGTATTTCCGGTGCGCACTTCAACCCGGCGGTGACTATCGGCTTGTGGGTGGGACGCCGGATGCCGGGGGGGGACGTGGTGCCGTACATCATTGCCCAGGTGGCCGGTGCGATAGTCGCCGCCGCCGTGTTGGCGCTGATCGCCAGTGGCCGCCCGGGGTTTGAAGTGGGCGCTTTCGCCGCCAACGGCTATGGCCAATTGAGCCCCGGGCAGTACAGCCTGCTGGCCGCGTTGGTGGTCGAGGCGGTGGCGACGTTCTTTTTTGTGTTCATCATCATGCGTGTCACCGGCCCGGGTGCGGCTGTCGGATTTGCGCCGATTGCCATTGGCCTGACCCTGACGCTGATTCACCTGGTGGCCATCCCCGTCACCAACACCTCGGTCAACCCGGCGCGCAGCACCGGGCCGGCATTGTTTGCCGGCGGGGAATACCTGATGCAGTTGTGGCTATTCTGGGCGGCACCGATAGCGGGTGCGGTGGTGGGCGCCATCGTTGCCCGCGCGGTTAACTGCCCCCGGGAGGCGTAAGCCTACCAGCTCATGCGTACCCCGGCGTTACCGCTGAAACCCTCCAGCGTGTTGCTGTCCAGTTGGGTGTTGTAGTCCGCCGCCAGGTACACGCTGACGGTGGACGACAACTTGGCGACAACGCCCACACCGAGGTCGGCAGTGGATGACTTGTGATCGGTTTTAATCCGGTCCACGTCGTCGTAGGTCACCGTGTCACTGCCACCGAAGGTGCGCCAGGCGTTGGCTCGTACATACGGTTCGATCGGGGTGTTCTGCACCAGGTAACGCCCCTTCAGGCGTGCACCGAGGCGGCCGGTCCAGTAGTCCTGGGAATCGAATGAAACCTTGGAGATGCCGTCATTCTGGTGGTCCATGTCAATCTGCTGGTTGATCACCTGCACCTGGGGTTCCACCACCCAGTGTTCGGAGACGGTAATCGGGTAGCCGGCTTCCGCCGAGAGGGCCAGGGCGTGGCCCTTGTTGTCGATCTTCACGTCACGGTCGGACTTGCTGTCACCGTCGAAGCGCGTGCCCATGGCCACCAGGTCAACGTACCAGCCCTTGGGATCGGTGAGGGTCCAGTAGGCGCCGAAGTTATCGCCATCCAGCTTGACCCGCCCGGAGCGGTTGTCCTGGAAGCCCATTGAAAAGCCCTTGATGTCACCTTGCAGGCGGCTTTGGCCGATGAACAGGCCGAAACGCTGGAGCTGTCCGCCGCTGGTCTCGGAGGCGTAGAGGTCATGGCCCACTTGATAGCCCTTGATGGAACCGTCGAAGCTCGGCGATACCGTACCCGACCAGCTCTTGTTGAAGTCACTGCCATAGGCACGGCCCCAGCCCGCCGGAACCGGTCCGGTCTCGCTGAGCAGGCTTTGTTCGCCCTGGCGGTCGTGGAAGGTGCCCAGGGCTTGCAGGGTCATCAACTGCGCGGCCGGGACGACCACCGAGTACACCGGCACCTCCAGGCGATACAACGGAATCGGCTCGGCCCCGGCGATGGCGGCAGGCAACACCGGGTTGCTCGCTGCCGACTCCGGCGAGGTGGCAGCCGCGACCTGGCTGGGCGGTGGAGCAGGGGGCTCGACCGGGGCGACGGGTTGCGAGGTCGGTGGCTCCACGGGTGGTTCATCCGGCGCGACCACGGGGGGCACCGGCGGGATCGGCGGCACGGGAACCGCCACCGGTGGCGTCGGCGGGACAGGTGGCACCACCGGTGGCTGCACGGCGACCACCGACGAACGCAAGTACCAGTTATTTTCCGTGCCGGCGGTGACACCCCCTTTGAACAGCAGATACTCATAAGCTCCGGCGGATACCGAGCCTTTCAGGGCAAACGCATCGGTGCTGCTGGTGGCGCCGTTGAGGGCTTGCACCACTTCGATCCCGCTGTTTTGCGTGAGACCGCCCAGGCCGCCGAGATTGCTCACGGTCATTTGTGTGTGCCCGCTGATGGTCCCGTCAGACACTACCAGTTTGTCGGTGGCCGAGTTCTCGTCGCCCAGCACGGTTTGCAACCAAAGCTGCCCATTGTTGCCGACGTAGTTGCCGTACACCGTCAACGTATCGGTGGCGCTGTTGCTGCGGCTGGTCATGTCGATGGTGCCGGCATTATTCAGGGTGGCCAGTGCGCCTGCGGTGTAGGGGCGGATACTGCCTTGCGTCACGCCCAGGGTGCTGCTGCCATCGATGTTGAAGGTGCCGGTATTGCTGGCACTGTCGCCGAGGAAAAAGTCGCCGGCCAGGTCGAAACGCGAGTTGTTGTTGAGGTTGACCGTTTCCCAGCCGATATAGCGGGCGGCTGTGCTGGAAGTGGTGTTGTCGAAGGTCAGTTGGTCGTTGCCCAGGCCGCCGTCAATCGAAGGCGTCGTGCCGAGCAGGTTTTCGTTGAGGCCGCTGAGCAGCGCGGTGTCGTCGCCATCGCCCATCAGCACCGCAGACCTGATCTGGCCGCCATTGAGCCAGTTGAGTGTGTCGTTGCCGACACTGGCGCGGATCTCGCCGTTGATCACGCCGCCACTGACGGTAATGCTGTCGTTGCCGCCACTGGTGCTGATATTGCCGCCGATGCTGCCGCCGGAGACGATGATGGTATCCGTGCCGAAACCGGTCACCAGGTTGCCGAGGATCGACCCGCCGGACATGTCGTAGATGTTGTTGTCGAGCTTCATGTCGACCCGGCCGATGGTGCCTGCGGTTTGCCGGGCCACGTCGCCATCCTCGAAAGCGCCGACGATGGTGCCGCCGGTCATCAGGAACGTGTCGCGGCCATCGCCCTGGGCCAGGGACTGGATCTGCCCGCCGCTCATCACGAAATCATCAATGCCGTTGCCCTGGGAAACCGCACCCGTCACGGTGCCGGCGCTGATCTGGAAGCGATCGGCACCGTCGCCCTGGGTGATACTCCCGACAATGCGCCCGGAGTTCATGTCGACGAAATCAGTGCCGGCGCCGAAAGTGATATTGCCGTTGATGGTGCCCGTGCCGCCTGCGGGCAGGGTCAGGGTGTTATTGCCGGCAAGGTCCGTAAGCCCAGTCGGACTGCTCCCGCTGTCGCAGGTGTAGGCATCGTTGCCAGGACCCGGGGTGAGCACGCAAGCCGCCAGGGCTTGTTGGGGGGCCAGGTAATGCAGTGAGAGGATGCCGACAGCCAACACGGCGCGAGGCTGAAAAGTCCGTTTATTGCGCATGGATCTGCCCTGTTTTTGTTATAAAAACTGCACATGTTTCTTGGGTCTAGTACAGTTTTTTACACAATGCAGAATTTTCGGACAGATAACCGCAGGGCTGTAAGCCACGTGATACGTGGCTTACATAGTGGCATATTGATTTTTTTGCCGCGTATTTGTCAGTCCAGCTGACGACGATAGGGCAGGTCCGGACCGGTCTTGCTGCAGGTGAGTGCCGCGGCGCGGATAGCGAAGGTGAGCATGCTGCTGATCTGCTCCCGGGTCAGCTGTTGCAGGCCCTCCACCGAGTCCAGTTGCTGCTCGGTCAGCCAGGCAATCAACGCGGCCTGGAAGGTATCGCCAGCCCCTACCGTGTCCGCCATGACCACCTTGACCGCTGGCGCCGACCAGCTGCCGTGCTGGCGGCTGAACACCGTCGCGCCGTCGCCGCCGCGGGTCAGGAACACCAGTTGGCAACGGTGCTGCAACCAGCCCTGCAGGACGCTTTCCGGTGTTTGGCCGGGGTAGAGCAGGTGCAGGTCTTCGTCACTGACCTTGATCAGGTCGGCATGCTTGACCAGCTCGGCCACGCGGGCGCGCCACAGCTCGATGTTCGGCTCCGGGTTCAGGCGTACGTTGGGGTCGAGGCTGATCAGGCGCTTGCCGCTTTCCCGGCGTACCAGGGCCAGCAACGTGTCGGCAATCGGCTGCACCACCAGTGAGAACGAGCCGATGTGTACGCCACGCACTTCGTCGCCCAACGCCGGTAGATGCTCAAGTTGCAACTGGCGGTCGGCGCAGCCTTCACCGCGAAAGCTGTATTGCGGTGAGCCATTGGCGCCCACTGCGACCATTGCCAGGGTGGTGGGCGCTGAGAATTCCACGAGGTAATCCTCGCCCACGCCTTCGTCCTTGAGCACCTGCAACAGGCGTCGGCCCAGGTAGTCGTCGGAGATCCCGGCGAAAAAGCCCGCGTCGATTCCCAGTCGACGCAAGCCTACCGCGACGTTGAACGGCGAGCCGCCGGCAATCGCCTTGTAATTGACCCTGGATGCCTTGCCGCTGGCATCGTCCTCGCTGAAAAAATCAAACAGCGCTTCGCCACATACCAAATACATATTCGTTCGCTCTTAAAGGGATGCCACGTGCTGTTGATAACGCTCATAAGCCTGCTGGTAGGCGCTGACGCTGCCGGCATCCGGCAGTGTGCGGCTGGCTGCGTCGACGCTCACGCAGCGCTGGCACAACTGCGCCAGGCTTTCACCGGACTGGCACCACGCGGCCTGGATTGCCGCGCCCAGGGCTGCGGCTTCGCTTTGTTCGGTGCAGACCACTTCGGTGTTCATGATATCCGCGACCATCTGCCGCCACACCGGGCTTTTCGAGCCGCCACCGATCAGGCGGATGCTCTGGCTTTGCAGGCCGGTCTGGCGCAGCAGGTCCAGGCCATAGCGCAAGCCGAAGGTAGTGCCTTCGACCACGGCGCGGCACAGGTTGGCGCGGGTCAGATTGGTCATCGTCAGGCCGTGCAGGCTGCCGGTGGCGTGGGGCAGGGCGGGCACCCGCTCGCCATTGAGGAACGGCAGCATGCTCACGCCGTCGGCGCCGATCGGTGCCTGGGCCACCAACCCGTTGAACGCCGCCAGATCCAGGTCGAACAGCTCGCGGATGACCCCGGTGGCGTTGGTCAGGTTCATGGTGCAGATCAACGGCAGCCAGCCGCCGCTGGATGAACAGAAAGTCGCCACCGACGCCTGCGGGCTGACATTGGCCTGATCGGCAAAGGCATACACGGTACCGGATGAACCCAGGCTCATGGTGATCACGCCGGGGGCGATATTGCCGGTGCCGATGGCGCCCATCATGTTGTCGCCGCCGCCGCTGGACACCCGCGCATTCGGGTTGATGCCCAGGCGCTCGGCGATGGCTGGCAGGATGGTGCCCACTGGCTGGTTGGCCTCGATCAACTCGGGCAGCGCAGCTTCCAGGCGCCCGTCGGGATCGATGTGGCGCAACAGTGCCAGGTCCCATTCACGGGTGCGCACGTTGAAATAACCGGTGCCGGAGGCATCGCCGTATTCGGCGCAGGCGCGGCCGGTGAGCCAGTAGTTGAGGTAGTCGTGGGGCAGCAGGATATGCGCGATCCGTGCGAACACCTCCGGGTGCTGTTCGCGGGTCCACAGCAGCTTGGACACGGTGTAGCCCGGCGCGATGGCCACGCCGAGGCGTTCCAGGGAGCCGCTTTCACCGCCCAGGTGTTGCAGCAGGCGATCATTTTCGGGCGCGGTTTCGGTGTCACACCACAGCTTGGCGGGGCGCAGCACCTGGCCTTGGTCATCCAGCAACACCAGGCCGTGTTGCTGGCCGGAAACGCCGATGGCGAGGATGTCCTGGCCGTCCACCCCGGCCTGTTGCAAGGCGCGGTGAGTGGCTTCGGTAAACGCGTCCAGCCACTCCTGGGTGTGCTGTTCGCGGCGGCCATTGGCACCGCTGATCAGCGTGTGGCTGGCGGCGCCCAGGCCCAGGACTTTGCCGCTGCTGGCGTCCAGCACGATGGCCTTGGTGCCCTGGGTGCCGCAGTCGATGCCGAGGTAGAGGTTTTGCTGGGTCATGGTAGGTCGCTCAGCCTATTGTTATGGAGAACTCGGTCAATGTGGGAGCGGGCTTGCTCGCGAATAGGGTGTGTCAGTTATGCAAATATTGACTGATCCACCGCTTTCGCGAGCAAGCCCGCTCCCACATTTTTGATTCGGTTCCGTCAGTTGAGATTGGCGAGCAGCCGCTCCAGCGTTTTGCTCACACCCACATCCTGCAGGCTCTCGAAACACCGCTCAAACGCTGCCACAAACTCGGGCGAGTTGGGAATAGCCGTACCAAAAATCTCTTCCACCCCCAGCAGCCGCTTGCTGATCAACGCATCTTCCGTCACCAGCCCCTGGCAAAACTCGGCGCGAGGGTCTGGAATGCGGTAGATCACCCCATTCTCATCCACGCCTTTCAAGTACAGCGCCCAGGCCGCCACCACCAGCGCAGCACGCTCGGTCTCGCGACCATCGGCAATCAGGCGGTTGATGGTGGGTACGGTGAACTTGGGAAACTTCGACGAACCATCGGAACACACGCGCTCCAGCTGGTCGGCAATCGCCTGGTTGGAAAAGCGGTCCACCAGGGTCTGCTTGTATTCGGTCAGGTCGATACCCGGAACCGGCGCCAGGTTGGGCGTGACGTCCAGGTCCATGTAGGCGCGCATGTAGGCCACGAACAACGGGTCGTTCATGGTCTCGTGGACGAAGCGATAGCCCTTCAGGAAGCCCAGGTACGTCAATGCCAGGTGGCTGCCGTTGAGCAGGCCGATCTTCATCTCTTCATACGGTGTCACGTCATCGGTGAACTGCACGCCCACCGTCTCCCACGCGGGGCGGCCGTTGACGAACTTGTCTTCCAGCACCCATTGCACAAACGGCTCGCAGACCACCGGCCAGGCGTCGTCGATGCCGTGATCGTCATGCAGTTGCAGGCGGTGCGCGGTACTGGTCATTGGCGTGATGCGGTCGACCATCGCATTCGGGAAGCTCACGTTGGCCTTGATCCACTCGTGCAGGTCAGCGTCATGCAGCGCGGCGAAGGCCAGCAACGCCTTGCGAGTCACGGCGCCGTTGTGGGGCAGGTTATCGCAGGACATCACGGTAAATGCCGGCACCCCGGCGGCCCGGCGCTGGGTCAACGCCGCGCAGATAAACCCGAACACGGTTTTCGGCGAGCCCGGGTTGGCCAGGTCATGCTGGATCTGCGGCAGGTGGGCCATGAACTCGCCGTTGCTGTCGTCGATGCAGTAGCCGCCTTCGGTGATGGTCAGCGAGACGATGCGAATCTGCGGGCTGGCCAGCTTGTCGATCAACGCCTGGGCGCCGTCTTCGGCCAGCAGCATGTCGCTGATGGAGCCGATCACGCGCACTTCGGTGTCGTCGGTGTCGCCCAGTTCATACAGGGTGAACAGGTAGTCCTGGCCGGCCAGGTCGTCCCGCGCCTTGCGGTCCTCGCTGCGCAGGCCCACACCACAAATGCTCCAGTCCAGGCCCACGCCGGTATTCATCAAGGCATCGGTGTAATACGCCTGGTGGGCGCGGTGAAACCCGCCAACGCCGATGTGCGCGATGCCCTGGCTGGTATTGGCAATCGCATAGGCCGGCAGTTGCACTTCGGGCGCCAGTTGCGTGAGGTTTTGCTTGTTCAGTTTCATCGGGAAATTCTCGCGAAATCAGGCGGCGGCGCGCAGTGGGCGGGCCACGGCAACACCCTCAGCGTCGAACAGATGGCATTGGGTCGGGTCCAGGTACAGCTGCAGGGTCTCGCCATATTGGCTGGCCATGTCGCCACGGATCCGCAGGGTCAACGGCTCCTTGCTGGCGGTAATCACGTGGCAGAAGGTGTCGCTGCCGAGGCGCTCGCCGACGTCGGCGGTGACGGTCAGGGTGGCTTGCCCCGGCGCGGCGATTTCCAGGTGCTCCGGGCGAATGCCCAGGGTCACGGCGCTGCCGACGCTCAAGGTCGCGCTGCTCAGGGGCAGGCTGATGCGGCCGCCGGCGTCCAGTTCGACTTCGCAGCTCTGTGGGTCAACGCGAGTGACCTTGCCCTTGAGGAAACCCATTTTCGGCGTGCCCAAAAAACCTGCGACAAACAGGTTGGCCGGCTGGTGATACAGCTCCAGCGGCGAGCCCACCTGTTCCACGCGGCCGCTGTTCAGTACCACCACCTTGTCGGCCAGGGTCATGGCTTCGACCTGGTCGTGGGTCACGTAGATCATCGTGGCTTGCAGCTCTTTATGCAGGCGCGACAGCTCCAGGCGCATCTGCACCCGCAGGGCGGCATCGAGGTTGGACAGGGGTTCGTCGAACAGGAAGATCTTCGGGTTACGCACAATCG
Source organism: Pseudomonas sp. F9001 (assembly GCF_013385435.1). Classification (NCBI taxonomy): domain Bacteria; kingdom Pseudomonadati; phylum Pseudomonadota; class Gammaproteobacteria; order Pseudomonadales; family Pseudomonadaceae; genus Pseudomonas; species Pseudomonas sp. F9001. The sequence goes on from NZ_JACAPX010000010.1 coordinate 121,220, forward strand.
CACGGCCAATGGCGACACGCTGGCGCTGGCCGCCGGACAACTGCTTTGGCTTGCGCTCAAGCAAAGGGCCCAGCTCCAGGATACGTGCTGCTTCGTTGACCTTGCTCTCGACAATCTTCTTGTCGACGCCGGCCAGGTCCAGGGCAAACGACATGTTCTTGCGCACGCTCATGTGCGGGTACAGGGCGTAGGTCTGGAACACCATCGCCAGGTCGCGCTTGGCCGGGGTGACTTCGGTGATGTCGCGACCATCCAGCTCGATGGTGCCTTCGGTGACTTCTTCCAGGCCGGCAATCAAGCGCAGCAGGGTGGATTTGCCGCAGCCCGACGGGCCGACGAACACCACGAACTCCTTGTCGTTCACTTCAAGGTCGATGCCCTTGATGATGGAGAAGCCTTCGAAGCCTTTTTGCAGATTCTTGATTTTCAGGTTGGCCATGATGGGCCTCCGCTTCTAAATATTTTTGAAGGAGCCGTTACTTCACGGCGCCGAAGGACAAACCGCGGACCAGCTGTTTCTGGCTGATCCAGCCAAAGATCAGGATCGGCGCACAGGCCAGGGTCGACACGGCAGACAATTTGGCCCAGAACAAGCCTTCGGGGCTGGAGTAGGAGGCGATCAGCGCGGTGAGCGGCGCGGCGTTGGACGAGGTCAGGTTCAGCGACCAGAACGCCTCGTTCCAGCACAGGATCAGCGACAGCAGCACCGTGGAAGCCAGGCCGCCCTTGGCGATCGGCAGCAGCACCCGGACCATTTCCTGCCACAGGGTGGCGCCGTCCAGGCGGGCGGCTTCGAGGATGTCCTTGGGGATGTCCTTGAAGTAGGTGTAAACCATCCAGACCACGATCGGCAGGTTGATCAGGGTGTAGATGATGATCAGCGCAATGCGTGTATCCAGCAGGCCGAAGCTCTTGGCCAGCAGGTAGATCGGCATCAGTACGCCCACCGGCGGCAACATCTTGGTGGAGAGCATCCACAGCAGCGTGCCCTTGGTGCGCTTGGTCTCGTAGAACGCCATGGAGTAGGCGGCCGGTACCGAGATCAGCAGGCACAGGGCGGTGGCGCTGAAGGAAATCAGCACCGAGTTCCAGGCGTAGCTGAAGTAGTTGCTGCGCTCGTTGATGTGCAGGTAGTTCTCCAGCGTCGGCGTGAAGATGAACTGCGGCGGCGTGGCGAACGCGTCGATTTCGGTCTTGAAGCTGGTCAGCACCATCCAGAAGATCGGGAAGAAAATCAGGATCGCGATGGCCCAGGCCAGGGTGCCGAGCAGTACGCTTTGCAGGCGGCGGGATTGTTGAAGCGTCATGGCGCGGCCCTCAAGGCTTGTCAGTCAGGTTTTTGCCGATCATCCGCACCAGGATGATCGCCGCGATATTGGCGATGACCACGGCAATCAAGCCGCCGGCCGAGGCCATGCCCACGTCGAACTGCACCAGCGCCTGGTTGTAGATCAGGTAGGCGAGGTTGGTCGAGGCGTAGCCGGGGCCACCGTTGGTGGTGGTGAAGATTTCGGCGAACACCGAGAGCAGGAAGATCGTTTCGATCATCACCACCACGGCAATCGGACGTGCCAGGTGCGGCAGGGTCAGGTGCCAGAAGATCGCGATGGCGCCGGCACCGTCGAGGCGGGCGGCTTCCTTCTGTTCCTGGTCGAGGGACTGCATGGCGGTCATCAGCAGCAGGATCGCGAAGGGCAGCCACTGCCAGGACACGATGATAATGATCGACAGCAACGGGTAATGGGCCAGCCAGTCCACCGGCTGGGCGCCGAACAGCTTCCACACGTAGGCGAGGATCCCCGACACCGGATGGAAAATCAGGTTCTTCCAGATCAGCGCACCGACGGTGGGCATGATGAAGAACGGTGAAATCAGCAACACCCGCACCAGGCCGCGACCGAAGAACTCGCTGGCTTCCAGCAGGGCGCTGATCAATACGCCAAACACCACGCTGATCAGCAACACGCTGCCCACCAGCAACAGGGTGTTGGTGGCGCCGGGCAGGAAGCCCGAGTCAGTGATGAAGTAGGTGAAGTTCTCCAGCCCCACGAATTGGTTTTCGCCGGGGTAGAGCAGGTTGTAGCGAATCAGCGAGAAGTACAGGGTCATGCCCAGCGGCACGATCATCCACAGCAGCAACAAGGCCACCGAGGGGCTGACGAGGAACCAGCCGGGGTTGATCAGGCGGCTTTTACGCGGCTTGTCCGGCGTAGCGGTTTGCACTTGGGCAGTGGTGGTATTCATGGTGATCAGGACCAGTCAGGTACATGCGGAATGCGGGTCGGAGTGCGGTCAAATGTGGGAGCTGGCTTGCCTGCGATGAGAGCGCCTCGGTGAAACTGACAGACCGAGTTGTCTGCATCGCGGGCAAGCCCGGCTCCTACATAAAGCGGGTTCCCACATTCAGTGTGGTGAGACCGCTTTACTTGGGATAACCGGCCCGCTTCATTTCGCGTTCGGTGAAGGTCTGTGCATCCGCCAGGGCTTTTTCGGCAGTGGAGCCACCGGTCAGTGCGCTGGAGAAGAACTTGCCGACCTGGGTACCAATCGCCTGGAATTCAGGAATGGTCACCAGCTGGATGCCCACATACGGCACCGGCTTGGCCGACGGGTCTTTCGGGTCGGCGACTTTCAGCGATTCCAGCGTGACCTTGGCAAACGGCGCGGCCTTCATGTATTCGTCGCTGTAGGTCGATTTGCGGGTACCTGGCGGTACGTTGGCAATCCCGTCGGTCTTGGCGACCAACTGGCTGTATTCCTTGGAAGTGGCCCAGGTGGTGAACACCTTGGCAGCGTCCTTGGCTTTGGAACTGGTTGGAATCCCCAGGGACCAGGAGTACAGCCACGAAGTACCTTTGTCGGTCTTCTCGTGGGGGGCAAAGGTGAAGCCGACGTGGTCAGCCACCTTGCTTTGGGTCTTGTCGGTGACGAACGATCCGGCGACGCTGGCGTCGACCCAGATCGCGCACTTGCCGCTGTTGAACAGCGCCAGGTTTTCGTTGAAACCGTTGCTGGAAGCGCCCGGCGGGCCGGATTTCTTCATGTTGTCGACGTAGAAGTTCAGTGCGTCTTTCCACTCTGGCCCGTTGAATTCCGGTTGCCACTTCTCATCGAACCAGCGTGCACCGTAGCCGTTGGCCAGGGTGGTGATCAGCGCCATGTTCTCGCCCCAACCAGCCTTGCCGCGCAGGCACAGGCCGTACTGCTCTTTGTCCTTGTTGGTGAGTTTGGCGGCGAATTCGCCGATCTGGGTCCAGGTCGGGTGCTCGGGCATGGTCAGCCCGGCGTCCTTGAACAGGTCGGTGCGGTAGTAGGTGATGGAGCTTTCGGCGTAGAACGGCAGGGCATACAGCGAGCCCTTGACGGAAAGACCGTCACGCACGGAAGGGAAAACGTCGTCCAGGTCGTAGGAAGCAGGCAGGTCCTTCATCGGTTCCAGCCAGCCTTTGGCGCCCCAGAGTGCAGCTTCGTACATGCCGATGGTCAACACGTCGAACTGTCCGCCCTGGGTGGCGATGTCGGTGGTGAGGCGTTGGCGCAGGACGTTTTCTTCGAGTACCACCCAGTTCAGCTTGATCTCCGGATGCTCGGTCTCGAAGGTTTTCGAGAGCTTTTGCATGCGGATCATGTCGCTGTTGTTGACGGTGGCAATGGTCAGGGTTTGCGCGCCAAGACTGACGGCGCTGAGGGTCATGCAGGTGCAGGCAAGCAGAGCTTTGGCTGTGAACTTCATCGCGCACTCCATTTCTGCGCCCAGGGGCTGCAGAAGGACAGTTATTGTTGTTGTGTCTTCCACGACAGCTGGAAGAGTGTGCGTTGATTACAGCCTTCAATTGACGTGCTGACAAATCCTTGGGAGCACTTTTACTGATACTTTTTTGCACTGAGGCGGAAAATTGCTGAAACGATTCGCTGGGAGCGATCGGCTTCCTGCGTGAGCGCGATGCAAATGTGGGAGCGGGCTTGCTCGCGAAGGCGGTGAATCAGCCGACATTTGCGCTGCCTGACACACTGCATTCGCGAGCAAGCCCGCTCCCACACAAGCGGGTTCCCACAGGAGCGCGCGTTTTCAGGCGAGGTTCTGCTCGGTCAGGCGCTGCACCGCCAGGCGCCGGTAGTGCGAGGGGGTCATGCCCTTGAGCTGCTGGAAGCGGCGGTTGAAATTGGAGATGTTGTTGAAGCCTGACTCGAAGCACACATCGGTCACGGCTTTGTCACCATCGGCCAGCAGCTCGCAGGACTTGCTGATGCGCAGGCGGTTGACGAATTCGATGAAGGTGCGGCCGGTGGCTTGTTTGAACACGCGGGAGAAATAGGTGGGTTTCATGCCGAGGTATTCGGCCACCTCTTCCAGGGACAGCTCCCGCGCGTAGTGGGCAAAAATGTAGTCCACCGCGCGGTTGGTGCGGTCGATGCTGTGTTCGTCCGCCAATTGCGGCGTGGTCACGCCGGAGAGCAGCTGGTAGTCCTCGCAGGCACTCAGCACTTCCATCAGGATGAAGAAGTGCCCCAGGCGCGCCATGCCCTGGGCGTCCTCGATGCGCTGCATCAGGGTCATGGCCTGGGCGATGGTCTTCTTGCAGCGAAATTCGATGCCGTATTGCGCCCGTTCCAGCAGTGGCGCCAGGGTCTTGAGCTCGGCAAAGACATGGCTGCCGCCGTCGAACAGCTCGTCGGTGAAGTTCACCAGCATGTCGCGCTTGGGCACCACTTCGTCCTCGGCCACCTGGCTGATCCAGTTGTGGGGCAGGTTGGGGCCGGTGAGGAAAAGGCTTTCCGGGTAGAAGTTGCCGATGTAGTCGCCGATAAACACCTTGCCGGAGCTGGCAACGATCAGGTGCAGCTCGTATTCCTTGTGGAAATGCCAGCGCACCAACGGGCACGGGAAGCCGTGTTGGCGATAGATGATGGACAGACCGTTGTGATCGTCCATCAGCTCGTAGGAAGGATCGGTGATTCTCGCTGCTCGGGTCATGCTGCAGTCGCTTTATTGTGGTTGCGAAAAGGATAATGCCCCCTTGCGCGCCACCTCGCCAGCGTCTGTGTCTACAGCGTACGGTTTTTCGCCTCGATCCACTGCGCCATGTACTGGGTACTTTTGTGCAGGTGGTGGCGCAGCATGCTGCCGGTGAAATTGTTCCGACGGTGCTCGGCCAACTGGCGGCGGCACTGCTCCAGGCGCTCCACCAGGGCCGGGCCGTGGAGGTCGTGGGCGTAACGGCGGGCCAGTAACTGCCGGCCATCTTCCTGGGCCTGGGTCCAGCGTGGCGGGTCTTGATACAACGCAACCGCCGCAGCCGCCAGTGCAATGGCGCTGTGTTCGACCACGCCGGGCCACGGTTCGCCCATGGCTTCGGCGCCAATCGGTGTGGTAACGCTGGGTGTGCCGCAGAGCATCGCGTCGGCCAGCTTGCCCTTGATCCCGGCACCAAAGCGCAGTGGCGCCAGGCAGATACGCGCAGCGCTCATGACCTGCAATGCATCCTCGGCCCAATTCATCACGTGGAAGCCCTGGGCCGGGTTGTGCAGCGCGGTGGCCTTGGGTGGCGTATAGGCGCCGTACACGTGGAGTTGAGCGCCGGGCAGTTGCTGGCGGATCAGCGGCCACACACTGTTCTTCATCCACAACACCGCATCCCAGTTCGGCGCATGGCGGAAATTGCCGATGCTCAGGAAGTGGGCACGGTCCTCAAAGGGGGCAAAGGCTTCGGTGGGCGGCGCCAGCATCAACGGGCACCAGTGGAGCAGGGCAGCGGGCACCTTGAAGTGTTCGGTCAGCAACTGGATTTCCACGTCGGAGATCATCAGGCTGATGTCGCAGCGGTAGATCGCGGCGATCTCGCGCTTGGCCAGGTCGGTGTCGGCCATGTCATCGAATTCGGCGGCCAGGTCCCGGCTGAACAGCGCGTCGAAGTCATCAGCTTCGGGGTGCGCCTTCAGGAAATCCTTGAGGCGCTGGTGGCGGGCGTCCCGCAGGCTTTGCAGGTCGGATGCTTCCAGCACCCGAAGAGCATTCGGGCAGGATTTTTCCACGCGCCAGCCGAACTGTTCTTCCATCATGAAGCGGTCGAACAGCACGATATCCGGAGCCAATTGCTGGATAAACGCGTCGAAACTGCTGTTATTCAACTCGATCGCGCATTCGCGAATGCCCAGGGCGGGCAGGTCGGCCTTGTGTTCGCCGGTGACCGCCGGGCTGCTGAAGGTGATGTCCCAGCCTTGGGCCAGGAAACTCTCCAGAATCTGCATCATGTGCCCGCTGGCCGCCGAGGAGCGAGGCTCTGGCCAGACGTAGCCAATGACCAGGACTTTGGTGGCGGGCTGATTCATCGACAACGGATTCCTTGAAGGGCTGGGCAAAGGCGCGCAATTAAACCACAGCCCCTCAAGTTCCGGCGCACTCAGCGGAAGATGTTGACCGGCGTCGGCAGCGTCACCAACCCTACATAACCGTCCCAGAACTGCTTCTGGTCCACCGCGAAGACCACCTTGGCCTTTTGCGTGCCGACCGGCGCGCCTTTCTTGTAGCCCAGTGCCCGGCCGTAGTCGGCGCCGAAGGTGGCATCCACGTCCACCCACAGCTCGCGGGATTCGGTGACGATCCCGGGGTTCACGAGAAACAGTGCCGGCAGGCTGTCCCAGGTGAAGCTGTGGTAAGCCGGGTCCTTGGCGAACAGTGGCCCGAACTCGTGCTTGTACAGGTCGGCAATCGGGCCTTTGTGTGCGATCACCCGCTCATACACCGACTTGTCGAAGGTGACTTTCTCACAGACATCGTTGGGAAAAATCACGTGTTCGATGGGCGAGCGCAACACGATCTTCGCCGCCTCCGGGTCGAACCACCAGTTGAACTCCGCCGCCGGCGTGGTGTTGCCCGGAATCTCCAGCGCGCCGCCCATGTACACGATGCGCTTGATCAGCGGCACGATGTCCGGCGCCGAGCGAATCGCCAGGGCAATGTTGGTCAGCGGGCCGACCGCCAGGATCGTTACCTCGTGGGGGTTGGCCCGTACGCTGTCGACGATGAACTGGGCGGCGGTTTCCTTGCGCAGCCTGGTGTGGGTCGCCAGGCCGTCCGGTGGCGCGACCAGTTGTGAGGCACTGGTTGGCCGCGGGTTCTTGAACGCACCCGGCCAGCCGGAACCGAACAGGGCTTTTTCCGCCTCATAGGTGGCGTAGTCATGCAGCAGCGGGTAGGCGGCGCCGGAATACACGCCGACTTCCTTCTCCACACCCATGCGTTCCACCGCCTTGAGGGCGTCGACCTGTTCCTGGTCGACCCAGGCGTTGCCGCTGACCAGGGTCATGCCCAGCAGGTCGATGCGTTTTTGCCCGTGCAGCTGGGCGAGCATGATAAAGGCCTGGCCGTCATCGTTGAGCACGTTGAAGTCGGTGTCGAAGATGACCTTTTCTGCGGCCTGCGCCGTACCGGCACACAGGCCCACGGCGACAAGCAGGGCACAGCGCTTGATGAAACCTTGCATGGAGACTCACCCGAAAAATTGTTGTTGTTAGCGGTTTACCAGCTTCGCCGGCAAGGCGATCACCAGGAAGCTGCTGAGAATCAGGCAGCCGGCAAAAAACCACAAGGCCCCTGCGCTGCTGCCGGTGACGTCAATCGCCACGCCCATCAACGAGTTGCTCACCAGGCCTGCGATGTTCGCCAGCGAGCAGGCCAGGGCAAAGCCGGTGGCCGCTGCGGTGCCTTTCAGGAAGGTCGCCGGCAGGCTGAAAAACACCGGCACCGCACCGATGATCGCCGCCGAGGCAATCGCAAACAGCGCCACGGTGGCGACCACGTTATGGGTGAAGAACGTGCTGGTAGCCATCGCCGCCGCGCCGATGAAGAACGGCACGATGATGTGCCAGCGGCGTTCGCGGTGTTTGTCGGAGCTGGCGCCGATCAGCAGCATGCCCAAGAGGGCCGCCACGCTGGGCAGGGCCGTGAGGATGCCGATGTGGAAAGTGTCGGTAATCCCGGCGTTGCGGATGAATGTGGGCATCCAGAACCCCATGGCATAGGCACTGAGCAGGATCGAGAAGTCGATACCGCCGAGCATCCACACCTTGAGGTTGAAGAAGCCGTCGCGGAAGCTGTGTTTGCTGCCGGCACCGTCGGCGTCGTCCTTGCGCAGCTCGCTTTCCAGCAGGGTTTTTTCTTCCGGCGACAGCCACTTGGCTTGCTGATAGGTATTGGGCAGCGCCCAGAAGGTCCACACACCGAGCAGCACGCTGGGCACCGCTTCGATCAGGAAAAGCCACTGCCAGCCGCGCAGGCCGGCCATGTTGTCGAAGTGGCCCATGATCCAGCCGGACAACGGGCCGCCGATCACGCTGGACAGCGGCAGGCCGATCATGAACAGGGCGATGATCCGCCCCCGGCGATGGGTGGGAAACCAGGTGGTCAGGTAATACAGCACGCCCGGCAGAAACCCGGCTTCGGCCGCACCCAGCAGGAACCGCAGGATGTAGAACTGGGTGGTGGAGGTGACCAGCATGGTGCAGGCCGACAGCAGGCCCCAGGTGATCATGATGCGGGCGATCCAGATCTTCGCCCCGACCTTTTCCAGGATCAGGTTGCTGGGGACTTCGAAGATGATATAGCCGACAAAGAACAGCCCGGCACCGAGGCCGAACGCGGTTTCGCTGAAGTGCAGCTGGTCGAGCATCTGCAGTTTGGCGAAGCCGATATTGATGCGGTCCAGGTAGGCCGCGAGGTAGCAGAAACACAGGAACGGAATCAGCTTCCAGGTGATCTTGTGGTAGAGCGTGTGGACCGGATCGGCGACCGTAGTCGCGGGCGCTGCATTCGCAATGGGCATTGAGGTGTCTCCTGGCGGTGACTTATGGTTTTTATACAGCCGCTTTTTCAGCACTTCGGAGTGCTGTGAAAGCGACTTCCAAAGGCAGTGACAGAAGACTGAGGTGGCCCTGTTGGAGGTGATCAAGTGTGGGAGCGGGCTTGCTCCCACATTCGACTGCACTCCAGCGTGGGCGCTCAGTTTTTTCCGGACCACGCTCTTTGTCGTGGTTCCTGTTGACGCGTTACTGCTCCTTGAACTTGCTCATCGCCTCCTGCTTGCTCACCACGTCGCCGTACTTGCTGTCGATATCGAACAAGTTGGCTTCATGGGGCGCCGGGTGGCGGTCGCCGACGCATTCGCGCACGACGATGGTACGAAACCCATGTTGCACCGCATCCACTGCGGTGGCCCGGATGCAGCCGCTGGTGGAACAGCCGGCGAGCACCACGGTGTCGATGCCCTGGGCGTGCAGCATCGGGGCCAGGCTGCTGCCGAAAAACGCGCTGGCGTATTGTTTGGTGATGACCACTTCATTGGCCAGGGGCAAGACCTCGGTGCAGAACGCGGCGAGGGGGTTGCCCTCGACCATGTCTTTCATCACCGGGGCCTTTTTTACCCAGATACCGCCGTCGGCGAAATGGCCCGGATGGTAGCGGATATTGGTGTGCACCACGCTGATCCCGTGACGTCTGGCGCAGGCCAGCAGCTCGACGCTTTCGGCCACGGCGATGCGCACTTCGGGGGCAAACAGTGGCGCGCCTTCGGTGGTATAGCCTTGCATGAAGTCGATCATCAGCAGGGCGGATTTTTTGCCGAAGCCGATTCGGTTACCCCAGACGCCCTGGTAGTTGGCGTCGGCGGATTGTTCGCTCATCTTTCAGTCCTCGGTAATGGACAGTGCACATAACCTTGTGGCGAGGGAGCTTGCTCCCGTTGGGCTGCGTAGCAGGCCTGTTTTTTTTGGGGGCGCTTCGCACCCCAGCGGGAGCAAGCTCCCTCGCCACAAAAGCGTTTTTAGTAGGCTCCCGACAGGAGGGCGCCGGCGCCGGGGACGATGGGTTCCAGGTCCAGGGCCTTGAGCATGGCGTAGGTGGTGGCGATGGCGGCGGTGAGTACCGGCAGGCCGGTCTGGGCTTCGACCTTCGCGACCACGGGCAGCGACTGCATTTGTACGCAGGCCGACAGTACGATTACGTCGACACCTTCCAGGTTCATCCCGGCAACAATCGCCGGCAGGTTGGCCGGGTCGTGGCGGGCCACTTCGAGGTTGTCGGGGATTTCCAGGGCGCGCCAGTCCACCACTTCAAAGCCTTCTTCGCGGATGTAGTTCACCACCAGTTCGGTCAGCGGTTTCATGTACGGCGCAACAATGGCGATGCGTTTGGCGCCCATGACTTTCAAGCCTTCGATCAGGGCGCCGGCGCTGGTGATCACCGGGGCGTTGGCGTGGTTGTCGGCGGTGGCCTTGCGCAGGCGTTGCTCGGACTTGCGGTGGTAACCCAGCCCCATGGCCATGATCGCTACCAGGCAGGCGTAGCCCAGCACGTCGACCTTGGCGTCGGACAGTTCGATGGCGCAACGGTCGGACTCACCGTCCATGGCCGCCAGTTCTTCCTTGCGCACTTGCTTCATGCGCATGCGGCTGGAGTGAAAGGTGAAACGTTCCGGGCGGATCGCCTGGCGCGCGTTAAGCATCGCCGGGATCTCGGTTTCCATGGTGGTGTTGGAGCTCGGCACAATCTGGCCGATGCGATAAGGCTTGAGCATGATGGTCTCCGTTATGCAGTCAGGGGCTGGCCGAGGAAGTCGCCGAAGGCAGCGAAAAAGCCTTCAAGGTCATCCCAGGGGATCATGTGTCCTGCATTTGGCACATGGGCGACCTGTAGGGTCGGCTGTAACTGTCGGACTTCCGCGACATCTTCGGCCTGAATTACACCGCCGCGTCCGGCAACAATCAGCAGGGCAGGAGCCCCCAGGTGCGGCAGGTCCTGATGAAAGTCGACGGTATGGAAGTCATTGAACGCACGCACGATCGCCGGCTCGTAGCAGGTGTGCAGCCATTCGGCGCGCAGTTGCAGTTGTTCGTCGGTCCAGGTGGCGCAGAAGGCGCGCATCGCCTCTGCATCCATGCCGACCTGGGATTGACGAATCGAATCGACGTACCACGGCAGTTTGCTTGGGTATTCGCGGCGACCCGGTCCGGACATCGGCGGGTCGATCAACACCACGCGGTTGACACCTTGTGGATGGCGCACCGCACTGCGTACGGCAAACCGCGCGCCCATGGAATGGCCGACCAGGTGATAGCTGTCGAGCTTCAGGGCGTCGGCAAACGCGCCAATGTCATCGGCGCAGGTGTCGGCGCTGTAGTCCAGCTCCGGGCCGGTGGACGACAGGCCGCGACCGCGCACGTCCAGCACGTAGGTGTCGAAGTGCAAACCCAGGCGTTCCGCGACAAAACCCCAGGTAATCGCCGGGCTGGTGATGCCGGGAATCAGGATCAGTGCCGGGCCCTTGCCGCCGTAACGCAGGTAATGCTGGCGGATACCATTGGCCTGGACGTTGCCGCCATAGAGAAAGCTGCTCACGCCGCCACCCCCGATTTCAGTTGCTGGGCGTAGAGGTCATAGCCGTAGACCCAGTCCGGATCTTCCTGGGTGCGCAGCCAGGTGTTGGCGTTGGACACGGCCTGCACCCGGGACGCGCGTTCCTTGCGGTTGGCTTCATACAGCTCGAACGCGGTGCGGTAGTCGCCGATCCCGGTTTCCTGCAGGCAGCGCGTCAGCATCGCGGCGTCTTCGATGGCCATGCCGGCGCCCTGAGCCATATGGGGTTTCATCGGGTGGCAGGCATCGCCCAGCAATACCAGGCGACCACGGCTCCACAACGGCAGCGGGTTGCGGTTGCGCAACGGCCATTTGGTCACGCTTTCGGTGGATTCGATCAGGGCCTGGACGGTCGGGTGGTAGCCCTTGAAGGCGTCGAACATCTCCTCCCGGCTGCTGTCGACGAAGGCGCCCTGGAAGTCCCATTCCGGGTGCGGCACGCCGGTGACGTAGTAGTACTCGTCGCGCTTGCCGGTGGTGTAGTAGACCATCATGTGCCGGTCCTCGGTCCACCACTTGATGCAGTCTTCGAACTTCAGGTCGTACTTGGCCAACTGGTCGCCACGGATCAGCGCACGGTGCGCGACCCAGCCGCTGTACAACGGTTTTTCGGCACCCAGCAGCTCTTCACGAATGCGCGAGTTGATGCCGTCGGCACCGATCACGATGTCGGCGTAGGTTACCTCGCCGTCGGCGAAAGTCAGGCGCACCTGGGTATCGGTTTCTTCAAGGGTTTCCAGGCGCTTGTTGAAGTGCAGGGTGCCGGGCTTGAGAGTGGACATCTGCAGCGCGTGCAGATCGCCGCGATGCACGGTGATGTAGGACGCGCCGTAGCCAGTCAGGGGAATGCGTGACAGGTAGTCGCCGGTTTCACCATCGCGGCTGAACCAGTGCTCGGGGTGCGACCCCATCAGGTCCAGCTGTTTTTCGATGCCCATGCGGCGGAAGATTTTCATGATGTTGGGGCCCATGTGGATCCCGGCACCCAGGCGGGAAAACTCCGGCGCCTGCTCGTAGATGTCCACGTCGAACCCTGCCTGTTGCAGCAGGGTGGCAGCGGCGGCACCGCCAAGGCCGGCGCCGACGATTGCGATTTTTTGTGTGCTTCCCATGGGGCGTGGTCCTCTTTTTCGAATAATGGCCGGCGGCGTCTGTCCGCAAGGTTTTTAAAGTGTATACGCTCATTTTTTCAAATGAAAAGCCCACGCCTGAAAAATTGTTTTTTTGGCCATATCGATCCCTTGTAACCGGTTATCTCCATATATAACTGGGCTTGTGTGGATTCGTAACGTTTTGGCGTGGTGCTTGCAGTCCATGATGAAATCAGTTCTTATCGTGATTAATTGGCGTATACGCTATAAAAACGCACTAGAGTGAAGCGCCCTGCAAGATCTTGGTGCAGCAGCTGAGGAGACAGGAAATGCCGGTAAGTGATTGCGAACTGACCCAGATGTTTGAGCACGTGTTGAAGCTCTCGAAGGTCGACCCGACCCAGAGCGTCGCCGTGCTCAAGAGCCATTACTCCGACCCGCGCACCGTGCGCGCCGCGATGGACGCGGCGCAGCGCCTGGGGGCCAAGGTGTATGCGGTGGAGTTGCCGTCGTTCAACCATCCCCGGGCGATGGGCAATGACATGACCGCCTACTGTGGCGACACCGCCCTGACCGGTAATATCGCGGCGCAGCGGGCGCTGGAAGCGGCAGACCTGATCGTCGACACCATGATGCTGTTGCACTCGCCGGAGCAGGAACAGATCCTAAAGACCGGCACGCGCATCCTGCTGGCGGTGGAACCCCCGGAAGTGCTGGCGCGCATGCTGCCGACCGAAGAGGACAAAGTGCGCGTGCTGGCCGCTGAAGAACTGCTGAAAAAAGCCCGCTCGATCCACGTCAAATCCCGCGCCGGCAGTGATTTCCGGGCGGCGCTGGGGCAATACCCGTCCGTCACCGAATACGGCTTTGCCGACGAACCGGGACGCTGGGACCACTGGCCGAGCGGCTTCCTGTTCTCCTGGCCCAATGAGGAAACTGCAGAGGGCGTGCTGGTGCTGGATATCGGCGACATCCTGCTGCCGTTCAAGACCTACACCCGGGAGAAAATCACCCTGGAGATCGAGAAGGGCTTCATCACCAGAATCCACGGTGGTTTCGAGGCCGAATACCTGCGCGACTACATGAAATACTTCAACGACCCCGAGGTATATGGCATCTCCCACATAGGCTGGGGCCTGCAGCCACGGGCGCAATGGACGGCCATGGGCCTGCACGACAAGAACGACGGCATGTGCATGGACGCCCGCGCGTTCTACGGCAACTTCCTGTTCTCCACCGGCCCGAACACCGAAGTCGGCGGCACCCGCAAGACGCCGTGCCACATGGACATCCCGCTGCGCAATTGCGACGTCTACCTCGATGATGAGGCCGTAGTCATCGCCGGCGACGTCGTAGCCCCCAAGGCCTCCCTGGCCCACTAAACATCCAATGTGGGAGCGGGCTTGCTCGCGAATGCGGTACGTCAGTCACACATGCGCCACCTGACACACCGCATTCGCGAGCAAGCCCGCTCCCACATTTCAACCGCGTTCCGGCAATGAGATCCTTGAGTCATTTCCACAACCCCGCCATCATGCCACCCCATCGACCACCGCCTTCCCGAGCCCGCCGTGCCTGATTCCTACGTTTTCTCCGAACAAGTCGGCCACCTGCTGCGCAAGGCCTACCAGCGTCACCTGGCGATCTTCCAGCAGAACGTCGGCGACTCGCAGCTCACCGCCGTGCAGTTCGTCACTCTGTGCGCCCTGCGCGATCACGGTGCAAGTTCGCTCACCGAACTGGTCAAGGCCACCGCCGTCGACCAGGCGACCATCCGTGGCATCGTCGAACGCCTCAAGGCCCGCGAACTGATCACCCTCGAACCCGACCCGCAGGACAAACGCAAAGTCGTGGTCAACCTATCCGACTCCGGCGCCGCCCTGGTGCAGCAAACCGTGCCCTGCGCCGCCACCATCACCGAACTGACCCTGAGCAACCTAAACCCCGCCGAACGCGTCGCCGTACTCTTCCTGCTCCGCAAAATGATCGAAGACCCCCAAACCTGACCCCGATCCCCTGTGGTGAGGAAGCTTGCTCCCGCCGGACTGCGCAGCAGGCCCATCTTTTGGGGTCGCTTCGCAACCCAGCGGGAGCAAGCTCCCTCGCCACAGCTATTCATCAATCTTCTGGCACCGTTTTTGCTCTACGTTGATGTAGTAACCACTTCACCCGTCAAGTGTGTCGCGAGACCCCAGGTACGCGACGCTTTTTTTTGACTGTTTGATGTAGTGGACACTTCACCAAATCCAACGGGCGAAGCGAATGACCAGCCAGAACATCACGGTAACGCTTGAGGTCAACGGCCACACCAGCGAAGTCAGCGCAATGGCCGACACCCCGCTGTTGTTGATTCTGCGCAATGACCTGCAACTCAACGGCCCCAAATACGGCTGCGGCCTGGGGGAGTGCGGCGCCTGCACGGTGATCATCGACGGCGTGGCTGCACGCTCCTGCGTCTTCCCCCTGTCGGGTGCCGTGGGCCGCAACATCGTCACCCTCGAAGGCCTCGGCACCCGCCAGACCCCGCACCCGGTGCAGCAGGCCTTCATCGATGAACAGGCCGCCCAGTGCGGCTACTGCCTCAACGGCATGATCATGACCGCCAAGGCCTTGCTCGACCGCAATCCCAACCCCAGCGAAGCCGAGGTGCGCAGCGAACTGTCTGGCAACCTCTGCCGCTGTGGCACCCATATCGAAATCCTCCGCGCGGTGCTGCGTGCCGCCCGCCAAATGCCTTGAACGTGGATCGATGACCATGACTGACGCAATCCCTTCCCGTGACCAATGGCTGGCCAAGGCCGGCGTCCTGCTGATCGTCGACGATGTGCTGCCACCTTCGGGGCCGGTAGCCAAAGGCGGCACACCGACGGTCAAGCCCAAGGAACTGGGGCTGTTTATCGCAGTGAACGATGACGGGCTGGTGTACGCCTTCAACGGGCACGTGGACCTGGGCACCGGCATTCGCACCTCCCTGGCGCAGATCGTCGCTGAAGAACTGGACCTGACCATGGACCAGGTGCGCATGGTGCTGGGCGACACCGAGCGTGCGCCGAACCAGGGCGCGACCATTGCCAGCGCAACCTTGCAGATCTCCGCGATTCCGCTGCGCAATGCCGCCGCCGAAGCCCGGCGTTTCCTGCTGGCGCGGGCGGCGCAACGCTGGTCCGTAAATGCTCAAAGTCTCAAGGTCGACGCAGGCGTTATCCGCGGCGAAGACGGGCGCACCATCACTTATGGCGAACTGGTGACGGGCGAGCATGACCAACTGCGCATCAGCGGCGATGCACCGCTCAAGGCCACCGCCGATTACCGCCTGGTGGGCAAGGGCGCAGCCCGGGTGGATATCCCGGGCAAGGCCACCGGCGAACTGACGTACGTGCACGACATGCGCGTGCCGGACATGCTCCACGGTCGGGTGATCCGCCCACCGTATGCGGGCCTGGATTGCGGTGACTTTGTCGGCAACAGCCTGCTGAAGGTCGACGAGTCTTCCATCGCCCATATCCCGGGCATTGTTGCGGTGGTGGTGATCCGTGATTTTGTCGGCGTGGTGGCCTTGCGCGAAGAGCAGGCAATCAAGGCCGCCCAGGAACTGCAGGTGCACTGGAAACCCTGGAACCACCCACTGCCGGACATGAGCGATGTGGAGCAGGCAATCCGCGACAACCCGCGGGTACGCCGCACCGTGCTCGACCAGGGCAACGTCGACGCAGCCCTGGCCGCCGCCAGCCAGCGCATGCCGCGCACCTACCTGTGGCCATACCAGATGCACGGCTCCATCGGCCCGTCCTGCGGCGTGGCGGATTATCAGCCCGGGGGCAGCCGGGTGTGGTCGGGCAGCCAGAACCCGCACCTGCTGCGGGCCGACCTGGCCTGGTTGCTGGAATGCCCGGAAGCGTCCATCGACGTGATTCGCATGGAGGCCGCCGGCTGCTACGGCCGCAACTGCGCCGATGATGTATGCGCCGACGCCTTGCTGCTGTCGCGTGCGGTGGGCAAGCCGGTGCGGGTGCAACTGACCCGCGAACAGGAGCACCTGTGGGAGCCCAAGGGCACCGCGCAATTGATGGATGTCGACGGCGGCCTGAACGCCGACGGCAGCATCGCCGCCTATGACTTTGAAACCAGCTACCCGTCCAACGGCGCGCCCACCCTGGCGCTGCTGTTGACCGGCCGGGTCGAGCCGGTGGCGGCGATGTTCGAGATGGGCGACCGCACCTCGATCCCGCCCTACGACATCGCGAACATGCGCGTCACCATCAACGACATGGCGCCGATCGTTCGCGCCTCGTGGATGCGCGGTGTGTCGGCGTTGCCCAACACCTTCGCCCATGAATCCTATATCGACGAACTGGCGTTTGCCGCCGGGGTCGACCCGGTGGAGTACCGCCTGCGTTACCTGAAGGACGAGCGCGCCATCGACCTGGTGAAATCCACCGCCGAACGCGCCAACTGGGCACCGCGTACCGCGCCGATGCAAACCGCGAATGAGGACCACCTGCTGCGTGGTCGGGGCTTTGCCTACGCGCGCTACATCCACAGCAAGTTTCCCGGCTTCGGCGCGGCGTGGGCGGCGTGGGTCGCGGACGTGGCCATCGACAAGCAGACCGGCGATGTCTCGGTGACGCGGGTGGTGATCGGGCATGACTCGGGGATGATGATCAACCCCGCAGGGGTGCAGCATCAGATCCACGGCAATGTGATCCAGTCCACCAGCCGTGTGCTCAAGGAACGCGTGACCTTTGAAGAGTCGACCGTGGCGAGCAAGGAGTGGGGCGGTTATCCGATCCTGACCTTCCCGGAAGTGCCGCAGATCGACGTACTGATGATGCCGCGCCAGGACCAGCCCCCGATGGGCGCCGGTGAGTCGGCCTCGGTGCCCAGCGCGGCGGCGATTGCCAATGCGATCTATGACGCCACCGGCATCCGTTTTCGCGAGCTGCCGATTACCCCCGAGCGGGTATTGGCGGCGCTGAATGCAGGCACCCTGGGCGAGCCGGCGAAGTCCCCGGAAAAGCGCCGCAAATGGTTGTTCGGCTCATTGTTCGCCGCCTTTGGCGCGGTGCTGGGCATGGCTGCTACCGCGTGGCCGTTTCACAGCGAAATTGCCCCGATTGCACCGCCCAGTGCAGGCACCTGGTCCAAGGCCACCCTGGAGCGCGGGCGCTTGCTGGCCGCCGTGGGGGATTGCGCGGTGTGCCACACGGCACCGGGCGGTGCCCCCAATGCCGGCGGGCTGGCGATGCATACGCCGTTCGGCACCCTTTACAGCAGCAACATCACCCCGGATGAGAAAACCGGGATTGGCAACTGGTCCTACCCGGCGTTCGAGCGAGCGATGCGCGACGGCATTGGCCGCGACGGGCGCAACCTGTACCCGGCGTTTCCCTATACGGCGTTTCGCAATATCAACGATGCCGACATGCAGGCACTGTATGCCTACCTGATGTCCCAGGCGGCGGTGAGCCAGGCACCGGTGCCGAATGCGATGAAGTTTCCGTTCAATATCCGGCCGTTGATGGCCGGCTGGAATGCGCTGTTCCTGCGCCGTGGGGAAATCAGCGTGCAGCCCCAGCGCAGCGAGCAATGGAATCGTGGCGCTTACCTGGTCAACGGTTTGGGGCACTGCGCGGCGTGCCATTCGCCGCGCAACCTGATGGGGGCGGAGAAGGGCGGCAAGGCGTTCCTCGCGGGCGGCAGGGTGGACGGTTGGGAAGCGCCGGCCTTGAATGGCTTGTCCAAGGCGCCGACGCCGTGGACCGAAGACCAATTGTTCAGCTACCTGAGCACTGGTTATTCCGATGCCCATGGCGTGGCAACGGGGCCGATGGGACCGGTCGTGACTGAACTGGCGAAACTGCCCAAGACCGACATCCGCGCGATGGCGGTGTACCTGGCTTCGCTGAACGACAGCGGCGCCGCCGAAGCGCAGGTGGTGGCAGCTGCGACGGTGCCCAATGCCAATGGGCGACGGGTATTCGAAGGTTCATGCAAGGCCTGCCATGCCGACGGACAGGGCCCGAAGCTGTTCGGCGTCAGCCCATCACTGGCGACCAATACCAATGTGCACAGCGATCAACCGGACAACCTGATCAAGGTGATTTTGCAAGGGATCAGCACTCCGGCGACCAAGGATCTGGGTTACATGCCGGCGTTCAAGGACAGTTTGTCGAACACCCAAGTGGCGGAGTTGGCCGCCTACCTGCGCGGGCGCTTCGCACCCCATGCACCGCAGTGGGAAGGCCTGGAGCAAACCGTGGCACACCTGCGAGCCAATCCCGGTACCCATTGATTCACACGGTCAAAAAATGTGGGAGCGGGCTTGCTCGCGAAAGCGGTTCGTCAGTCGCCAAATATATTGACTGATACATCGCATTCGCGAGCAAGCCCGCTCCCACATTTAGATCCAGGTTCTACCGTTGGATGGGCGGTGTCACGCATACCCCGCGCAACACCAGATCACTGATAAACCCCAGCCAATCCCGCTGCTGGGTCTTATCCGCCAAATCCTCCCCCAAAAACGAACTCAGCGTGTGCTGGTTGGAGTTATAGAAGTAGCACAACGAAGCAATCATCAAGTACACATGCTTGATGTCCACATCTTCACGAAACAGCCCTTGGGCCTGGCCCGCCTCAATGATCGGCCGCAACACCCCAACCGCCTCCCCGGACAACCGCCGCAGTTCACCCGACTGCTTCGCATGCTTGCCCTGGTGCAGGTTCTCGATGCTCAGGATCGCCACAAACTCGGGATGCTTGACGTAGTAATTCCAGATAAACCCCACCAGCGCCTGCAACGCTTGCACCGGTGCAGTCAGGTCGAGCTTGAGCTTGCTTTCGGCCTTGTTGAACTGTTCATAGGTGTGCTCCAGCACACACACAAACAGGTGCTCCTTGCTGCCGAAGTAGTAATACAGCATGCGGTCGTTGGAGTCGGCCTCGCGGGAAATGCTTTCCACACGCCCGCCGGAATAGCCGTCGCGGGTGAAGACCTTGACCGCCGCCTGGAGAATCCGCGCGCGGGTCTGGTCGGCTTGCTGGGCGCGGATACCGGTCTTCTTGATCACCATCGAAAAGCCTCTGCTGCGCGGCGTAAAGGCCCGGAATATAGCATGGGCATTATTCCGTTACCGACAGGCTCTGTCACAAACGCGGCATAACGCTGGGGCTTGGATCGGAAACGTATTACTTTCTAGTTCTTCTAATAAACAGAGTATGCAGGGATGAAATACCAACCGTTTACCCGAACTTTGATTGCCACCGCGCTGGTGCTGACTGTCAGCGGCGTGCAGGCGGCCTCCCAGGCCCCGGTGGCTGGCGAAAATGGCATGGTGGTCACCGCCCAGCATCTGGCGACCCATGTGGGCGTGGATGTGCTCAAGGCCGGCGGCAACGCCGTGGATGCGGCGGTGGCGGTGGGCTACGCCCTGGCCGTGGTGTACCCGGCAGCCGGCAACCTGGGCGGCGGTGGGTTCATGACCGTGCAACTGGCCGACGGCCGCAAGACCTTCCTCGATTTCCGCGAAAAAGCTCCGCTGGCCGCGACTGCCGACATGTACCTGGACAAGGACGGCAACGTGGTCCCGGACCTCAGCTCCAAGGGCCACCTGGCGGTCGGCGTTCCCGGCACTGTGTCGGGCATGGAACTGGCGCTGAGCAAATACGGCACCCTCAAGCGCGCCCAGGTCATCGCCCCGGCGATCAAGCTGGCCGAAGACGGTTTTGCCCTGGAGCAGGGCGATGTCGACCTGCTGCACACCGCTACTGACGAATTCAAGAAAGACAAAGACCTGCGCGGCATCTTCCTGCACGGCGGCGAGCCGATGCTGGTGGGCCAGAAGCTGGTGCAGAAAGACCTGGCGAAAACCCTGCGGGAAATCTCCGCCAAGGGCACCGATGGCTTTTACAAAGGCTGGGTAGCCAAGGCGATTGTGGATTCCAGCCAATCGGGCAAAGGCATCATCACCCAAGCCGACCTGGACAAATACAAGACCCGCGAACTGGCGCCCATCGAGTGTGACTACCGTGGCTACCACGTGGTGTCCGCGCCACCACCGAGCTCGGGCGGGGTGGTCATCTGCGAAATCATGAACATCCTCGAAGGCTACCCGATGGCCGACCTCGGCTATCACTCGGCCCAGGGCCTGCACTACCAGATCGAAGCGATGCGCCACGCGTACGTCGACCGCAACAGCTACCTCGGCGACCCGGACTTCGTGCAGAACCCGGTCGAGCACCTGCTGGACAAGGATTACGCCGCCAAACTGCGCGCTGCCATCGACCCGCAGAAAGCCGGGATCTCCCAGGACATCAAGCCGGGCGTTTCGCCCCACGAAGGCAATAACACCACCCACTACTCCATCGTCGACAAGTGGGGCAACGCGGTGTCGGTGACCTACACCCTCAACGACTGGTTCGGCGCGGGCGTGATGGCGAGCAAGACCGGGGTGATCCTCAACGACGAAATGGACGACTTCACCTCCAAGATCGGCGTGCCGAACATGTACGGCCTGGTGCAGGGCGAAGCCAACGCCATTGCTCCGGGCAAGACGCCGCTGTCGTCCATGAGCCCGACCATCGTCACCAAGGATGGCAAGGCGGTGATGGT
The DNA here is from genome assembly GCF_013385435.1 of Pseudomonas sp. F9001. NCBI lineage: Bacteria > Pseudomonadati > Pseudomonadota > Gammaproteobacteria > Pseudomonadales > Pseudomonadaceae > Pseudomonas > Pseudomonas sp. F9001. Next base: position 142,329 of record NZ_JACAPX010000010.1, read on the forward strand.
GGTGGGTACGCCGGGTGGCAGCCGTATCATCACGGCCACCTTGCTGACTATCCTCAATGTGATCGACTACAAGATGAACATCCAGGAAGCCGTGGACGCCCCGCGTTTCCACCAGCAATGGCTGCCTGAGGCGACCAATATCGAGCGCTTTGCCCTGAGCCCCGACACCCAGAAAATCCTCGAAGGCTGGGGCCACAAGTTTGCCGGCCCGCAGGACGCCAACCACCTGGCGGCGATCCTGGTAGGCGCGCCGTCCCTGGACGGCAAGCCGGTCGGCAATAACCGTTTCTATGGGGCCAACGACCCTCGGCGCAATACCGGGTTGTCGCTGGGCTACTAAAGCCCGCGGATCAGCTCCAGCACCTCGGCCTTCTTCAGCGGGTGCTTCAGGCGTTGCGAGAGCAGCGCCATGGCCCGCTGATGTTCACAGGCAACTACCGCTTCCACTTCGTCGCCCTGGCAGAGCAGGGCGATGAAGTCGTGGCGCTGCAGGTCGCCTTCCACGTGGAGCTGATTCCAGTGGCGGGGGTGGCCCAGCAGTTCAAAGGTCTTGCCGAAGTGATACGTCCAGAAGAACGGCACATCGGCAAACACCTGTTGTGCGCCCAGCATATTGCGCGCCGCCAGCACCCCGAGTTGCTGCGCCACACGCCAGTGTTCGATGCGCACGGGTTGGCCGTTCCATGGAAAGGTCACCATATCGCCCGCCGCCCATAGTCCGGGCGCGAGGGACAAACCGGCATCGGCTTTCAGCGACTGGTCCTCGGCTTTTTCCAGCCCCTCGACAAACCCCGTGGCAGGCGTGACGCCGACGCCTATCAGTACCAGGTCTGCGGCCAATCTGTGGCCGTTTTTCAGCACCACCGTCGTCACGTCCATGTGGCCTTCCAGGCGTGCAGGCTCGCTGGCGGTGTGGAATATCACGCCGTTGGCTTCATGCAATTGGCGCAGTGAGGCACCGATGCGCTTGCCCAGTTGGGCCGCCAGCGGAATCTCGTGACGGCCCACCACCTGCACCGTCAACCCGCGCTTGCGTAAGGCGGACGCGGCTTCCAGGCCGATAAAACTGTCGCCGATGATCACTGCGCACGAGCCCGGTTGAGCCGCCTTGACGATACGCGCCGCATCGTCCCGGGAGCGCAACACGAACACGTTGTTGAGTACGGTGCCCGGAATATCCAGCGGCCTGGCTTCGCCGCCGGTGGCCAGCAGTGCGGCGTCGTAGTCGAAATGGCGACCGTCCGCAAGCTCGAGGCGCTTGGCTTGAGGGTCGAGGTGGCGCACTTCGCCGTGGATCCGCGACGCGTGGCAGGTGGCCTCGTCCAGCAAGGGCGGTGTTTCCTGCGGTGGCATCTCGCCGCAGATGACGAATTTGCTCAGGGCGGTGCGGTCGTAGGCGGGGTCCTGTTCCTGGTCGATCCACAACAACCGGCCGCTGAAACCCTTGCGGCGCAGCGTGGCCACGGCCGCCGAACCGGCTGCACCGGCGCCAATCACGATAAAGCAGCGCGAATCGTTGGTGTGCGGGGCAACGGGCGAGGGCAGTGCCTCGTCGCCCACACTGACCACGCCGTCGTGAATCTCCACCGGGTACTGCTTGAGCTGCACCATCGCGGGCGGCTCGCAGACCTGGCCGTCATCCACCCGGAAGGCCGCCTTGTGCCACGGGCAAATGATCCTCCCGTCACAGACCACGCCTTGCTCCAGGGGCGCCCCGGCGTGGGGGCAATCCGCCTGATAGGCACGGACCTCGCTACCCGAACGCACCAGCAGGATGTGATGGGCGGCGGTTTCAACACGAACGCCACGGTCTTCGGGCAAGTTGATCAAGCGGGCAACGATGCGCATGTTCATAGGCCAATCTCCTTTTAAGGATTGACCGGTGCCCCGGGTAGAGGACTGCGTTGACCCGATAACCGGTCTTCAGCCCTGCGCGCCAGAACGTTGAAAGTGGGCCATGCGTAACGAGCGGTGCATGAAAATCGTCCCCGCCGGTCAATCCAGCAGTTGTTCCACAGCTGAAAAGGCCTGGTCCTGGCGTGCTTGCCAATCCCCACGGATGACCCGTAGCGGTAGATGATGTTGCTCCAGCCAGTCACGACTGGCCTGGAAAAACGCCAGGCGATCGGCAAACTCCGGCTGGCAGCGCTGGCCATCGGCGGTCCACTCCACGTCTTCCGGAGACAGCAGCAGGTGCAGGTCGTAGTGGCGGGCGAGCAGTTCGCTGTCGAGCCACGCCGGGTAGTCGCCAAACAGGGTCTGGCTCCACAGCTTGTTGGTCAGCAGGTTGGTGTCGAGGATCAGCAACGCCGGCTGCGCGGCGCGGGCGGTATCTTCCCAGGCCAACTGGCCCCGGGCGATCTCCGGGATATCCGCCAGGGTGGTATCGCGCTGGTGGTGGTCGATGAAATGACGCACGTATTCGCCCACCATTACCCCGCCAAAATGTGCCTGCAACTGGGCGACCAGCCAGCTTTTACCGCTGGATTCCGGGCCGGCCAGTACCACCACCTTCATGCGTGCAACGCCGGGTCGGCGCGCCATTCACGCCAGCCCTGCACGGCGATCACGGTGAACAAGGCGTAGAGCGCGGCGGTGAGGTACAGGCCTTTGTAGAGGAACAGCCCGACGAAGATCACATCCACGGTGATCCACAACGGCCAGCACTGCACGCGTTTTTGCGCCATCCACATCTGCGCCACCAGGCTGAAGCCGGTCAGGGCCGCGTCCAGCCAGGGTTGGGCGGCGTCGGTCCAGTGGGCCATGGCTGCGCCCAGCAACAGGCTGCCCACAGCACCCACAGCCAGGCCTTGCAGGATCGGTTGCAGGCCCAGGCTGGTGACTTGCCGGCCCTGCTTGACCTCACCGGCGCGGGTCCACTGCCACCAGCCGTAGAGTTGCAGGGCGGCGTAGATCACTTGCAGGAGCATGTCGGAGTAGAGCTTCACATCGAAGAAGATCCAGGTGTACAGCAGCACCATCACCAGGCCGATGGGCCAGCACCACGGGTTCTGTTTAACCGTCAACCAGACAGCGATCACCCCCAGGGCGGCGGCAAACAGTTCAAGCCCGGACATGGCGGTTCCTTGGGGGAGTCGAAGAGGGCGCTGATTGTAACCAATGTGGGAGCGGCGGTGCGACGATAGATCGTTCCCACGCTCTGCGTGGGAATGCAGTTCCGGACGCTCCGCGTCCCGGCTCTGCGCAACGGTGACGCAGAGCGTCACAGGATGCGTTCCCACGCAGAGCGTGGGAACGATCATCGGCGTCAGACCTTGAACTGGCGCAGAAGGCTGTCGAGTTGTTCGCTCAGGCCTTTCAAGTGCGCACTCGCGACGCTGGACTGCTGCGCCGCCAGCGCGGTGCTGTGGGACAAGCCGGCTGCCTGGGTGACGTTCTGGTTGATGTCTTCCACCACATGCGCCTGCTGCAACGTGGCGCTGGCAATCGAGGCGTTCAGCCCGTTGAGATTACGCAGCGCCTGGCCGATGGCAGTCAGGCTCGCGCCCGCCTGGCCTGCTTGTTCGATAGTCAGTTGCGAGGCCTGGTGGCTGTCGCTGATGACCTTGACCGCTGCCTCCGAATGGCCTTGCAGGCGCTCGATCATCGCCTGGATCTCTGCCGTGGATTTTTGCGTGCGCTGGGCCAGCAGCCGTACTTCGTCGGCCACCACCGCAAAACCACGGCCTTGCTCCCCGGCGCGGGCCGCTTCGATGGCGGCGTTGAGGGCCAGCAAGTTGGTCTGGTCGGCAATCGAGCGGATCACTTCCAGCACGCCGCCAATCTGCGTGCTTTCAGTCGACAGCGTCCGGATCACCTCCACGGCCTGGCTGATGGTGCCGGAGAGCTGGTCGATCCGTTGCAGGCTGCCATCGATATTGAGCTGGCCCTGTTCGGCCTGCACCTGGGCATCGCGCATTTCGCTGGCGGCATGCTCGGCATTTTTGGCCACGTCCTGTACGCCATAGGTGACTTCATTGATCGCCGTCGCCACCAGTTCCATCTGCTGCGATTGCTGTTGGCTGCGGTCATGGGCATCGCTGGCGTTGCTGCCCAGCTCGGTGGACGAATGGCCCAAGGCGTTGGCGCAGGTCTGCAACTGGCCCACCACCTGCCGCAGCTTGGCGGTAAAGCTGTTGAAGTGCCGCGACAATTGAGTGACTTCATCCTGGCCATGGGTGTCGAGGGTGCGGGTCAGGTCGCTTTCGCCACTGGCGATATTGGCCATCGCATTCACTGCCTGCTGCAACGGGCGCACGATGCTGCGGGCGATCAGCACCACCAGCAGGGCCATGATCAGCGCGATCACCAGGCCAACCACCGAGGCTTTCCACACCTGGCCGCGGAACTCGCCTTGCACGTCATCGACATACACGCCGGAACCGATGATCCAGCCCCAGGGTTCGAACAGCTGTATATAGGAGGTCTTGGCCACCGGCGCATCGGCGCCGGGTTTGGGCCAGCGGTAATTCACCATCCCGGCGCCCTTGGCCTTGGCCAGGATCACGAACTCGTTGAACACTGCAAAGCCGTCCGGGTCACGGATGGCCGACAGGTTCTGGCCGTCGAGCTTGGGGTTGGCCGCGTGCATGATCATCACGGGCGTGAGGTCGTTGATCCAGAAGTAGTCGTCCTTTCCGTAGCGCAAGCCACGTACTGCGCTCAAGGCTTGCTTCTGCGCCGCTTCACGGGTCAGGACGCCGCTGGTTTCGAGGCTGTGATAATAAGTCAGGATCCCGCTGGCGGTTTGCACCACGCGCTGGGTCTGCTCACTCTTGGCCTGGTACAGGTCGTCATGAATCTGCTTGAGCATAAGCAGGCCGAGGGTTAGCAGCATCAGCACGGCGACGATCAGGATCAGCCAGAGGCGCCGGCTGATAGACATATTGCGCAAACTGTTCATGGTCCTGTCACTCCGTGTTCTTATAATTTTGGGTGCTGCATCGACATTTCCGGCTTGTCTGATAGGCTTTCGGCCCAGAATCAAAAAACCTGAGTCCTGCCTGATTTTTCACGGAATTTTCGCAGTTCGGCCTTGATTATTTGCGCTGTGCTTGCAGCGCACTCTTCGTTAGTGAACGTCTAAAAAATATCAACGAGGCATGCCGTGGGCATGACCTTTGGGGGAATCGATGGATCTTTGGACCGCCGTACAGGCACTGATACTCGGCGTTGTAGAGGGGCTGACGGAGTTTTTGCCGATCTCCAGTACCGGGCACCAGATTATCGTGGCCGACTTGATCAACTTCGGTGGCGAACGCTTTGAAGCGTTCAATATCATCATCCAGCTGGGCGCGATCCTGGCGGTGGTGTGGGAGTTTCGACGCAAGATCCTCGACGTGGTCATTGGCTTGCCGACCCAGCGCAATGCCCAGCGTTTCACCGTCAACCTGATCATTGCCGTATTGCCGGCGGTGGTACTGGGGGTGATTTTCGCCGACCTGATCAAACACTACCTGTTCAACCCGATCACCGTTGCGGCGGCGTTGGTGGTGGGCGGCGTCATCATGTTGTGGGCCGAGCGCCGCCAGCATGAAGTGCACGCCGAAACCGTCGACGACATCACCTGGAAGGACGCGATCAAAGTCGGCTTTGCCCAGTGCCTGGCCATGATCCCGGGCACCTCGCGCTCGGGCGCTACCATCATTGGCGGCCTGTTGTTCGGCCTGTCACGCAAGACCGCCACCGAGTTCTCGTTTTTCCTGGCGATGCCGACCATGGTCGGCGCAGCGGTGTATTCGGGCTACAAGTACCGTCACCTGTTCCAGCCGGATGACCTGCCGGTGTTTGCCATCGGCTTTGTCACCTCGTTCATCTTCGCGATGATCGCGGTCAAGGCGCTGCTCAAGTTCATCGCCAGCCACAGCTACGCGGCGTTCGCCTGGTACCGGATCGCCTTCGGCCTGGTGATCCTGGCCACCTGGCAGTTCGGCTGGATCGACTGGTCGGCCGTCAAGCCATGATCATCCAGCATCCGCGCTTCAAGGCGTTGGTGTTTGCACTGTTGTGCGCCGCGCCGCTGTTTGGTGCGGCGCTGCTGGGGTACCGAGGGGTTTCGCTGATCCCTCTGGTGGCCTATGGCGTGGTCAGCGTGGTGGCGTTCCTGCTGTACTGGAGCGACAAGCGCAAGGCTCGCGAAGACAGCTGGCGCACCCCGGAAAACGTCCTGCACGCGGTGGAGCTGGCAGGCGGTTGGCCGGGGGCGTTGATTGCCCAGCAGGTGTTCCGCCACAAGACGCGCAAGGTGTCTTATCAGGTGGTGTTCTGGCTGATCGTGTTGCTGCACCAGGTGTTCTGGATTGATCAGCTGTTCCTGGGTGGCACGCTACTCTCGATCTTCTAGCAACAAGCCGACCTGCGTGCGCTTGGGCAGCTTGCTCACCACCAACTGGTGGGAACGCTGCAACAGGCCACGCAGTTCCTCGGCGCCCAGCGGGTAGGGCGTTTCCATGATGATCCACTGCGCCCGCGCCAGGTACGGCGCCGGGTGGATGCCGGGGCGATCCACATGGCCCAGGAACAGCTCCTTGTCGACCTTGAACGCCAGCGAGTCACCCCGCAGGTTCTGCAAGGCAAACATCTTGTTGCCGGCAATCGAAAACACCCGCACGCCGCCCCATTTGTAATCTTCCCGCGCGCCGGGCAAGCCCAGGCAAAACGTGGCGACTTGTTCTTCGGTCATTCTCATAGCAAACGGTCTCCGCAACCTTTGAAGGCGTTATCCAGGTGGTCGATCCAGGCCCGCACGGCCGGCAACACACCGCGCCGATGTGGGTACACCGCCTGCAACCAGCCACCCGGCAATGACCATTGCGGCAAGAGCTGCACCAATTGGCCGTTGGCCAATTCCTCCTCGCAATACATCATCGGCAGCACGGTAAACCCCAGGCCGGCGAGGGCGCAGGCCTTGCGTACCAGGAAATCATCGATCCCCAGCCGCGCTTCCATCACCAGGTCGTGGCTGCTGCCTTCCGGGCTGAGCATGCGGAAGTGCACCATGCGGTCTGCTTCCAGGGCGCCCAGCACCGGCAGTTGCTTGAGGTCTTCCAGGGTGTCGATCTGCCGCTCATGCACAAAGTCGGGGCTGGCGACAATCGCGGTCTGGGCCTGGCGCAGGCGCTTGGTCACCAGCAGCGGGTCTTCATCCCCAAGCTCGCGCACGCGCAAGGCCACATCAATGCCTTCGGCCACCAGGTCGACGCGGCGGTTGACCAGGTTCATCTCCAACTGCACCAGCGGGTTGGCGGTGAGAAACTCCGCCACCACGGTCTGCAGGAATTGGTGAGCCAGGCCCACGGGGCTGCTGACCCGCAGCCGACCGCGGGGTTCGCTGGACATGCTGGCCACTGCCTCGTCGGCCATTTCCGCCTCCAGCAGCATTGCCTGGCAGTGGCGCAGGTAGCGTTCACCCACGGCAGTGAGGGTCAGTTGGCGGGTGGTACGTTGCAGCAAGCGGGCGCCGAGGCGTTCTTCCAGCTCGGCAATGCGCCGCGACAGCCGCGACTTGGGAATCCCCAGCAGCCGCCCGGCAGCGGCGAAACCGCCGGCTTCCACCACCTTGGCGAAGTAGTAGAGGTCATTCAGATCTTGCATGGTCGGCCTATTGTCCTGTCAGTGGGACGAATAATCGCATATTGCCTGACTAATCGCTGATTGGTTTCATCTGTAGGCTTATTTCCATTCCGTCGCCCTTGGCGATGCTTACTTGGAGATTAACCATGAAACTGTTGCATATCGATTCCAGCATCCTCGGCGACAACTCGGTTTCCCGTCAGTTGAGCGCAGGTGTCGTCAAGACTTGGCAGGCGGCCGAGCCAGGCGTTGAAGTGACCTACCGTGACCTGGCCAGCGAAGGCATCAACCACTTTACCGGCGTGACCCTGGGTGCACTGGGCACCGCTGCCGAGCTGCGTGATGCCGTACAGAAACATGAAGCCGAGCTGAGCGCCAACACCCTCGCCGAATTCCTCGCGGCCGACGCCATCGTCCTGGCTGCGCCGATGTACAACTTCACCATCCCGACCCAACTCAAGGCCTGGATCGACCGTATCGCCGTCGCCGGCCAGACATTCCGCTACACCGAAAACGGTCCTGAAGGCCTGGCCGGTGGCAAGAAAGTCATCATCGTGTCGACCTCCGGCGGCCTGCACGTTGGCCAGCCGACCGGTGTGGCTCACGAAGACTACCTGAAAGTGCTGCTGGGCTTCCTCGGCATCACCGACATCGAAATCGTCCGCGCCCACGGCCTGGGCTATGGCGATGAAGTGCGCAGCAAGGCGATCAGCGACGCCAACGCAGTGATCAACGAACAATTGTTCGCCGCAGCGTAAGACTTGTGTAAATTTTGCTGTTCCTCGATATCAATCTGATTCGAGGCGCCTAAACTCTGTATTCTGCTCGCCTGAAAAGCGATCGGAGTACGGAGTTTTTTCGTTTACCCGCTGTCACTACTTTGGCCCAGGTTATGCACGCATGGGTAAACCCTGCCAGTCCGAGCGCCTGAACCATGGATACTTCAACAGCTACGCGGGCTTACGCAACAAAGGTGGACATCCCCATGATGCGTCTTTGTGCAGTCTTGGTTCTCTCCCTGCTCGGCGGCCTGATTTCAGTGCAAGCCGCGCCCGCGCCGCACCCCCATTGGAGTGTGGGCTTCCACCGCATGACTTTTCTCGACCCGCTGGATCTGCAGCCGATGAAAGCCGTCGCGTTCTACCCGTCCACCGGCCTGGAACACACCACCCAGGTGGGCGCTTATCACATCGCCGCCACTGAAGACTCGAAAATCGCCATCGGCCGCTTTCCAATGCTGATGCTGTCCCACGGCAATACCGGCACGCCCCTGGCCCTGCACGACCTCGCCACCTCCCTGGCGCGCAAGGGGTTTGTGGTGGTGGCGGTGCTGCACCCTGGCGACAACTACAAGGATCACAGCCGGCTGGGCACCTTGAGCAACCTGTACGGGCGCCCGATCCAGATTTCCGAAGCGATCACCGCCACCCTCGGCGACCCGATGCTGTCGCCATTCGTCAACGTCGACCAGGTAGGCGTCATCGGTTATTCGGCCGGTGGCGAAACCGCGCTGATCCTCGCCGGCGCCAAGCCGGACCTCGACCGCCTGCGCCGCTACTGCCAGCAGCGCCCGGAAGATCGCGACGCCTGCACCACCAAGGGCGAGTTGATCGTCGACCGCGACGACCTGCAACCGCAGGCCGACCCGCGTATCCATGCCTTGATGTTGATGGCGCCGTTGAGCCTGATGTTTGGCCGCCACACCCTGGCGGACGTGCATGTACCGGTGCTGCTCTACAGCGGCGACGGCGACAAGCTGGTGGCCGTGGACAAGAACGCCGAGGCCCTGGCGCGCAAACTGCCGGAGCCGCCGGACTTCAAGCTGCTGGCCGGGGCAGGGCACTTTGTGTTCATGGCGCCTTGCGACGAGAGCCAACTGGCCGCGATGCCCGCCATGTGCACCGATGCCGACGGAGTTGACCGTGAAAGCATCCACCGCGACCTGATTTCCGAGGCCGGGCGGTTCTTTAATCACACCCTCGGGCAATCCACCCGGGCGGGCTTGCAGACGGCTGATCAGTAAGCGCGGCGCTTGAGCAGCAACGTCAGGCCCAGGCCGGTGACCGAGAGCAGGGCGGCGCAGAAGAAGATCCACGAGTAGCCCAGGTTCAGCGCCACCGCACCCATCACCGGCCCGGCAATGGCCAGCGCCAGGTCAAAAAACACCGCATATGCACTCAACCCGGCGCCCCGGCTGCTGTTGGGCACCTGCTTGATCGCCTCCACGCCCAGCGCCGGGTACACCAGCGACAGACCAAAGCCCGTCAGCCCGGCGCCGATCAAGGCCACGCCGGTGGACGGTGCCAGCCACAGCAGCGTCAGGCCCAGGGTTTCGATGGTCATGCAGGCAATCGCCGCGGTGAAGCCGCCGAAGCGGTTGATGGCGGAGATAAACACCAGCCGTGACAGGATGAAACACACGCCAAATACCGTCAGGCACCAGGCTGCGCCCGTCCAGCCACGGCTCAAGTAGTAGAGGGTGATAAACGTGGTGAGGGTGCCGTAGCCAATCGATGCCAGACACAGGCTGGCGCCGAACGGCGCGATACGCCCGAATACCGCCCAGAAGGGCAGCCGCTCGCCGCGCACCACGGGCACCGAAGGTTTGTTGCGAATCAGCAGCAGGCCCAGGGCGGAAAGTGCCGTGAGGGCGATTCCGAGGCTGGTGTAGCCGTAGTCGGCAACCATCACCACCCCAAGCGGTGCACCAATGGCAATCGCGCCGTAGGAGGCGATGCCGTTCCACGAGATCGATCGTGCCGTATGTTCGGCACCGACCGCGCCCATGCACCAACTGATGGTGCCGACGCCGATCAGGCCCTGCGCGACGCCGAGTAACAGCCGGCCGACAATCAATATGCCGAGGCTCAGCAACGGCAGGCTTTGCACCAGCGTCGCGATGAACGTCAGCACCCCGCTCAGCAGAATCCCGCTCAGGCCCAGCACGATAGCGCGCTTGGTGCCCACGTTGTCCGACATGCGCCCCGCCATGGGGCGGCTGAGCAGCGTGGCCAGGTATTGCGAGCCGATGGTTATCCCGGCGACCACCGCGCTGAAACCCAGCTCACCGTGGACATAGCCGGGGATGACGGCAATCGGCAGGCCGATACAGATAAACGCGATAAACGTGTAGAAAACGATGGAAACGATCTGCAGGGTGATCGACAAGGAGCTGGGGGTGGCAGGCTGTGTGGCAGGCATGGGGACTCGTTCGCGGGCGGGCGGTGAGGGCATCATGGCAAGGGCTTGGGGTAAAAGGAAGCAGGCTAACTATATTTGATGATATTGCGGCCCGTGCCTATCCGGCTTTGGATCCATGGGGCCTCCCTGGCCCGGGACGACTAAAGCGGACGCGGTAAAGTGTGGGAGCTGTCGAGCTTTAGCGAGGCTGCGAAGGCGGCGGCATGGTCAATAAAGATGTTGCCTGGCACACCGCTATCGCGGCCTCGCTAAAGCTCGACGGCTCCCACAGAAAAGCAGAGCCATATCCCAAAAAAAAGCCCCATCACACTGGACGGGGCTTTCGCATTTCAAACTACCGGCGGCTCTTAAAAAACCACACCCTGACTACGCAGGTAATCGTCATAAGTCCCGCTGAAGTCGATCACCCCACTCGGGCTCAGCTCGATGATGCGGGTGGCCAGGGACGACACAAACTCCCGGTCATGGCTGACAAAGATCAGCGTACCCGGGTAGTTCTCCAACGCCAGGTTCAGCGCCTCGATGGACTCCATGTCCAAGTGGTTGGTCGGCTCGTCCATGATCAGCACGTTCGGCTTTTGCAGGATCAGCTTGCCGAACAGCATGCGACCTTGCTCGCCACCGGAAATCACCTTCACCGACTTCAGGATCTCGTCGTTGGAGAACAGCATGCGGCCCAGGGTACCGCGAACCACTTGCTCGCCTTCCTTGGTCCAGCGGCCCATCCAGTCGAACAGGTTGGACTCGTCTTCGAAGTCCGAAGCATGGTCCTGGGCGTAATAGCCCAGTTCAGCCGCGTCGGTCCACTTGACCGTACCGGCATCCGGGGTCAGTTCGTTGACCAGGGTACGCAGCAGGGTGGTCTTGCCGATACCGTTCGGGCCAATGATCGCCACGCGCTCGCCGGCTTCAACCTGGAAGCTGAAGTCCTTGAACAGCGTCTTGCCGTCGAAGCCCTTGGCCATGCGATCGACGATGACCGCCTGGCGGTGCAGCTTCTTGGTCTGGTCGAAGCGGATGAACGGGCTGACGCGGCTCGATGGCTTGACTTCGGCCAGCTGGATCTTGTCGATCGCCTTGGCACGGGAAGTGGCCTGCTTGGCTTTCGAGGCGTTGGCCGAGAAGCGGCTGACGAAGGATTGCAGCTCGGAGATCTGCGCTTTCTTCTTGGCGTTGTCCGATAGCAACTGCTCGCGGGACTGGGTCGCCACGGTCATGTATTCGTCGTAGTTGCCCGGGAACAGGCGCAGCTCGCCGTAGTCCAGGTCGGCCATGTGGGTGCAGACGCTGTTCAGGAAGTGACGGTCGTGAGAGATGATGATCATCAGGCTGTTACGCTGGGTCAGGATGTTTTCCAGCCAGCGGATGGTGTTGATGTCCAGGTGGTTGGTTGGCTCGTCGAGCAGCAACACTTCCGGATCGGAAAACAGCGCCTGGGCCAGCAATACACGCAGCTTCCAGCCTGGTGACACTTCACTCATCGGGCCGTTGTGCTGCTCGATGCCGATACCCAGGCCCAGCAGCAACTCACCGGCGCGGGATTCGGCGGTGTAGCCGTCCATCTCGGCGAAGTCGGTTTCCAGCTCGGCCACGGCCATGCCGTCGTCTTCGGTCATTTCCGGCAGCGAGTAGATGCGGTCGCGCTCGGCCTTGACCTTCCACAGCTCTTCGTGACCCATGATCACGGTGTCGAGTACGGTGAATTCTTCGTAGGCGAACTGGTCCTGGCGCAGTTTACCCAGGCGCACGTTCGGCTCCAGCATGACCTGGCCGCCCGACGGGTCGAGGTCGCCACCGAGGATTTTCATGAAAGTCGACTTGCCGCAACCGTTGGCACCGATCAGGCCATAACGGTTGCCTGCGCCGAACTTGACCGAAACGTTCTCAAATAGCGGCTTGGCGCCGAACTGCATGGTGATGTTAGCTGTGGAGATCAATTACTTTACCTATCAATAGCTTGGAGTGCGCTAATTTGAGCCGGGCCCATTTTGTGGCCCAGGCCAACGGGCATACGTCGGCAGCGACATCAAGGCTTGGGGCCCAGTCGCTGAGCAGAAAAATGGGTGCATGTTGGAATTTGGCGCGCATTGTCGCATATGTCAGGCGGGAGTTGTATGGCGCTGCACGGATGGATTCGCCCGAGTCTCCGGCATTGCCACCCACACCAGCCCCAATGCGACGGCCGCCACGCCGGCCAGGGTCAGGAACGCGGCGTTGTAACCCGCCCACTGCACGACAAAACCTGCCAGGCTGCTGCTCAAGGCCGCGCCGAGGCCGAATGCCGTGGACAGCGCGCCCAGGCTGACATTGAAGCGTCCGGTGCCCTGGGTGAGGTCTTTGACGATCACCGGAAACAGCGCGCCGAACACCCCGGCGCCGACCCCGTCAAGCATCTGCACCGCCACCAGCCAATAAGGATCACTGGACAGCGTATACAACACGCCCCGCAGAGGCAGGATCATGAAACCGGCGAGCAGCAACGGCTTGCGCCCCCACACGTCGGCCTTCACGCCCACCAGCCAGGCCACCGGCACCATCACCAACTGGGCCGCGACGATGCAGGCCGAGGTCAGCGGCGTGGCCATCTGCAGGTTGATCTGCGACAGCTTCTGGCTGACCAGCGGCAGCATGGCCGCATTGGCCAGGTGAAACAGCGCGCAGCAGATGGCAAACAGCATCAAGGGCCTGTTCGCCAGAAGCACGGCCAATCCCGACGGTTGTTCATGGCCGGTGCCATGCGCAGGGTCGAAACCCCGTGCGACTTCGTGGTCGATTGCCTGGGCTGACACGCAGCTGACCGCGATGACACTCGCCGCAGCCATGACTGCCATCAGATAGAACACCGCCACCGGGCCGAACAGGTAGGCGAACCCACCAGCGAGCAGGGCCGCCACCGCGTTGCCGGCGTGGTTGAAGGTTTCATTGCGGCCGGTGCGCCGGGTAAAAGCGCGCGGCCCGGTGATCCCGAGGGAAATCGCCGAGATGGCCGGCGCAAACACCGAGGCCGCCGCTGCACTGGCCGCCTGGGTCAGCGCCACCAGGCTGAAGGAGCTGACGAAGGGCAGGAGCAGGCAACTGGCAGTCACCAGCAGCGCGGCGATCACGATCACTGCCCGTTTGCTGCGGGTTCGGTCAATCAATGCGCCGGCCGGCGTCTGGGTCAGAAGGGCCGCGATGCCGGCCAGGGTCATGACTACGCCGATGCTGGCGGGGTCCCAGTGGTGCACGGCCAGCAGATAAATCGCCAGGTACGGCCCCAGTCCGTCACGCACGTCCGCCAGGAAGAAGTTCAGGCTGTCCAGGGACAGGGTGTTGCGCAGGTCAGAGCGAGTGGCCATGGCACGGTCTTCAGGCAAGAGGTCGGTAGCAGTAGTGACCCATGGCGTGAAGGTATAGTTTCTGAAGGCGGCGTTGCACTCGTATGGCAATACAAGCAAAAACATTTACAGAGTGGAGCCATTTGCATCGAAAAATAGCGCTGATCGAGGCTTTTTCAGGGCTTTTTATTGTTAACAGTTGAACATCCAATAAGCCTGGCTTATTTTCCGTCCGTTCGCCCTACAGTGAAGGCTCTTTACCGGTTCAAGGATGGCGAGGCTTTCGGTGTAGGGCGGACTTCTTTTGTCGCAATGACCGGAACATATTGGAGATGCAATGGACATGCTGTCAGCCCAGGTAAAACCAGCCCGCTCAGCTGCCCCGTGCTACACCCTCACCGCCATCAAGCGCCCGTGCTGAATGGCTGCCGTGCAGGCAAAAAAAGGCCCGTGGGGTAGACGGGCCAAGGTGTTCACTGGAGTAGGTAGCCTTCACCCTATAGGTCAACACGTGAAGGCCATGTGAAAACCATGTCGCAGGAACGGATGTATCTCCGTGTCAGGGTTTGCGCACGAACGTGCGCATGGTTTGCCCTGGGCCGGTACTGAAGCGGGTAGGGCGGGGCATGCCTTCATCTGCCGCAATAAACACGAAGTGATCACCTTCCAGCCGGTAACTCGCGGGTAACTGCTTGCCGGCATCCGCTCCCATCGAGTCAACCCAGGTAATGCTTTTGGGTGCCGTGCTGGCATCGAGCGTGAAGCTGCCTGCCAGTAAAACCTCGCCGTCGACCGTCACCACCTGGAATTGATCGCCCGAGATTGTCGTGATCGCGCCTGGCGCGCTGTGTTCATCCGTGGGATTGAGCACACCATTGTCTTCCAGCGCCGTTTGTTCCCATGCCCCCTGGAGCGCATGGAAATCCGCATTTGAAGCACGTGTCATACAAATTCCTTTTTGGTTAAAAAACGAGCAGTCAATACCTTGGTGCGTAGATGCCTGACGGATAAGCTGAATCGATTTTGTGAGAATTGTCTGGTTTCTCTTTGTTGCGTACGAATTTTCCCAGTATTCACGGGTATTTAGCGCCATTTTGTGCGTTGATTCGGAAACGGTTCTTTACAAGTTCGTCTACGCTCAGCACCAGGGTAGGGGCTCCTGCGTAATCTGAACGAAAACAATCTACGGTGATGTGGGATTTTTCCATGATCGAGGTGGTCCGATGACCATCGGTAGACCGTTCGTGTCTTGTGTACAGGGCGTTGTCCCTGATTTTCAAGCGGCCATTCAGTATTTGATGAATATGTGTGACCGCTGACTGTCGACTTTTTAAGGTGCATCAGTTTTGAATAAAACTCCTCGGCTCCACGCTCATGCGGCATCGGACGAAATTGATCTGTTTGAACTGTGTCATGGTATCTGGCGGCAAAAGAAGTTGGTGCTGGGGTGTACGATTCTGGCAGGGGTGCTGGGGGCGGGCTACGCTTTTCTGGCCCCGCGGGAGTATCAGGTCAGCAGTGTGCTGCGCCCGGCTGCCATCAATGAGCTGGATGCTCTGAACCGCTCCGAAGTCTATAAGTTGCCGCCGGCCGACGCCCTGAACAAAGTGGGGGCGCAACTGGACTCATACGAAGCGCGCCTGGGGTTTTTCAAGTCCCATGAGGACCTGTTCAAGGCGTTCCAGAAAACCGGGCAAAGCCTCGAGCAGAGTTTCGAAGAATTCAATCGAAACTCCATCAACCTGAGCCTGCCCGATCCCAAGAAGTCCGACTCCCTGAGCAGCTATATCAAGCTTGAGCTGGAATACCCGGCAGACATCGACGGGGTAGCGATTCTCAACGGCTTTGTAGACTACGCAATTGATTCGGAACGTGCCCAAGTCGGTGCTGACCTTAAAGTGATCGTCAATAACCGCTTGAACGAACTCAAGGGCAAAATCGACGCGGCGCGCTCCAATTACGAAACCGACAAGGAATCGAAGATTGCCAAGCTGCTTGAAGCCGACAGGCTCAAACGGGCCAAGCTGGAGGACGAACTGGGTGCCCTGCGCTTACAGATGAAAATGGAGCGCACGGACCGGCTGGCAGAGCTGGCGGAGGCCATTTCCATCGCCAAGTCGATGGGCATCAAGACCCCGACCACTCCTTCGTCCATGGCAGATGCCTCGCGTAGCGGCTCGAATCAAGTAATGCGCACCGAGGTCAACAACCAGAAAATCCCGCTGTACTTCCTCGGTACAGAGGCGCTTGAGGCGGAACGTGCCGCGTTGCAGGCGCGTACCAGCGACGACTTTACCAACAGCCGCATTGCACAGATTGGCAAAGAGTTGCAGATGCTGGAGGTCAACCGTGAAGTGGAGGTGCTGAAAAATCGCGGGAATGAAGACATTTTCTTGCAGGATGTTGAACCGTTACGAGCGGAAGTCGCGCGTTTGCGAGGCCTGAATATCGACATGAGTGGCCTCAAGCTGGTAACCATTGACCGTCGTGCCCAAGAGCCGCTGAGCCCGATCAAGCCCAAGAAAGCCCTGGTTATGATACTGAGCCTGCTGGCAGGGTTGACCGTGGGGGTACTGATTGCGCTGGGCCGCCATCTGCTGGCACGACGCGAAGCCGTACCCTACTCGGAGTTGGATGAATATCGGCTTTCTCTGCGTACACGCAAGGATGATGAACCGAAAAGCTGACGCCTTCAGCAGCGGGCAGGCCGCCCGGCAAGCCCGCTGCTGCTGTTCCTGGCACACTCACTGGACACCTTTTCACAAATCTTGATTAACCTTTGGTTACAAAGTGTGGCTAAAATAGCTGCCAATGGCCACGACCGGATTGTCACCCAGCCGTTCGTGTTGCCGGTTTTGTGAATTGTGATTTCAGGTGCTGCATCTTCAATCCTCGGCCGTTGTGGGCACGCGGGAGCAGCCTGTTCTCTTCTGACTTGTGACGAATACCTTGAAACTCATCATTGTTGCTCTCTACGTTGCCTCTATTGCGTATGTCCACCTGCGTGGCCGGGTGCGCCACAAGCTGGGGCGCCAGCTCAGCGATCACTCGACCTTCCTGGCTCCGGTGAACTGCTTTCTCTACCTCTTTTCCAAACTGCCCAGCCGACCGTACCTGTCCCCCAGCGACTTTCCCGACCTGAGCCCGCTTCAGGAGCATTGGCAAGAGATCCGCGAGGAAGGCCAGAACCTGCTGCGCGCAGGCGAGATCAAGCGCTCCGACCAGTACAATGACGTGGGTTTCAATTCGTTCTTCAAGTCGGGCTGGAAGCGTTTCTATTTGAAGTGGTACGGCGACAGCCATCCTTCGGCGATGAAGCTGTGCCCGCGCACCACCGAGCTGGTGCAAAGCATCGGCTCGATCAAGGCCGCGATGTTTGCCGAGCTGCCACCGGGCTCAAAGCTGGTACGCCATCGTGACCCGTATGCCGGTTCCTACCGTTACCACCTGGGCCTGGACACGCCCAACTCCCCGGGCTGCTACATCAACGTGGACGGTGAAAACTACTACTGGCGCGACGGTGAACCGGTGATGTTTGACGAGACCTTCATCCACTACGCCGAAAACACCACCGAGCAGAACCGGATCATTCTATTCTGCGATATCGAACGCCCGATGAAGTACCGCTGGGCGGCCGCGTTCAACCGTTGGTTCAGCCGCAACGTGATGGCTGCGGCCGGTTCGCCCAACGATGCCGGTGACAAGACCGGCGGCCTGAACCGTGCGTTTACCCGCCTGTACAAGATTCGCCTGCGGGGCAAGGAGTTGAAGAAACGCAACCGCACCCGTTACTACCTGGAAAAGTGGGCGATCTTTGCCGGCCTGGCCGCGATCTTCATCCTCATCTGAACCGGGCAGCGGAGCGCATCAGCCTGGCGGATGCGCCCCCAGCTTCTCCCACATCTTCTTGCTGATCTTCTGCCGATTGGCGTAACCCGCCCACGGGTCCTTCTTCAAACCCTGCAAACGCTCGTGCAGGTTAGCCACCGTCCATTGTTGGGCGCTGTGCAAACTCTTCAACTCATCACGACTCACCGGTACCGATACCGGCAGGCCGGGCCGCGCCCGCACCGAGTAGGCGGCTACCGTGCTGGCGCCCCGGGCGTTGCGCAGGTAGTCGATGAAGATCTTGCCCACGCGATTCTTCGGGCCCGAAGTCGCGGTAAAGCGTTCAGGCAACTGCAGCGTCATGAACTGGGCGATGGCCTTGGCGAAGGCTTTTACCGAGTCCCAGCCATCGCGGCGCGCCAGCGGCACCACCAGGTGCAGGCCTTTGCCGCCGCTGGTCTTGACGAACGCTTCAAGCCCCAGTTCATCGAGTACCGACAAGGTCAGTTGCGCCGCTTCAAGCATGCTTTTCCACGGCAGTGCCGGGTCTGGGTCGAGGTCGAGCACAAAGAGGTCCGGGGTTTCAATCTTTTCAGCGGTAGCGCCCCAGGTATGCAACTCGACGGTACCCATCTGCACGGCACCGATGAGCGCGGCCGGGCTGTCGATTTCCATCAGCCGCGCATGGCCCGGGTCCAGGGCCTGGTCCAGTTGCTTGATATTCGGGATCGCCAGGCGCTCGGAGTGCTTCTGGAAAAACTGTTCGCCGGCAATGCCTTCCGGTGCCCTGAGCAAGGACACCGGCCGGTTGCGCAGAAAGGGCAGGAGCCATTCGCTGATGCCCTCATAGAACTGTGCCAGTTGCAGTTTCTGTGTAGCGCTCTGGGCATCGATGACTCGGTCCGGATGGGTAATCCTGACCCCAGCCACGGCGCCGGTGCCCGCCGTCTTTTTGCGGGGTTTTTCCTTCAGCGATTTGGCCGTCCGCGGCTGCTCATGCACAATCTGCTCCGCCGGCTTGTCGGTGCGCAGCCCGACAAACGCCGCCTGGCGCACCACACCTTCGCGGGTCCATTCGGCAAATTGCACTTCGCCCACCAGCTGCGGCTCGACCCAGTGCACGCCGCGTGCCTGGGCACTGGTCAGGGGCTTGGCCAGCGGTGAAGTCTGGCGTTCCAGCGCCTTCAACTGTGCACTGATCTTTTTCAGCGCGGCCTGATCGAATCCGGTACCTACGCGCCCGGCATACACCAGGTCGCTGTCATCATTGACCGCCAGCAACAGCGCGCCAAACCCGCTGCGCGAACCTTGCGGGCGGGTGAACCCTACGATCACGAATTCCTGGCGCAGCCGGCACTTGAGCTTGATCCAGTCCGGGCTGCGCCTGGAAACGTAGGGGCTGCCGGCACGTTTGCCGATCACGCCCTCCAGCGCCAGGTCGCAGGCACTTTCGAAGATATCCCGCTGGTTGGCAGCAAAGGACTCGGAGAAGCGCAGCAGCTTGCTCTTGCTGCGGCTAACCGCGTCCTTCAGTGCGGTGCGGCGCTCTTCGACAGCGGCTTCGCGCTGGTCGCGGCCGTCCAGGAACGGCGCATCGAACAGGTAATAGACAATGTCCAGGCTGCGGCCGATATCAAAGGCGTTTTGCAGCGCCTGGAAATCCGGCAGCCCGTCGGCGTTCAGGCTGACCACCTCACCGTCAAGCCAACTGTCCTTGAGCTTCAGGGCTTCCAGGGCCTTGGCCTGGCGTGGCAGGCGATCGGTCCAGTCATGGCCATTGCGGGTGAACAGCCGAACTTCGCCATCGCGAATCCGCGCGAGGATGCGATAGCCGTCGAATTTGATCTCGTACACCCAATCGCCTTCCGGTGCACGGTCCACCAGTGTCGCCAGCTGTGGCGCGAGTTGATCGGGCAGGTCGGTTGAGGGCTTGCGCCTGGCTTTCTTCGGCGCTGCGGGCTTTTTCGCAGCCCCCACCGTTGCGTCGCTCAGCACGCTTTTCGGTTCAGCCTGGACCACATCGTAGTCAGCCACCGGGCGTGCCTGCTGATCGTTCTCCTTGATCAACAACCACTGCTCCTTGTCGCCGCTGCCCTTGAGTCGGGTGCGCACCAGCGTCCAGTCGCCTGCCAGTTTTTCGCCGATCAGGCTGAACTTCAGCTTGCCGGCCGCGTAGGCCTTGTGCGGGTCATCGTGGGGCTGCCATACACCGCGATCCCACACGATCACATCGCCAGCGCCGTATTGGCCTGCCGGAATGCTGCCCTCGAAACTGCCGTAGCCCAATGGATGATCTTCCACATGCACCGCGAGGCGCTTCTGGCTCGGGTCGAGGCTTGGGCCCTTGGGCACCGCCCAGCTTTTGAGGACGCCGTCGAGCTCCAGGCGAAAGTCATAATGCAGGTTGCGCGCATCGTGCTTTTGAATCACGAACGACAGGGCATGCGCCCGGTTCCTGGCGCGAGGCGCACTGCCGGCGGGTTCGGCGGTCACGTCGAAGTCGCGCTTGGCGTTGTATTCACTCAGGGGCTTGGCCATGGCTGTCTACCTCATGAAGCCTTGCTGGTCTTTTTCGCGGCAGGTTTCTTGGCTGCAGCCTTGGTCGCGGGCTTGCCGGCCAGGCTGCGCTTGAGCAACTCCGTCAGGTCTATCACGTCCGCAGATTTGCGCTCGTCGACACCTTCGCTGGATTCCACGTCTTCGATCTTGCCGGCCTTGGCCTTCTTCGCCACCAACGCCATGATCTTTTCCTGGAAGCTGTCGCGGTATTCGTCCGGCTGCCAGTCGGCGCTCATGTCTTCCACCAGACGCTTGGCCATGTCGAGTTCGCCCTTGGCCAATGTCGGTTTGGTCACGTCGCTGCCCAATTCCAATTCGTCCAGGCCACGCACTTCGGCAGGCCAGCGCAGCATCACCAGCACCAGCGCCGACTCCAGCGGCATCAGTGCCGCCAGGTGCTGCTTGGTGTGCAGCACCACGTTGGCCAGGGCGACCTTGCGGGTTTTCTTCAGGGTTTCGCGCAGCAGGGCATACACCTTGCCGCCGCGCTTGTCGGGGGCCAGGAAGTAGGGCGTGTCGATGTTCTGCAACGGGATCTGGTCGCTGGCCACAAACGCGATGATTTCGATGGTCTGGGTGGACTTGGGGTGGGCCGAGCGGATTTCGTCTTCGCTGAGGATCACGTAGCGACCTTTCTCGTAGGCCACGCCCTTGACGATATTCTCCTTGGTGACTTCCTTGCCGGTGGTCTTGTTGATGCGCTTGTAACCCACCGGGTCCATGCTGCGTTTGTCCAGCCAGTCGAAGTCGACGCCCTGGGAGGACGTGGCCGAGACCAGTGACACGGGGATGTGCACCAAGCCAAAACTGATTGCGCCTTTCCAGATAGCCCGTGGCATGTCGGTATTCCTGAAGTGTGTGGTCTTCAGGTGACAGGGCGGATTCGGCAAAAGTTTCCCTGGCCAGCCGGCTGGCACCAGGGTTTCAGACAGATCGTGTTACACCTGATGAGAAACTATTTAGTTACCAAAGCCGAACCCAAGGCGTAGCGTGTTATCGAAAGCACGTATTACTTGCGCCCAGAGAGGCTTTGTCATGAACACCCGTTTGCGCAACCTTGCCGTATTGGCGTTGGGCCTGGCCTTGAGTTCGTTGGCACAGGCGCAAAACCTGCCCGGCAGCAGCAACAACCCCTACAACGGCCCCATCCACCAGGCCAACCCCAACAGCATGCAGGGCACCCAGCCCAACGCGCCGGCAGCGCGAGGCAGCTATATTCCGCCGGCACAGCGGCCGCCGACCCTGCAAAACGGCGGTATCGGCAACAGCGTCCAGCGCCGTGACGGCGCGCAGACCCCGCCGGCTATCCAGCCCAAGACTCCCACCCGTGACGCCAATGGCAATCGCGGCGATTGAGTGTGTAAAGACGACAAGGAAACCCACCGTATGCTGTTACGCAAAACCCTTCTAGCGACCTTCTGCGCCGCTGCCTTGCTGCCCCTGGCGCTGCCTGTCTCGGCGGCCGCCACCCAACAGTTTCCCAGCGAGCAAGGGAGTATCACCGTCACCCCGATTGCCAAGGGCCTCGATCACCCGTGGGCGGTGGCGTTCCTGCCGGACAAGCAAGGCTTCCTGGTCACCGAACGTCCCGGCAACCTGCGGTTTGTCAGCCCGGACGGCAAACTGTCCGCGCCCCTGAGTGGCGTGCCGAAGGTGTTTGCCAAAGGGCAGGGCGGCCTGCTGGACGTGGTGCTGTCGCCGGACTTCAAGGAGGACCGCCTGGTGTACCTGTCCTACGCCGAGGGCGGCGGCACGAATGGCACTGCAGGCACCGCAGTCGGGCGTGGGCGCTTGAGCGATGACCTGAGCGGCCTGCAAGACTTCAAGGTGATCCTGCGTCAGGAGCCCAAGCTGTCCACGGGCAACCACTTCGGCTCGCGGCTGGTGTTTGACCGCGATGGTTACCTGTTTGTGACCCTCGGGGAAAACAACGACCGGCCCACCGCCCAGGACCTCGACAAGCTGCAAGGCAAAGTGGTGCGGATCTTCCCGGATGGTCGTATACCGGAAGACAACCCCTTTGTCGGCCAGGAAGGCGTGAGGCCGGAAATCTGGTCCTACGGCCAGCGTAACCCCCAGGGTGCGGCACTCAACCCGTGGAGCGGCACACTCTGGGAAAACGAACATGGCCCGCGCGGCGGGGATGAGATCAATATCATTGAACGAGGGAAAAACTACGGCTGGCCGCTGGCGACCCATGGCATCAACTATTCCCTGACGCCGATTCCCGAGGCCAAGGGCAAGACAGTCGAAGGCACCGTTGCACCGCACCACGTCTGGGAAAAATCCCCGGGTGTGAGCGGCATGGCGTTCTACGACGCTGACCGGTTCAAGGCCTGGCAGCACAACGTGTTTATCGGGGCATTGGTCAGCCAGGAGTTGATTCGCTTGCAGTTCGATGGGGACAAGGTCATCCACGAAGAGCGACTGCTGGGTGGCCTGAAAGCGCGAATCCGCGATGTGCGCCAGGGCCCGGATGGTTACCTGTATGTGCTCACGGATGAAGATAACGGCGTGTTGTATCGGGTGGGTTTGAACCAGGACTGACGGATACGGCAAATACCAATGTGGGAGCGGGCTTGCTCGCGAAAGCGGTGGGTCAGTCGCTGGAGATGTTGGCTGAGCCATTGCCTTCGCGAGCAAGCCCGCTCCCACAGTTGTGTAGCGTCGAGCCTACAACCCAAGCTCCGACAACCCCGGATGCTCATCCGGACGCCGCCCCAGCGGCCAGTGGAACTTGCGCTCGCTTTCCTTGATCGGCATGTCGTTGATGCAGGCAAACCGGTTCGCCATCAAGCCGTTCTCGTCAAACTCCCAGTTCTCGTTGCCGTAGGAGCGGAACCAGTTGCCGGAGTCGTCATGCCATTCATAGGCATAGCGCACCGCAATGCGGTTGCCGGTAAACGCCCACAACTCCTTGATCAACCGATAATCCAGCTCTTTGGCCCATTTGCGGGTCAGGAAGGCCTTGGCCTCTTCGCGGTTGTGGGCGAACTCGGCGCGGTTGCGCCATTGGGTATCCAGGGTATAGGCCAAGGACACCCGTTGCGGGTCCCGGGAGTTCCAGCCGTCTTCGGCCAGGCGAACTTTCTCAATCGCCGACTCACGGGTAAACGGCGGCAACGGCGGGCGTATTTCTGCGTTGGATGACATGGGACGGCTCCTTAACAGGTTTAAAAGTCAGGTCAAAGTTGCAATAGGGTTCGCGCCATGGATTGCGCATTATCGGCAGCGGTGGTGTCGCCCATCACCAGGGCAACGGTAATGGCGCCATCAATCAGGATCAGCAGGTGCGCGGCCTGGCGTTCCGGGTCGGGGGTGCCATGTGCTTGACACAGTTCGAGGGCGTACTCGAACAGTTTCTGTTTATGGGCCTTGGCCAGTTGGCGCACCGGGTTGTGCGGGTCGCCGGTCTCGCCGCTGGTGTTGATGAAGGCGCAGCCGCGAAAGTCATCGGAGCCGAACCAGGTTTTCAACGCGCTGAACACACCCAGCAGGCGCTCGCCCGTGGTGGAGTGGTGTTCAACTTCGCTGCGCAGCCACTGCATCCAGCGCTCGTCGCGGCGTTGCAGGGCGGCAATCACCAGTTCGTCCTTGTTGGCGAAGTAGCGGTAGACGCTCTTTCTGGAGACGCCGGCGGTTTTCACCAGAAGATCCATGCCGGTGGCAGCGATGCCATTTCGGTAGATCAACTTTTCGGTAACGTCGAGGATAATGTCGCGAGTGATATCGTTCATGGAGATTACAGTAGAACGATCGTTCTCCTTGGTCAATTAATTATTTTTAACCCTGGGCGGGAAGACCTGAGCCAGCCCATGGTGTAAGCTCTGGAGTCCTTCGGATTCGACCCATTGCGAGCCCTATGCCGTCGTTATTCAAACGCTCCCTGTTGCCCAAGCTGCGCGGTTTTCCCCTCACGCCCGACGCGATCGAGGTGCTGTCCGGCGCCGCCGAGTACCGCCGTTGCCTGCTGGAGAAAATTTCCCAGGCCACCCAGCGCATCTACATCGTGGCGTTATACCTGCAGCAGGATGAGGCGGGGCAAGAGATCTACGACGCGTTGCACGCTGCCAAGGCCGCCCGGCCCGGGCTGGATATCGTGGTGGTGGTCGACTCGCTGCGGGCCCAGCGTGGTTTGATCGGCGCCGGCAAGCAGCCGGGCAACAGCGCCTGGTACCAGGCCATGACCGAGTCCCACAGCACCGAAGTGCCGGTGTATGGGGTGCCGGTGCAAACCCGCGAACTGTTCGGCGTGCTGCACCTCAAGGGCTTCGTGATCGATGACAGCGTGCTGTACAGCGGCGCCAGCCTGAATAACGTGTACCTGCACAAGTTCGACAAGTACCGCTATGACCGTTATCACCTGATCCACAACAAGGCGCTGGCCGACTCGATGCAGCACCTGGTGGAGCACGGCCTGGTGGCCGCCAAGGCGGTGCATCGCCTGGACCTGCCCAACCCGCCGACCACTCGCAGCCTGCGCAACGACATCGGCGACCTGCGCAGCCGCCTGAAACACGCGGTGTATGACACCTCGGCGGGGCAGTTGCCCAACGGCAACCTGACGGTCAGTCCGTTGTTGGGCGTGTGCAAGAACAACCCCCTGAGCCGGGTGATCTGCGAGCTGATTGCCAGCGCCCAGCACCAGCTGACTATCTGTACGCCGTACTTCAACCTGCCGCTGCCGGTGACCCGGGAAATCAACCGCGCCCTGGCCCGCGGGGTGAAGATTGACATCATTGTTGGCGACAAGACTGCCAACGACTTCTACATCCCGCCGAGCGAACCGTTCAAGGTCATCGCCGCGCTGCCGTATCTCTACGAAATCAGCCTGCGTCGCTTCGCCAAGCGTCACCAGCGCATGATCGACAGCGGCCAGCTGAACCTGCACCTGTGGCGCGACGGCGACAACACCTACCACCTCAAGGGCATGTGGGTCGACCAGCGCTACACCTTGTTGACCGGCAACAACATCAACCCGCGAGCGTTTCGCCTCGACCTGGAAAACGCCTTGCTGATCGATGATCCGAAGGGGGAGTGGGTAGGGCCACGGCGCACCGAGCTTGCCGAGATTTTCCAGCACACCTCGCGTATTGAGCGCTACCAGCAGCTGGAAACCCTCGTGGAGTACCCGGCGGCCGTCGGCAAGTTCTTGCGCCGGGTCAGCCGGGTGCGGATCGAGCGTTTGCTGTATCGGATTTTGTAGGGCCCGTGACCTTGCAGGTTAATCCGGAATCGACCTGACAAGAATGTTGTCCAAGTCGTAGCGATGGGGTTCGCTGCCTGCACTTCTTGACCAGAGTCTGATTGAGATTGGGTGAGTGCCTCCGTCCTCTTTCACGTACGGAAGAGGGACAGTCAGGCGCGTCCAGCCGGGAGACGGTGGATGTGGCCCGTATGCTTGCTCCAAGCCTCCCGCCAACACGATGATGTCCGTTTCCGATAGGGTCCGGTATTCAAAGATCACTGTGTATTCAGTGCCCTTTATGAATGAGTAGGACTTGGAGATACCCATCTCATGAACCGCATCGGATGCATTGGTGAGGTAGAACTCGTGATCGTTCCCAGGCGTCCGTGGCTCAAGCTTTGCGGTGTCTGGGCGGTCCGGGTGCCAGCCATTCCAATTTCTGTCAGTAAATGTCGTCAAGTCATTCAGGTCGTCGCTCATGGTGCTTGTCTCCAGAAAAGGTAGGTGGCCTCAGCTAATGCTGTGGCCACGCGCTTTATCAGAGGCTTTTCAGGGATGGACGTCTACTGTCAGAAATAACAGGTAGCTCAACCTGGGGTGTTACCTGGTTGCCGTGCCGCCGGCCAGCACGCGATCAATAGCAGCAGCGCCGCCGCCACCAAGTAGGGCAGGCGAGGTTCGATCGCGTAGATCAAGGTCCCGGCCAACGGCCCGACCACCACGCCCAGGCCTTGGGCCGCACCCACCGAACCTGCCGTGGCGCCTTGCTCCGACGCATCCACCGCATTCGCCGCCAGCGCCGCGAAAGACGGGAAGATCCAGCCCATGCCGGCCGCGGACACAAAAAAGCACAGCCACAGGATCCAGGCCGTATCAGCGAACATGCTGCCGGCAAATCCCAGGGCTGACACCACCGCACCGATGCGAATCATCCGCAGCGGCGGCCACTCCAGTTTGCGCACTACCAGTTGCGAACAGATCAACGCCAGCCCGACCATGGTCAGGGCGATACCGGCAGTTTGTGCCGCATCGGCCGGGTTCATCTTCAAGCGATCCAACGCGAAAAAACCCACGGTTATCTGCGCGATCGACACACACAGCATCGCGACAAACGCCACCACCAACGGTCGACGCAGGCGTGGGTCCGAGAGGTTGACCGGCTTGGGCGGCTGCTTGAGGTGCAGCTCCTGGCGCGGCAATTTGGCCAGCAGCAACAAGAATCCCAACAGCGGTAACACCGCCATCGCATAAAACGGCAGGCTCAGGCTGTGACGCGCCAACAGCGCAGCAATCGCCGGGCCCAGCACCAGGCCGCAGGCGTTGGCGGCGCCCAGGGAAGCCATGGCCTTGGCGCGGTGCTCAGGCTCAATGTTGTCGGCCACCAGCGCATAGCCGCCCACCGGTATCGCAGCGTAGAACACGCCGATCAGGCCACGACCCAGAATCAGCCCGATAAACGCCAACATGGCCGATGGCAGCAGTTGCAGGGACGCATCGATAAACACGCACAGCGCCCAGTAGGCCAGGGTGAAACCACCGGTGCCCAGCAGCAGCACACGGCGCCGGCCCAGTCGGTCACTGGCCTGGCCCCATGGACGAGCCAGAAGCATCCAGATCACCCCGGACACGGTGACCGCCGCACCTGCCTGCCAGGTGGCCAGGCCAAGCACCCGAGCGATCGGGCCAATCAGCGAGACAAATGCCATCATCGCCATGGTGCAGGCCATGTTGGCCAACAGCAGCGGCCTCAGGTTGAATGGGCGGTCAGTGTGCAAAGTCGCGAGTGCAGCGTCTTGGGAGCTGTTCATCGGTTATCCAAGGGCAGGAGAAAAGGGCAGTCGTGCATCCACCATCACCAGCGGGCGGCCATGCACCTGTTCCAGGCGGCCACTCACACCATAGACGTTTTTCAGCAACGCCTGATTGATCACCACTTGCGGTGGCCCGGCAGCGGCCAACTGACCGTTGTGCAACACCACCACCTGATCACTGAAGCCCAGGGCGAGGTTGATGTCGTGCACCACCACCAGGGTGATCAGGTTGCGTTCGCGGGTGGCCTGGGTGATGGCTTCCACCACCTGGCACTGGTGATACAGGTCCAGGGCGCTGGTGGGTTCGTCCAGCAGCAACACCCGAGGCTGGCGCACCAGGGCCTGGGCCAGGCCCACCAGTTGGCGCTGGCCACCGGAAAGTGCATCGATCGGGCGGTCGGCGAGGGCGGTCAGGTCGAGGTCGGCGAGGATTTTTTCCACGCCCTTGAGCACCGTCGGGCTCGGCCGCCCAGGCGCAAAACCCGCGCCGCGATGGCCGGCCATGGCCGCACTCAGTACCGCTTCGAAGGCGCACAGGCGCGTACGCTCCGGCAGGCTCTGAGGCAGGTACACCACTTGTTGCGCGCGCTCGACTTGCGGCAGGCGATTGAGATCGACACCCTCCAGCCAGATCTGGCCGTGCGCCTTGTGCAGTCCGGCGATGCCACGCAACAAGGTCGACTTGCCGGCAGCGTTGGGGCCGATCAGCGCGGTGATGGTGCCGGGCAGCAACGCCGGCAGATGAATGTCCTGCAGCACGCTGCGACTGCCGTAGTGCATGCTCAATGCTTGTGTGCTTAATCCGGTCACAGAGCACCTCGGCGGTTACGCATCACAATCGCCATGAAAAACGGAATTCCCACCAGTGCGGTAACAATCCCCACCGGAATCAACACGCCGGGCATCAATGCCTTGCTGGCAATCGACGCCATCGACAGGATCAAGCCACCGCTGAGCACGCTCGCTGGCAGGAACAAGCGGTGATCTTCACCCACCAACAGCCGCGCGATATGCGGAGCAATCAGCCCGATAAAACCGATAGTGCCGACAAACGAAACCGCCAGCGCCGACAGCAGGCTGATGCGCAGCAACGACAGCACCCGCAGGCGGCCGACATCAATCCCGAAACTGCGGGCGCGTTCCTCGCCCAGGGTCAGGGCAGTCAACGCCCAACTCTGACGCAGGGAAAACGGCAGGCACAGCAGCAACGCCGCAGCGAGGATCGCGAGCTTTTCCCAGGACGCCCGGGCCAGGCTGCCCAGGGTCCAGAACACCAGTTGCTGAAGGCTGTCCTGGCTCGCCACAAACTGCAGCAGTGCCACCAGCGCATTGAACGCAAACACCAGGGCAATCCCGAACAGCACCAGGCTCTCCACACCAAACCCACGCCAGCGTGCCAACAGATACAGCAATGCCACCGATGCCAGTGCGAACAGAAAGGCGTTGGCCGAAATCAGGTACTGCGCCGGCACGCCAGGAATGCCCATCCCGAGCACAATGGCCAGGGCTGCACCGAAGGCGGCGGCGGCGGAAACGCCGAGGGTGAACGGGCTGGCCAGCGGGTTATCCAGCACCGTCTGCATTTCGGCGCCGGCCAGGGCCAGTGCCGCGCCCACCAGTACCGCCATCAACGCGTAAGGCAGGCGCACATTCCATACGATCACCGCCTCCACCCGCGGCATCGAAGCCGGGTCCCACAGCACTTGCAACAGGCGCGTCAGGCTCATGCCGGAAGGCCCGGTGGTGATGTCCACCGCCAGGGAAACCACCAATGCCAACGCCAGCGCCGACAACAGCAATACCCGTCGTCCATGGCGGTGGCGATAGCGCTCACCTGCGCCATCGGCGCTCGCACAGGCTTGCACCTGCGTCACGGCACAAGGCTCGTGGTGAATACGCCGCTGGCCGGAATTGGCATAAAGCGCCGGTACAATTCGGCTCGGGTCTGTTCCGGATCCAGGTCGGCGAACAACTCAGGATGCAGCCACTTGGCCAGGGCCTGCACTGCGATCAAGTGTTCCGGCGAGTCATAGAAAATATGCCAGAGGCCATGCACGTTGCCTTCACGTACCGCCCGCAGTTCATTCAGCGGCGCGCGCTGGGACACTTGCTTGAGGCTGTCGTTGGCCTGCTGCGGCGTGGCCGAATAGCCGAGGGTCACACCGCCCTGGCCGTGGCCGAATACGCCGGTGGCGACGTACACATCCGGATCGCTGGACAGAATGTATTCGACGTTCAATGTGCCGATCGGGCCGGGAATGCGCCCGTCGGCGATGTTCCGGCCACCCGCGAGCTTGATCATTTCCCCGAAGTTGCCGGTGCCCGGCGAACCACAGCAATCCTGCAGGCCGGCGAGCATGTCGATGAAGATCTTCGGCCGTTTTACCGTCCCGGCCTTGGCCAGGGTATCGGTGACCTTGGCCAGCGAGGCCTGGTAAAACGCGATGTAGTCCTCGGCTTGTTGATTACGGTCCAGAGCCTTGCCCAGCAGGCGCATGCTCGGCACCGTGTTGCTCAGCGGATGGTCGCTGAAGTCGACGAAAATCACCGCCACGCCGGCCGCTTCCAGCTGCTTGACCGCCTCGCTGTCGGGGCTCGGGCCATGGCCGCCGCTCAAGGCCATGATCGCCAGGTCCGGGTGTACCGCCAGGGCCTTTTCCACACTGAAGGTTTCGGCGGAGGTGCCGCCTACCAACGGTACGTTGTCGGCTTCGGGAAAGTGCTTCTGGAACGCGGCGTAACCCTGCACGTCCAGGCCGCGAAAATCCCCTTGCCAGCCGGCGATGCGGGTAAACGGGTTCTTGCCTTCAAGGAGCGACAGCGAGTAGATCATCCGGCCTTCACCCAGCAGGATATGCGAGACCTTGTCCGGTACGTCGACCTTGCGCCCCGCCAGGTCGGTGACGGTGTGGGCGCAGGCCAGGCCGCTCATTAACAGGCCAAGACCGAGCAGCAGGCCGCGTTGCAACAACAGAGGGTGTTTCATGAACAATTTCCTTGAACAGTTGGGCGCACGTGGCGGACGCGTTTGCGCCACCACAACAACAGCCCGGTGAGATAGAGCAGCGGCAATGCCAGGCCGCAAAGAAAGGCCAGGGCCGCGCCGGGCAACCCGAGCAACAGGTGGCCGTGGGCGGCGGAGAACAGCGGTTTGATCGCGGCGGGGTTGGCGAAGAACCAGTCGGGCCGGGCCAGCCAGGCGCCGCTGCCGGCAATCACCGCCAACGGCAGGCACAGCCAGGCGGCTGCGACGTTGTGCCATTCCCGCAGGCGGCGCAGGCCCTGGCTGCCCGGGCGCAAGCTGGCGGCTTTCCACCAGCTGCGCCGCCCCGGCCACCACAGGTACAGGCCGCTGCCCACCGAGCCCAGCAGCACCAGGCCACAGGCAAACAGGGCGACGGCGCCAATGGGCGGCGGCAACAGCAGTGCCCGGTGCAGCGCCACCAGCTTCGCCAGCCACAGGTCATCGAACACAAAAAATGCCCGTGGCTCGGCACTGTAGGGATCGATCATCGCAATGCCGATGCCGGGCCGATCCTCCAGGGCTCCGAAGACGATCGCGTTGTCCGATTCCAGGAAACCCTGGCGCGGTTTTGCGGCGCCAAAGACTTTCTGAAATTGCGGGTAGGCACCCAGTGCCGCGCTGATCCACTGCGCGTCATCCAGCAGTGCGCCGTGTTCAACCGGAGCCAGGTCCAAGGCCTGGCTGCCGACCTCCCAGCGCAGGATCGGCCCCTTGAGTTCCAGCAGCGCACCGCTCAAGCCAATCAGCGCCAGCAGCAGGCCGACGCTCAGCGCCAGCCATCGATGCACACGAAGCCACCACCCACGCATGGCAGTTACCAGCGATAGCGCAGGCTGGCGATGACACTGCGGTCATACCCGGCACTGCAGCTGGAGAGGGAGCAGCCTTCGTAATAGTGCTTGTCGGTCAGGTTGGTGGCATTCACCGCCAGGCGCAGGCCCTTGGCCGCCGGGATCAGCTTGTCGAAATCGTAGTGCACCGCCGCGTCGAGCAAGGTGTAGGAGGGCACGCTCACAGTGTTGGCAGCATCGGCCTCGGTGGAACCGATATAGCGTACGCCGACGCCAAATCCGAGCCCGGTGAGCGGGCCAAAGGGCAGGGTGTAGTCAGCCCACAACGACGCCATTTTTTCCGGGGTGTCGGTGGGGCGGTTGCCTTTTTCCAGCGGGTTGTTGCTCTTGCTGACTTCGGCGTCGTTGTAGGTCAGGGTTGCCAGCAGGTCCAGGCCCTTGGCGAGGCTGGCCTTGCCTTCCAGCTCCACGCCGCGCACGTTGACCTCACCGGTCTGCACGCTGTTCAGCGGGTTGCTCGGGTCGGTGGTCTTGACGTTCTGCTGGGTCAGGTCGAACAGCGACAGGGTGATGTAGCTGTCGATCCCGGGCGGCTGGTACTTGATGCCGACTTCCGACTGCTTGGCGGTGCTCGGTTTGAAGCTGGTGCCGTAGAAATCAGTGCCGAGCACCGGGTCGAACGAGGTGGCGTAGCTGATGTACGGCGACAGGCCGTTGTCGGCCAGGTAAACGAGGCCTGCACGGTAGGTGAACTTGTTGTCGTCCTGCTTCTGCCCGGTGTCGGTCAGGCGGTTGTCGGTGCGCGCACTCGAATGATCCTGGCGACCGCCGACGGTCAGTACCCAACGGTCGTTGAACGTCATCTGCTGCTGGGCGTAGAGCCCGGTCTGGTCGGCGCGCTGCAAGGTGCTGGCGAACGGGGTGTTCGGCGCGAACACACCCCCGTGCACCGGGTTGTAGATGTCGATCGACGATGCCGCGCCGCCGTTGAGGTAATAGTCTTCACGGGTGCGCCGGTAATCGACCCCCAGCAGCGACACCATCTGCACCTCGCCAAGGTTCCAGCGGGCCTGGGCATTGTTGTCCAGGGAGTACACGTCGCCGACGATGCGGAAGCGGTAGGCCGACCGGTTCAAGGTGCGCAGGTCCGGCGCCAGGGACATGCCGCTGGCGGTGTTGGTCAGCAGGTTGACGTGGCCATAACGTGCGCTGGAATTCAGGCTCCACACATCGTTGATCCGGTGCTCCAACAGGTAGCCCAGCGAGTATTGCGTGCGGCCGTTGTCCAGGCCGGGTTCGTCGAGAAAGACGTTGTGTTTGACCTTGCCATTCGGGTTCGGCTTGAGCGTGCCCACCGTCGGCAGGAACACCCGGGGCGCGCCGAATTCATCCTCCGAGTAATCGGCCAGTACGGTCAGGCTGGTGTCGTCGTTCGGCCGCCAGGTAAACGACGGCGCGATGAAGGTTTTGTCGTCCTTGATGTGATCGAACTGGGTGCCGCTGCTGCGCTCCAGGCCCACCAGCCGATAGAGGAATTGCCTCTGGTCATCCAGTGGCCCGCTGAAGTCGAACTGGCCCTGGGCGCGGTCGAAACTGCCGCCCTGGAGCTGCACTTCATGGAACGACTGGTCCAGTGGCCGCTTGCTGATCTGGTTGACCACACCGCCCGGTGCGTTCTGGCCGAACAACACCGAGGCCGGGCCCTTGAGCACGTCGATGCGTTCCAGGCCATAGGCTTCGGCTTTTGGCCAGGCCTGGGTGGTGGTGCCACGTAAGCCGTCGCGCAACATGCCGGTGCTGGTCACGTCGAAGCCGCGAATCGAGAGGTTGTCGAAGCGCTGGCTGGCGGCGGTAGTGTTGGCCTGCACGCCGGCCGTGTAGCGCAACGCTTCGCTCACCGATTGCACTTGCTGCGCGTCCATCTGGTCGCGGGTCACTACGGAGATCGACTGGGGGATTTCATTGAGCGCGGTGTCGGTCTTGGTCCCGCTGAGGCTACGCTTGGCCACGTAGCCGGCCTGTTGTCCGGTGGGGCTGTCGGCTTGGGTCCCGGTGACCACGCTGCTGTCGAGCACCAGGGCGTGATCGGTGTCCGCCTCGGCGGCCTGCACAAGGTTCATCTGGGTCAGCGACAGGCCCAGGGCAACGCCATGGATCAGGGTTGCCAAGGGCTTGCGACTGGTTTTCAAGTGCGGGACTGCGGTATCGATTGGCAAACCTGGGGTGTCTCGGTACAGAACGCGGGTGCCCATGCTTCACTCCATGATGAGGTGTTCAATGCGAATGCAAACGTATCTCATCCAGGCGTTGTGACGCAGGGCTATTGCTTTGGGTCGAGCGATCATTTCTTTCGTTTGCGGGGCAGGGCGGAACTTTCACAACCCGTCAGCGCAACGCCTTGGGCGAAACCCCGAAACGCTTGCGAAACGCCGTGGAGAAATGCGCCGGGCTGTAACCCACGCGGTACGCGGCGCTGGACACATTGGTCTCACCGCTGGCGAGCAGGCGATAGGCTTCGGCCAGGCGCTGTTCCTGCAAGTACACATAGACACTGGTGCCGAATACCTGACGAAAGCCCGCGGTCAATTTGCGCGGGTTGAGGCCGACTGCGCGAGACAGCTCGGCCAATGACGGCGAAGCCTGCAACGAACCGAGCAACAGGTCGCGGGCGGCATGAATGCGTTCGATGTCCGCTGAGTTGCAATGGGCGTCCTGCACCGGGCGCGACTCGGTTTGCGCGAGAATTCCCTCCACCCCCAGCGCTGTCAGCTCCAGGGCCTTGCCGCCCAGATAGAAGGAGCGGGCAGGGCCCTGCAACGGGCAGGTGAAAATCTGTTGGGCAAGGGCGAGCAACGGTTTGCTCGCGGGCTGGCAGAACATCATCGGCCCGCCGCCGCGTTTATCCAGCAGGCGCTCAGGCTCAAGGCCGACGCTGCGGATCGACGGGAAATCCAGCTGCACGGTGGTGTAGCGCACCGGCACACCACTGGCGAACAGGTGATCGCCACAATGTTCACCCTGGTTGGCCACGGCGCACAGGGTCGGCCCGCGAATCTCCACTTCCTGCTGGCCTTCGACCCGGCAATTGAGCTGGCCGCTGAGCACCAGGATGATCTTCAAACCTTGCCACAGCGGCTCTTGCATCCACATCTGGCTGTCCATCAACACAGTCCCGGCGGACAGGGTGATTTCCGGCACGACGGTGGCGGCACCCGTGTTCAAAGTGTTGGGAAAATTGAGGGTGAAATCCCTTTGGGTCGGTAGCGGCGCAGCGTGTGGGCTGAGCATGGCGGACTCCCTGTGAACCGGAAAAGAGGGGCATACGCTAGCAGGAAATTTCTTACCTGTAATTAAGAATGATTATCCTTTAGCCGAAAGCCCGGACCACGCCTCATCGCTGCAGGCCGCAGAAACTCACGCTGTAGCGCAATCAAAAGAAAAAGCCGCGCAAACGAATGTCCTGCCGGTTGCCGTGCTGCGGCTTTTGCCTATTAATAATCACTCTCATTTCCGCAGCCCTTGGCGACTCATGGATGAACCGCTCAATGACCCATTCTCCCTAGCCCTTTTCACCCTTGCCCCGCAGGCCTTTTGTTCACGGCATCGGCCCCTTATTGCCGAAAAAAACTCTGGAGACCCCATGACTATCATTGACGACTGCCCCGATTGGCCCGAAGCGTTTGCCCAACGCTATCGCGACGCAGGCTATTGGCGCGACGAGACCTTTGGCGACCTGCTGCGCAACGCCGCCCGCACCTTTGGCGAGCGTGAAGCGATCACCGATGGAACGCTGCGGGTGAGCTATCGCCAACTGGATCAACGGGTCGATCAACTGGCCGGCGGGTTCTCCCGGCTGGGGTTGGTGGCAGGGGACAACGTGGTGGTGCAACTGCCGAACTGCGTGGGTTTTGTCGAAGTGTGCTTCGCCCTGTATCGCCTCGGCGTACGGCCAATCTTTGCGTTACCGGCCCATCGTCATCTGGAAATCGGCCGCTTCTGCGAGTTTGCCCAGGCCAGGGCATACCTCTGCGCTGACGTCACGGCAGGTTTTGATTATCGGGGCATGGCCCGTGGCTTGAAGGCGGCCCATGGCGACCTTGCGTGGGTGATCGTGGCCGGTGAGGCTGAAGAATTCATCGCGCTCGAAGACCTTTATCTGGACGACCCGCAGCCAACCTTTTCTGCGCCGCCCGCGGATGCCGTCGCGTGTTTCCAGTTGTCCGGTGGCTCCACCGGCGTGCCGAAACTGATCCCGCGTCGCCACAATGAATACCTCTACAACGTGCGGACCAGCGCCGAACGTTGCGGCCTGACCGACGCCACGGTGTACCTCGCCGCGCTGCCCATGGCCCATAACTTTCCCATGTGCTGCCCGGGGTTCATGGGCACCTTGCTGATGGGCGGCCGTGTGGTGCTGAGCGGCTCGCCAAGCGCCGAAACCTGCTTCGCCCTGATCGAGCATGAACGCGTGACCCATACCGCGCTGGTGCCGCCACTGGTGCTGGTCTGGCTGGATGCCGCCCAGGCGCGCGGGCAGGGCCTGCCAGGATTGCAACTGCTGCAAGTCGGCGGCGCCAAACTGAGCTTCGAGGCTGCCCGCCGCGTGGAACCCACCCTCGGCTGCCGCTTGCAGCAAGTGTTCGGCATGGCCGAGGGGCTGATTTGCTATACCGACCCCAACGACCCACCGCAACGAGTCCTGCACACCCAGGGCAAACCCATGTCCCCGGGCGACGAAATCCGGGTGGTGGACGACAACGAACAGGACGTGATACAGGGCCAGGTCGGCCAATTGCTGACCCGTGGTCCGTACACGATTCGCGGTTACTACCGCCACCCTGCGCACAACGCCCAGGCGTTTACCACTGACGGTTTCTACCGCACCGGCGACCGGGTAATGCTCACCGACGACGGCTACCTGATGGTCGAAGGTCGCGACAAGGACGTGATCAACCGTGGCGGCGAAAAGATCGCCGCCGAAGAAGTCGAAAACCTCCTGCTCAGCCATCCTGCCGTCGCCGATGTGGCCTTGGTGGCGATGCCGGACGCCTACCTCGGCGAACGCACCTGCGCCTTCGTGATTCCCCGTGGCACGGCACCGCGCCCGCCGGAACTGCTGCGCCATCTGCGTGAGCAAGGGTTGGCGGCCTTCAAGCTGCCGGACCGCTTCGAATTTATCCCCGGTTTCCCGCAAACCGGCGTGGGCAAGGTCAGCCGCAAGCACCTGCGGGAGGCTATCCAGCAGCTGTATTTCGGGGCAAAACAACCTGAGGGAAGCGCCGCCCGTGGCTGATCAAGACTCGCTGCGTGAACTGCTCGCGCCTGTACGTGGCCGGTTGATCTGCGCCATGCTGCTGCAAGCCCTGGCGACCCTGATCGGCCTGCTGCCGTTGATCGCGGTGGCGGAGTTGGCGCCGTCGTTGCTGGACGGAAAACTCGATCTGCACGATGGGTTCTGGTGGTTGTTGGCCGGTGCGGGCGCTTTGCTGTTGCGCATGCTCGGGCTGGCTGCCGCCTTGCAGATGACCCACCTGGCCGACAGCGACCTGCAACGCCAGGTTCGCCAACGGCTGGCCGCGCATTTGGCGCGGGTTCCGCTGGCTTGGTTCAGCGCCCGTGGTGGGCAAAAAGTCGACCGTGTTTTGCTCGACGACGTAGGTGCGCTGCATCAACTGGTGGCGCACTTGCCAAACAACCTCGCCGCCGCATTGGTGGCGCCCCTGGCGTGCCTGTTGTACCTGCTGACGGTAAGTGTGCCGATGACCGTTGTGGTGCTGCTGCCTCCAGCGCTGGCGCTGTGGCGACTGCGAGCCTTGCGCTCCCAGGCTTATCGGGATGACCAGAAGGCACTGGGCGCCGCGCTGGGCAACCTGTCCCTGGCCACCCAGCAGTTTGTGCAGAGCATCGCCATGGTCAAGTCATTCGGCCGGGCCGATCGGGTGCAGTCAAAGTTCTTCGGTGCGGTGGAACGTTTCGCCAGTTTCTTTTCCTGCTGGGCCCAACGCTGGGCCGGGCTTGGGGCGAGTGTCGAGGTGCTGCTTTCGCCGTTGCTGGTGCTGGCCCTGGTGCTGTTGGGCGGTGCGTCGCTGGTGGCTGGCGGTTGGCTGATGCCGGTGCAACTGCTGCCGTTCCTGCTGCTGGGGCCGGCCCTGGCAGCGCCGGTCGCGGCCGTCGGGCATGGTGCGGATGCACTGGTGCAGGGCCGCATGGCCGCCAGCCGTATCGCCACCGTGCTCAACAGCGCGACGTTGACGCAACCTCGCGAATCCCGCGAGCCCAAGGGCCGCCAGGTGAGCTTTGAAGGCGTGGACTTTCGCTACCCCGACGGCACGCAGGTGCTGCATGACATTGACCTGGATCTACCGCCCGGCACGCTGACCGCATTGGTGGGCGACTCGGGCGCCGGCAAATCCACCCTGGCCACTTTGCTTGCGCGCTTTGCCGATGTGAGTGCCGGGGCGATCCGCATCGGCGACGTCGACCTGCGGGACATGCACAGCGCCACCTTGTATCGCCAGGTCGCCTTTGTGTTCCAGGATGTGCGCCTGCTGCGCACCAGCGTCCTCGACAACCTGCGCCTGGCGCGCCCCGACGCCACGCAAATCGAGGTGGAAGCCGCCGCCCGGGCCGCGCAGATTCACCAGCGCATCCTCGCGCTGCCCCAGGGGTATCACACCGTCCTCGGAGCCGGCGTGCAACTGTCCGGCGGTGAAGTGCAACGCCTGGGCATTGCCCGGGCGATGCTCAGTGAAGCGCCGATCCTGATTCTCGATGAAGCCACCGCCGCCAGTGATCCTGAATCCGAAGCCGCGATCCAGCAGGCGCTGTCTCGCCTGGCCCGTGCCCGCACGGTGCTGGTAATCGCCCACCGCTTGAGCAGCATCCAGGACGCCGACCAGATCGTCGTGCTGCAAGGCGGGCGGATTGTCGAGCGCGGTACGCATCACGGCTTGCTGGACCAGCAGGGCACTTACGCCGGGCTGTGGGCCGCTGAGCAGTTTTCGGCGGCCGCACTGAAGAGGGCACGGGCATGATTCGCGCGCTGTTACGCAGCCTGCAACCCCGTGAAGCCGGCTTGTTGCGGCGTGCGCTGATGGCGATGGCGTTGAGTGCGTTGGCCCAGGGCGCAGCGTTGGCGTTGTTGCCGATGGCCTTTGCCCAGTGGTTCGGCAACACCACGCCTTGGGCCTGGGCCATCGGTTTCACCGGCATGGCCTTGTTGTGCCTCTGGCTGCGCCGGTATGCCCAGCTGGCGGGCTATCGCGCCGGTGCCGAAGCAGCCCAGGCGTTGAACCGACGCATTGGTGACAAGCTGGTGCAACTGCCGCTGGAATGGTTTGTGGAGCGGCGCAGCGCTGAACTGAATCGCCTGGTGACTCACACCGTGCTGCAAATCATGAGCACCCCGGCGCACCTTTTGCAGCCAATGGCCAATGCGCTGTTGACGCCTTTGGCACTCCTGCTGGCGCTGTTTTTCTACGACCGCTCCATGGCGTTGGCGGCACTGGCCGCGTTGCCGTTGCTGGTGCTGGTGTACCACTGGGGCGTGCGCTGGGGCGGGCAAGCTGAAGCACTGAGCGAAGCCGCAGCCAATGAAGCGGCGGCCCGGGTGATGGAGTTTCTGCGCCAGCAACCGTTGCTGCGCTCCAGCGGGCGCACCGAGCAAGGTTTCGACCTGCTCACCGAGGCCCTGGCCCAGCAGCAACAGGCACAGCGTCACGCCCACTGGCGCACTTTTCCCGCCGCGCTGGGTTTGGCGGTGGTGTTGCAGGCCGGCTACAGCGCCATCCTGTTATGCGGCCTGTATGCCGTGTTGGGTGGCACCCTCGATGCGGCGAAGTTCCTGGCGCTGGCGATTCTCGCCACCTGCCTGGTGGAGCCAATGGGCGCGCTGGTCAACCTCGGTATCACGTTGCGCCAGACCCGCCACGGCTTGAATCGCCTGCGCCACCTGCTGCAGATGCCGGGGTTGCCTGAGCCTCTCGAACCCCAACCTGCCCTGGGTTACGACGTGCAAGTGCGGGACGTAGGACTGGTCCGCCAGGGCCAGGCGATCTTGCAAGGCATCGACTTCACGTTGCAGGAGCGTTCGCTGAACCTGGTGGTGGGGGCGTCCGGCTCCGGCAAGTCCAGCCTGTTGCGCCTGATGGCGCGCTTCAGCGATGTAAGCAGTGGCGCGATTCACCTCGGCGGTGTCGACCTGCGGCAACTGTCGGCCCTGGCCCGAGATACCCAGGTCGCCTTGATGTTCCAGGACAGCCCGCTGTTGCCGGGCAGCCTGCTGGACAACCTGCTGCTGGGCCGCCCCGACGCCAGCGAAGAGCAATGGCAGCACGCCGCCCGCGCCACCGGCCTCGACCGCCTCGCCGAGCGCCTGCCCCAGGGCTGGCACACCGTGCTGGGCGAGCAGGGCGTCAGCCTGTCCGGCGGCGAGCGCCAATGCCTGGCGTTGTCGCGGGTGTTGCTCAAGGACGCGTCGCTGATCCTGCTGGACGAGCCGACCGCCGCCCTCGATGCCATCAGCGAGGCGCGGGTCAATCGGACCCTGTTGCAACTGGCCCGCCGGCACACGGTGGTGCTGGTCACCCACAAACCGACCTTGGCGCCCCATGCCGACCAGATTCTGCTGCTCGACCACGGCCAGTTGGCCCAGGTCGGCCGCCATGACGCGTTGATGGCCACGCCCGGCCGTTACCGCGAGTTGTTCCACGAGCGCGAAGCGATCAATCGCTGGCGCTTGCGCCCAGACCCTACCGTTCCCCAAAGGACCGTCCCCCATGACCGATAACCCATCACTGGCATGCGTTCATCCTGCACCCGGCGGCCTCGCACACAGCCCCGAGGCGCTGTGCGCCGGTGTCGCGCAGTTGCTCGACTATGCCCCCCAGGACCTGGAGCCCGATGCCTCGCTGATCGAGCAGGGCCTGGACTCGGTGAGCATGATGCGCCTGCCGGCCTTGCTCGCCCGCGAAGGTGTGCAGGTGAGCTTTGCCGAACTGATTGAGCAGCCGACCCTTGAGGCCTGGTGGTTGCTGATCGACCGCCGTCGCGGGCAGGCGACGCACCTCAAGCCCGTCGCCGCCGACAACGATTTCGCCCTCACACCGTTGCAGCAGGCTTATTGGTTTGGTCGCGACCCGGCCATGCCGCTGGGGGGCGTTGGCTGTCACCTGTATCAGGAGCTGGACGGGTATCAGGTCGACGCTCAACGCCTGGAAAGCGCGGTGATGCGCCTGACTCACCGCCATCCCATGCTGCGCGCCTGTTTCCCGAACGCCACTTGCCAGCGCGTGCTGCCGACCAGCCCGTGGCCTGGGTTGACCGTGCATGAACGGCCGGATGAGTTGGCCTTGCGTGAGCGCCTGGCCCACCGCTGCCTGGATGTGCGCCAGGGCGAGGTGTTTGATGTGCAACTCAGCCGCTTGCCCGACGGCCGCAGCCGGGTGCACCTGAACATCGATTTGCTGGTGGCGGACGTCCTGAGTATCAGCGTACTGCTGCGGGATCTGGCGCTGATCTACAGCGGGCAAGAGGCGCAGCTGCCACGTCTGGAATGGGATTTTGCCCACTACCTGGGCGCCACCCGAACCAGCGATGCCGGCGCGCGGGACTACTGGCTGCAACGTCTGGATGACCTGCCCGACGGCCCGCAACTCCCCTTGGCACACGAGCCGCAATCCCTCGGCCCGCCGCGTTTTCGTCGCCTGGCGATGCGCCTCGGCCGCGCGCAGTTGCGAGCCCTGGAAGACCAGGCCCGCCAACACGGCCTGACCCTGGCCAGCGTGCTGTGCTGCGCCTATACCCAAGTGCTGGGCCGCTGGAGCGCCAGCCAGCATTTCCTGTTGAACGTGCCGCTGTTCAACCGCCAGGAGCTGCACCCCTGCGTCCCGCATCTGCTGGCGGATTTTTCCAACCTGGTGCTGCTGGAGATCGACCAGCGCCAGGCGGGTTCTTTCGCGCAGCAGGCGCAAGCCCTGCAACGCCAACTGCACCGCGACATCGCCCACAGCGCCTGGCCTGGTGTGGAAGTGCTGCGTGAGTTGTCCCGCACCCGGC
This sequence comes from Pseudomonas sp. F9001, assembly GCF_013385435.1. Lineage (NCBI taxonomy): Bacteria > Pseudomonadati > Pseudomonadota > Gammaproteobacteria > Pseudomonadales > Pseudomonadaceae > Pseudomonas > Pseudomonas sp. F9001. The sequence goes on from NZ_JACAPX010000010.1 coordinate 183,677, forward strand.
AAGGCGGCGCCCCCGTAGTGTTTGCCTGCAACCTTGGCGAAGCGTTTGTCGACGCCACTTGCCGGCAGCACCTGGGCGAACCGGGCTGGGCCTTGTCGCAAACGCCCCAAGTGTGGCTTGACCACCAGAGCTATCCGCTGCCCGATGGCCTGTTGCTCAACTGGGACGGGGTAGATGCGCTGTTCCCCGAAGGCCTGCTGGACGAAATGTTCACCGCCTATGGCGACCTGCTGGCGTGGCTGTGTACCGGTGACTGGCGCCAACCCGCGCCGCTGCCGTTGCCCCAAGGCCAGCAAGAGGTCCGTGCAGCGGTCAACCACACGCCCTGGGCCTATGACAAAGGCTTGCTGCACGATGGCTTTTTCCAACAGGCGCAGGTGCACCCGCAGCGGGTGGCATTGATCACCGAGGACGCTGAGTTGAGTTACGCCGAGCTGGCGGCCCAGGCCCTGCAAGTGGCAGGTGCCCTGCGCCAGTGGGGGATTGAACCGGGTGATACGGTGGCGATCACCTTGCCCAAAGGCCAGGCGCAAATCGTTGCGGTGCTCGGCATATTGGCGGCGGGCGCGGTGTATGTGCCGGTGGGTATCGAACAGCCGGCAGCCCGTCGCGACATGATCTATCAACGCGCCGGAGCCAAGGTGGTGATCACCGATACGGCCCACCGTGATCGCGGTGTATGGCTGGCGGACTTGCAAGTGGTGGACCTGGCCCAGGCGCGTTCGGCCAGGGCCCTGAAACAACCGATCGAGGTGGCGCCGGACGCACTGGCCTATGTGATTTTTACCTCTGGCACTACCGGCGAACCCAAGGGCGTCGAGGTTTCCCACCAGGCGGCGCTGAACACCGTCGCCGCGATCAACCGGCGTTATCAGGTGGGCGCGGATGACCGTGTGCTCGGGGTTTCCGCCCTCGATTTCGACCTGTCGGTGTACGACCTGTTTGGCCTGCTGAGTGTCGGTGGCGCCGTGGTGCTGCCAGCGGATGCGCGGCGCAAGGAGCCGTCCGAATGGTTGCGGCTGATCCGCCAGCAGCGCGTGACCCTGTGGAACTCGGTACCGGCGTTGCTCGACATGCTGACCCTCAAGGCCCGCGAGCCGAATGCCCTGAGCGGATTACGCCTGGCGATGGTCTCGGGTGACTGGGTCGGGCTGGACCTGCCACGCCGCCTGCGATTGGCAGCCGGCGAAAGCGCCCGGTTCGCCGCTCTCGGCGGCGCCACTGAAGCGGCCATCTGGTCCAACGTCCAGGACGTCGACGAAGTGCCGGCTCACTGGCTCTCGATTCCCTACGGCAAACCCCTGGATAACCAAAGCTTTCGAGTCGTCGACAGCCAGGGCCGCGATTGCCCGGACTGGGTGGCGGGGGAGTTGTGGATCGGCGGCGCCGGGGTTGCCCAGGGCTATCGTGGCCTGCCGCATCTCAGCGCCCAACGCTTCGTCGAGCACGCCGGGCAACGCTGGTACCGCACCGGCGATCAGGGCCGTTATTGGCCCGACGGCAGCCTCGAATTTCTCGGGCGTATGGACCAGCAGGTCAAGGTCCGTGGCTTCCGCATCGAACTCAGTGAGATCGACGTGGCCCTGGAACGCCATCCGGCCGTCAGTCGTGCCGTCACCCTGGTGTTGCCCGGGGCCAACCCGCAGTTGGCAGCAACCCTGATGGGCGACGCGCTGCCGGATGCCGAAGCCATGCGCCAGTGGCTCTGCCAATGGTTGCCGGAACACATGTTGCCGGACCACTGGCTGAACCTCACCGAACTGCCCCTGAGCGCCAACGGCAAGGTCGACCGCGCCGCACTGCTGTGGCTGGTGCAGGAGCAACGCCAGGGCGCCAGACCCGAGCATGAAGACGCGCCTCAAGGCGAAGCCGAACAACTGTTGGCCGGGCTCTGGCGCGAATTGCTCGACATTCCCCTGGTGGGACGCAACCAGGGCTTTTTCGCCCTCGGCGGCAACAGTCTGTTGGCCGCTCGCCTGATCGAACGTATCGCCCGACAGTTCGACGTCGAACTGTCGCTGAAGGACTTTTTCAACGCGGCCACCGTCGCCCGCCAGGCCCAATGGCTTGTCGCCCGACGAGAACAGGACCACGTCAACCGGAACGCAATGGTGGAGGGTGCGCTATGACACTGCAGCAACTGCAACAGGACCTCGAAGCACTGGGTGTGGAACTCTGGGAAGAGCAGGGCCGCCTGCGCTACCGGGCGCCCGCCGGGGTGATGGATGAAGGCCGCCTGCAACAATTGCGCGAACACAAGGACGCGTTGTTGCAGCAATTGATGGAACCGGTGATGCCCACCGTCTCGGCCGACCTGGCTGCCCGCAGCGAACCGTTTCCGCTGACCGACGTGCAGGCCGCTTACCTGATGGGCCGCACCCAGGCATTCAGCTACGGCGGGGTGGCGTGCCACGGTTACCTGGAATTTGAACTCAGGGAACTGGACCCGGCGCGCCTGGAGCAGGCATGGAACCATCTGATTGCGCGTCACGACATGCTGCGGGCGGTGGTGCTGGAAGACGGCTACCAACAAATCCTGCCCCAGGTGCCGCATTACCTGATCGCCCGGCATGACCTGCGCGAAGACGACGGCCGTGCACTGGCCGCTCTGCGCGAACGCATGGAAATTCGCCTGGCGTCGCCCCAGCAGTGGCCGCTGATCGAGTTGTGCGTCAGCCAGGGCCGTGAACATGCGCGCCTGCATCTCTCAGTGGATCTGCTGGTGTGCGACTACCAGAGCGTGCGCATGCTGTTGGCCGAGTTGCAGCAGGTCTATCGTGGCGAAGCCTTGCCGCCGGCGGCGCCCATCAGTTTTCGCGACTACGTACTGGGCGAGCGCCGGTTGCGGGAACAGCCGCGTTACCAGCGTGACCGCCAGTACTGGTGGGCGCGGGTCGACAGCCTGCCCGGTGCTCCGGAATTGCCCATGCAGGGCGCTCCCAGCGGACCGCGTTTCGAGCGCCGCGCCCTGAACCTGGAGGCCCGGGATTTCAACGCCCTGCGCCTGAATGCAGCGGCGGCCGGCGTGGGTGCGTCGGCGGCGATTCTTTCCTGCTATGCCGAAACCCTGGGGCGCTGGAGCCGCAAGGGGCATTTCTGCTTGAGCCTGACCTTGCTCAATCGCCTGTCGCTGCACCCGCAGGTCGATCGGCTGGTGGGGGATTTCAGCTCGGTGGAATTGCTGGAAGTCCAGACCCTGCAAGGCGGCAGCTTTGGTGAACGCAGCCAGCAGTTGCAGGAGCGACTGTGGCAAGACATGGACCACCGCCTGTGTTCCGGCATTGAAGTACTGCGCGAACTGGCGCGGCGCAAAGGCCGTGATGCGGCCTTGATGCCCTATGCCTTCACCAGCACCCTGGGCGCCGGTGGCGAAAGTGGCGGCGGGGCATTTATGCCCGGCGCAGAACTGGTGCACGGCATCAGCCAGACCCCGCAAGTGTTGATTGATTGCCAGGTCAGCGAGCGCGACAACGGCCTGTTCATCAATTGGGACATTCGCCAGGGCGTGTTCAATGAGGCCATGCTGGAAGCGATGTTCGACACCTTCGAACGTCTGCTCAAGCGCTTGGCGCGGGAGCCTTCGGCCTGGACCCTGGACGATTGCCTTGAACTGCCGGCACCCCAGCGACTGGTGCGGGAGTTGATCAACCAGACGGCGCAGCCGATTCCCCCAGGCTTGCTGCATGAACCGTTCTTTCGCCAGGTCCGGGCGCAACCCCAACGTGTCGCCCTGATCCAGGGCGCGCGACAGCTCACTTACGCGCAACTCGCCGCCCGTGCCGAGGCGATTGCCGAGCAGTTACTGGATGGCGGTTGCCAGCCCGGCGAGCGGGTCGCGGTATGCATGGAAAAAGGCATCGACCAGGTGGTCGGTGTACTCGGGATCTTGCGGGCCGGCGCGGCGTACCTGCCGCTGGACACTAATCAGCCGATGGCGCGGCGCGCGTTGATTCTTGAGAACGCCGAGGTCAGCCGGGTGCTCAGCCAGTCGTGGTTGAGCGAGGACGTGGCCTGGCCCGCCCAGGTGACCCAGTGCATACCCGTTGATCAGGCCGCAGCCAGTGCCGGACGTGAACTGCCGGCGCCGCAGGTGACACCGCAACAACTTGCCTACGTGATCTACACCTCCGGCTCCACCGGGATTCCGAAGGGTGTGATGATCAGTCACCAGGCGGCCCTCAACACGGTGGTGGATATCAATCAGCGCTTCGCCATCGGCGCCGAAGACCGGGTACTCGCCTTGGCCAGCCTGGGCTTCGACCTCTCGGTGTACGACATCTTCGGCCTGCTGGCCGTAGGTGGCGCCCTGGTGTTGCCCGACGCCGGACGCCGCGCCGACCCGTCCCACTGGGCCGAATGCGCCCGCGAGCACGGTGTGACCCTGTGGAACTCGGTGCCCGCGCAGTTGCAGATGCTTGCCCATTACCTGCAAGCCGTGCCGGCCGCGGCACCTCAGAGCCTGCGCCTGGCCTTGCTGTCCGGCGACTGGATCCCGCTGAACCTGCCCGCCGAAATCGCTGCGTTGTTGCCTGAGCTCCAACTGATCAGCCTGGGCGGCGCCACAGAAGCGGCGATCTGGTCGATTGCCTATCCAATCACCGAGGTGGACGCACAATGGCGCAGCATTCCCTACGGCGCGCCGCTGGCCAATCAACGCTTCATGGTGCTCGACGAACAAGGCCGCGATCGCCCGCAAGGCGTTGCCGGTGAGCTGTTCATCGCCGGCACGGGGTTGGCGATGGGGTACCTGGGGGACGCGGAGAAAACCGCCGAGCGTTTTATCGAGCATGCCCACAGCGGCGAGCGGCTGTACCGCACCGGCGACCTGGGGCGCTACCTTGAAAGCGGGTTGATTGAGTTCCTTGGCCGTGAGGATTTCCAGGTCAAGGTTCGCGGGCATCGCATCGAGTTGGCGGAAGTCGAAAGTGCCTTGCTCAGTCATCCTCATGTCGAATCGGCCGTGGTGGTCGCTGCGGGCGAGGGCGCGTTCGAGCGGCGTTTGCAGGCCTGCGTGCGCGGGACTTTGCGTGATACTCCATTGCCTTGGCCGACCCGGTTGGCACCCAACGCCTTGGCGGCGGCCAACGGCGTGAAAGGCCAACTGACGGAAGCGCTGATTACGCAGATGTCCGATTGCGTCGAGCGTGCCGCGTTGCTCTCCATGGGCCTGGCCCTGCAACGCCCGGGGCTGTTTGATCAACCGGGCGTCGAGCACGACCTGGCCCAGATCATGAGCCTGTGCGAAGTGGCGCCACGCAACGAACGGCTGATCCGCCGCTGGCTGCAAGCGCTGCATCGCGAACAACTGGTAGACCGCAACCCAGGCACCGGCGCCTATTCGTCACTGCGGGTCTCGGGTGCTGAATACCGTCAGCTGTGGCAGCGCATCGAGGCGCTGGAACCGAGTGTGGGCTGGGGCGGTGAAGTGCTGCGCTACCTGCGGGAAAGCCAGGAGCAATTGCCTGCCCTGATGAGCGACCGGCTCGACCCGTTGCACTTGCTGTTTCCCGAAGGCCGTACCGACACCGCCGAAGGCGCCTATCGCAAGAACCTGATCAGCCAGTACCTGAACCAGGCGGTGTGTGCGGCGGTGCAGGAAATCGCCGCACTGCAACCGGCGGGCCGGCGTCTGCAGTTGCTGGAAATCGGCGCAGGCGTGGGCGGCACCAGTGCCGACCTGATTCCGGCCCTGGACGGCTTGGCGGTGGACTACCAGTTCACCGACCTGTCGCAGTTTTTCCTCAACGAAGCGCGGGAGCATTTCGTCGAGTTTCCGTGGGTCAGCTACGGGCTGTTTGACCTGAACCTCGACCACTGGGCCCAAGGCATCGCCGCCAACTCCCTGGATGTGATTCTGTGTGCCAACGTGCTGCACAACTCGCGGCATGCCAGCCAGGTACTCGCCCGGCTGCGGGAAATGCTCGCCCCCGGCGGCTGGCTGATCTTTATCGAAGCCACCCGCGACACCTACCAGATCATGGCGTCCATGGAGTTCAAGGAGGGCCTGACCGCGTTCGAGGATTTCCGCGCCGAGCAGGACACCACGTTCATCCGCCGCGAGCAGTGGCAGCAACTGTTGCAGGAAGCCGGCGCGCAGACGCCGCTGTGCATGCCGGCAGCTGACGATGCGATGTCACAGATCGGCCAGCACCTGTTCATCACGCGCTTCAAGACCGAGCGCCAGACCCTTGAGCCGGAGGCGTTGCGCGCGCATCTGGGCCAGCGCCTGCCGGATTACATGGTACCCACCGAGTGGCGGGTACTGGATGAAATGCCGCTGACGGTCAACGGCAAAGTCGACCGCCAGGCGTTGGCCAACCTCGGCATGGCCCAGGCCACGCAACAGGCCAACAGCGGGGCTGCACCGCTGGATGCGCTGGAGCGCAGTATCGCAGAGGTCTGGCAAACCCTGTTGCGGGTGCCCAGTGTGGGCCGTGAACAGGGCTTCTTTGAGTTGGGCGGTGATTCATTGCTGGTGGCGCAGGTGGTTGGTCGCCTGCGGGAAAGCCTGCCCCAGGCCCGTAACGTGCCCTGGGGGGATTTGCTGCGCCAGTTGATCAACCAGCCCACCGTTGCGGCCCTGGCGGATTACCTGCGGGGGCAGGGCAGCGAGAGCCTGTCGCCGCTGGTGCGGATTCGTGAGGAGGCGCAAGGCCCGGCGCGGATCTTTGTCCATGATGGCAGCGGCACCCTGGCACCGTATCGCGCGCTGTTTGCTGCACTAGGGGAAGAAGCGCCACTGGAGGGGCTGGTGCTCAATGATGTACCGGGTTACCTGGCTCTGGCACCGGCTACGGCGATTCGTGAACTGGCCGAGCGTTATGCCGACACCTTGCACGCCGAAGGCCGGCGCCAGGTGAGCATCGTCGGTTATTGCCTCGGCGGGTTGCTGGCGACGGAGCTGGCGTCATGCCTCGCGGCGAGGGACATCGAGGTGCTGCAACTGACAGTGATCAGCAGCTACCGCGTGCCGTTCATGATCGAGGATGACCTGCTGGCGGAGTACGTGTTCGCCCGCGTGATGCAGGCCGACCCGCACACCCTGGGTTACCCGGTGGATGAACAGGCGATGGAGCGGGCGATTGCCAAGGTGCTGCGCCAAACTCCGGGCCGCGTGCCCCAAGGTGCGTTGCTGGCGCTGCAGGATGAGCCCGACTGTGCCACGGCCCTGGCCTGCCTGCGGGCCCTGGCATCCAAGTCGGCAGATGAGCGCTTGCAGGCAATTGCAGACGCGATGCGCCACGCCGGCTCGCAACTGAGCGACCTGGACTGGCTGCGCGAGCAACTGCAGGTGCTGCGCCACAGCCTGGCCGCCGTCGCCTTGCATCAGGCCACGCCTTACGACGGTGACATGGTGTTTATCCGCCAGTGCGGTGAAGTCCAGGTACTGCCCGGCATGCACCGCGACATGAGCCAATACTGGCAGGCCCTGTGCCTTGGCGAATTGCAGGTGGTGGACGTGCCGGGCGACCACTTCAGCTGCATGCAGAGCCCCCAGGTCGAAGCCGTGGCCCGCGCGTTCGAACGGCTGGCGCAGGTGGCGGCGTGAGAGTCGGGATTGTAGGCGGCTATGGGCATGTCGGTCGGCAGGTTGCGCGGGTGCTGGTCGGTCATTGCCGCTTGCGCCTGGGCGGTCGCGACCCTGGGCAAGGGCAGCGTTTTAACGACGGCGAGTTGAACGGGCAGGCCGAGATCCGTGAAGTGGACCTGTGGGACGCCCAAAGCCTGGCGGCGTTTTGCAGCGGCTGCGACCTGCTGATCAATTGCGCGGGCCCCAGCTACCAGGTGCTCGACCGGGTGGCGCTGGCCGCTTTGGCCAGTGGCGCCGATTACATCGATGTCGGCGGCGATGATCCGCTGCATCAGCTGCTGCCCGCTCAGTTGCCGCCGGGTCGTCGTGTGGTGTTATCAGCCGGCATGTTGCCCGGGCTGTCGGGGTTGTTTCCCAAGGTGCTTGCGGCGTCGTTCGAGCGCGTCGATGCCGTGCATTGCTATGCCGTCGGACTTGGGCGGTTGTCGACAACGGCGGCCGAGGACTTTCTATTGAGCCTCGGCAACGGCTATGGCCAGGCCTCGATGGGCTGGTGCGATGGCCGTGCAATCAAGTCCGCCGTACTCGTCGATGAACACTTCGAGCGGCCCTGGCTGGTGGGCGGTCCCGTAACGGCCCACCCGTATCTAACCACTGAGCAACAGCGCTTGTTTACTGACTTGCGGGTGCGCGAAGCCCAGGCCTACAACCTGTTCGACGGCGGCCACCTGCGGGCCGCACTCGGGCGCATTCAGGGCTCGCCACCGGCTCTGCGACACACGGCAGAGAACATTGCCGCCCTGGTACAGGCCAGTGCGCTGGACCTGGCAGGGCGCACGCCTTACCAGTTGCTCGCAGTCGAAATGGCAGGCCTGCAACACGGCGAACCGCAGCAGGCCACCGCCTGGTTGCGTGCCGCCGACGGCTCGGCGTTGACCGGCACAGTGGCGGCAATCTGCGCCCTGCAACTGGCCAAACTGCCCGAAGGCACGCACTACGCTGCCCAGGTGATGGACGCCGATGACTGCTTGCGCCAGGTGCTGCGCTGGTTGCCGCAGACCCGGATCCACGTCACCACTGAACTGGAGGAGGGCGTGTTATGAAGAAAATCCCCAGCCCATGGCTGCGACGTTACCCGCAGCATCAAACGCCGCGTTGCCGATTGGTCTGCCTGCCCCACGCCGGCGGCAGCGCGGGATTTTTCAGCGGTTGGCAGGCACTGTTGCCGGCTGACATCGAACTGGTCAGCGTGCAATACCCCGGCCGCGAAGATCGCCTGAGTGAAACCTGGCCCGGCAGCCTGGAATGGATGGCGGGCACTATTACCCGGGCGCTGTGGGACCTGTCCGACCGGCCGCTGGTGCTGTTCGGCCACAGCATGGGTGCGGCGCTGGCCTATGAGGTGACGCGGCGCCTGAACCGCCAGGGCAAGGACCTGCAACGGCTGATCGTCTCCGCCCATCCGGCCCCTCACCGGCAACGTCACAGCCAATTGCACCAGGGCCCGGATGCCGGTCTGCTGGCGGATGTGCGGCGCCTGTCGGGTGGTGCGCCATCACCCCTGGACGAACCCGGGATGCAGGCACTTTACCTGCCCGCATTGCGCAATGATTACCGCCTGATCGAAAACTACTGCGGCGATATCAGCGAGCTGCTGGACGTGCCCGTGAGCGTATGCCTGGGCAGCACCGACCGCGAAGTCGATCGGGAGGAAGCCCATGCCTGGTCGGAAGTGACGCGCCAGGTCACCGACTTTCGAACCTTCAACGGCGGGCATTTTTACCTGCGCGACAGCCAGGCCGACCTGATCGAGCACCTGGAACTGTTGCTGGGCAGCCCCGCCGAACCGGCGTGGCAGTGCTGGCCGTCGACCCCATGACCGGAGAATCCTATGAAAACACCTGAGCAGTGCAGCGGGCTGGAAGACGTCCGCCTGGGTATCGACACGTTGGACGAACAGATCATCCGCGCTCTCGGCCAGCGGTTGGCCTATGTGAAAGCTGCGGCGCAGTTCAAGCCTGACGAAGCCAGCATCGCCGCCCCCGAGCGGGTGGCCGCCATGCTGCCCCATCGCCGCCGCTGGGCCGAGCGCGAAGGGTTGGACCCGATGTTCGTGGTCCCGCTGTTTGCGCAGATCATCCAATGGAATATCGACCAGCAAGTGCGCCACTGGCGCCAGCAGCATCAAGGAGCGGAGCATGAGTGAACGTCTGCCGGGATTGCTTCAGGCGCTGACCGAGGGCGAACGCCTGGCGCGCGAGAAGGGCGGCGCAGTGCTGGTGGTGTTCAGCCTGGCCTCGGAGCGCCTGGACCCGCTGCGGTTATTTGCCGCCAACCGCCAGGTACTCGGGCAAAGCCTGTTCTGGTCAAGTGACCGGGGCGCACTGGCCATGGCCGGCTTTGGTTGTACCGAGGAAATCAGCCCCGGGGCCGATGACCGCTTCAACGCCAGTGCCCTGGCGTGGCAGGCGTTGCTCAGCCAGGCCCATCAGGTGGGGCCGCGCCAGCCGTTGCTGTGTGGCGGCTTTGCGTTTGACCCGAAGGGCCCACGCTCGCTCAAATGGCAGTCATTCGCCGCCACCTCCCTGGTGCTGCCGCGCATCCTGCTGCTGCGGGAAGCCGAGCAACATCATGTGATCTTCAGCCAGTGGCTGGAGCCCGGGGCGGACGCGGTGCGTTGCGCCCAGAGCCTGGAAACCCAGTGGACGTTGCTTCTGTCCCGCTACGCCAGTGCGCCACGCCAGGAGATTCCCCTCGGCACACCGAGCGACGAAAACACCATCAGCGCGCAGCAATGGCAAGACACCGTGGCGACGGCCGTGCAGCGCATCAACGCCGGCGACCTGCGCAAGGTGGTGCTGGCCCGCGAAGTGCGGTTGACCACCTCACGGACGATCCCCTGTGGCCCGCTGCTGGAAAACCTCAAGGCGGCCTATCCCCAGGCGTACCTGTTTGCGTTCAGCCGTGGTGACAGCTGCTTTCTCGGCGCAACGCCGGAGCGGCTGGTGCGGGTGACTCGTGGCACGCTGAACACGGTGGCGTTGGCCGGTACTTGCCCGCGTGGTCGTCACGAGCAGCACGATGCCGAACTTGGCCAGGCCTTGATGGACAGCCCCAAGGACCGCCACGAACACACCCTGGTGGTTCAAACCCTGCGCGAAGCATTGCAGCCCTATTGCGCGATGCTCGACATTGCCAGCCAGCCGCAGTTGCACCGGCTGGCCAACGTGCAGCACCTGTTGACGCCGGTGATGGGCCGCTTGCATCCCCAGGTGCAATTGCTGCAACTGGTGCAGGCCCTGCACCCGACGCCGGCGGTGGGTGGCTTGCCGCGACGTGAGGCGATGGCCTATATCCGAGAGCACGAGCAGCTCGACCGTGGCTGGTACGCAGCGCCAGTGGGCTGGATGAATGCGCAGGGTGATGGTGAATTTGCCGTGGCGTTGCGCTCGGCGTTGATCAGAGGCTGTGAGGCGCACCTGTTCGCCGGCTGCGGCATTGTCGCCGAGTCGGATCCCGGGAGTGAGTACGAGGAAACGTGCTTGAAGCTGCGGACTATCCGCGATGCCTTGCGGCCTTCGGACGGAGTGCAGGTGGCGTCAGCCTGAGGAAGGCTCTCGCCCGGCAGGCCGGGCGAGAGCATGCAGCGTCTGGATCAGTTCAAGCCAAGCTTGCCACGCAGTGTGGACAGGTCTTCCGCCAGGGTATTGACCGGGCCAACCAGGGCTTTGCGGTCGGCTTCCTTGACCTTGTCGTAGGTCTCGAAACCGCCATCCTTGGTTTTGTACTTGGCCAGGATCTTGTCCACGGTGGCGAAGTTCTTGTCGACTTTGGCAACGAAGGCCTTGTCTTGCTTCTCGATCTGCGGACGGAACAGGTCGACGATTTTCTTCGCGCCGTCGATGTTGCCCTGGAAGTCATACAGGTCGGTGTGGCTGTAGCGGTCTTCTTCACCGGAGATCTTGGTCGCGGCGACTTCTTCCAGCAGAGCAGCAGCACCACCCACGACTTTTTCCGGCGGGAAGGTCAGGCCGTCCACGCGGGTTTTCAGGTCCAGTACGTCGCTGTTGAGCTTGTCCGCCAGGGCGTCGAGGCCTTTGGTGGTGTTCTCGGAGAACAGGCTGTACTCGATGCGGTGGAAGCCGGTGAAGTCTTCGGCTTTCACGCCTTTCTCGTGGTCGTCCACGCGGGAGTCGATGGAGGCGTCGAGGTCGCTGAACAGTTCGGCGATCGGCTCGATCGACTCATAGTGCACGCGGGTTGGCGCGTACAGCTTCTTGGCGGTCGCCAGGTCGCCTTTTTTCACGGCGTCGGTGAACGCCTGGGTCTGGGTGACCAGCTCGCCGATTTCTTCGGTGACATAGATCTTGTAGTCCGACACCGGCCCTACCAGGTCCAGCGGCGCGGTGGCGGCGAAGGCGGCCAGCGGCGAAAGGCTCATTAACAACGACAATGCGAGAGACGACTTCTTCATGGGACGATTTCCGCTCTGGGGTTTGTTTTAGGTTTTGGCAGTGGTTTGTGGATGTGTCGCATCAAGCAGCGTGCGCCCGATGAAATCCTGGGCCCCGGTGACGCCTGGCAAGGTGAAGAAGTAACCGCCGCCAACCGGCTTCAGGTATTCCTCCAGAGGCTCGCCGTTGAGCCGGGTTTGCACGCTGATAAAGCCTTTCTCCAGGTCAGCCTGGTAGCAGATGAACAACAGCCCCATGTCCAGCTGACCGTTTTTGTTGACGCCGTTGGAGTAGTTGAACGGCCGGCGCAGGATCAGGTTGGCCTGGGTCTGTGCAGTACGCGGGTTGGCCAGGCGGATGTGGGCATCGAGCTTGGTCAACTTGCCTTCCGGGTCCTTGCTGTAGTCCGGGACCTGGGTTTCTTTCTGGCCATCCATGGGCGCGCCACTGGTCTTGATCCGGCCAATGATGCTTTCTTGCTCTTGCAGCGGGGTGCGGTCCCAGCGTTCGACGAAGTTGCGGATGATCCGCACCGCCTGGTAGCTGCCGTTGGCGGCCCAGGCCGGTTCGTCGCTGCCTGGCTGGACCCACACAATCTGATCCATCGCCTTGTTGTCGTTGGAGTTCGGGTTGGCCGAACCGTCGCGAAAACCGAGGAAGTTGCGCGCGCTTTGTGCCGGCTCGCCGGGGCGGGCTGGGGCCTGGGGCGGCACGCTGCCTTCCTGCTTCCAGCGCACCAGCAGCAGGTCCGGCAGGTTTTTCACGATATCGCGCAGGGCGTGGATATTGGTGTCCGGGGTGTTGGAGCTGAACTGCAGGCTCAGGTCGCCGTGGCACTGCGCCGGTTCCAGTGCATCGTTGGGGAAACCGACCATGCGGATCAGGCGCTTGGGCTTGGCCGCGGCCAGGCCGAAGCGTTCGTCGAACAGCGACTCGCCCACCGATACGGTGATGGTCAGGTTGTCCGGTGTCACCACCGGGCCGAGGATGCCGGAGTCGGTGGGGGGCAGTTTCGGGTCGACTTGCACCACGGTGCCGCCGGTCATCAGGAACGCGATACGCTCGTTCAGGGTGCGGAACAGCCGCTCCAGGTCCTCGCGGTCGCTGGCCAACACGTCGAATGCCACCAACATGCCGCAGGCCGGGCGCGGAGTGACGATGCCGGTCTGGTGCTTGCCATGGAAATCGTGGTGGTCCTGGGTCTTTTCACTGCTTGGCGCGGTGGTCACCTGTGCCGCCGCGTTGGCAGCCATTGCCGGGCAGCTCAGGCTGCTGCCGGCAATGGCCGCGCCAGTGGCGGCCATACCCAGCAATACACGACGACGCTGGGCGGAAAATTGTTCTGAATCACTCATGTCTACGGTCGTCTTCACTTCAGGCCGGAAAGGCCAAGGGCGGGGTCGATTCCATCGAGTGCAACGGCCAGAGCCTTGGCCTTGTCGGCGATCTGCTTGCGCTGATCGGCGGTAACGCTGTCATACGAGGCGTAGCGGCCATCGACTTTCAAACCGTTGAGTTCGGCATCGAGGGCGGTGATCGCGCTGTCGATCCCCGGCAGTAATTGCGCGGCAGATTTGGTCAGCAGCGGGCGCATCAGGTCGACCACTTTGCGGGCGGCGTCCAGGTTGGCGGCGAAGCCGTTGAGGTCGGTATGGCTGTAGCGTTCTTCCTCACCGCTGGCGGCACGTACGTCGGCCAGGCTGTTGAGGTTGCGCACCACGATGCTCACCAGTTGCTCCGGCGGCAGCGACTGGGCCAGCAGCTGTTGCTTGAGGCTGGTGACGTCGGTGACCAGGCGCTGGGCAATCGGCGCCAGGCCGTCGAGATTGCGTTGCTGGAACAGGCCGTATTCGAGACGGTGGAAGCCGCTGAAGGCCGGGTCCTGCTCGCGCTTTTCAAAGTAGTCGGCGCGGGCGTTGATCGCGTTGTCCAGTTCCGCCAGGCGTTGCGAGGCCGGGGCCAGGCGCTGGTAAGCCTCGCGGGCCGGTACGTAAAGCGCCTGGGCCTGGGCGAGGTCGCCGGCTTCGATGGCTTGGTCCAGCGCGGTAACGGCCTTGACCAGGGCGCTACCCTGGCTGCTCAGGTACACGCGGAACTCCGACAGCGGGCCGATAAACGCGACCATCGACGGCTTGGCCTTGGCTTGGGCGTCAGACTCGGCAGTCGGTGTCACCTTCAAGGTGCCACGCGGGTTGCTCAGCAGGCCGCAGGTGATCTGGTAGTCGCCGGGCAGCAGGTTGGCGTTGATCACCTGGCTCAGGCCCGGGGCGATGTTCTCGCGCTCTTCGACCACCAGCACGCCGTCGAGGATTTCCCATTCCACGGCACGGTCCGAGCGGTTGATGATGCGGAAGCTGGCGCGTCCGGCCGGTACCGTCAGCGCATTCGGCTCGCAGCTGTGGGCGTGGATGGTGACGGCGATTTCATTGTGGTTGGCCTGGCGCTTGGAGGCGGCCAGTTGCGAGGCGTAGTAGAACAGGCCACCGGCGGCGATCATCACGACCACCGAGCCGCCCACCGCCCAGCGCAAGGCGCGGGAGGGCGGAGCCGGTTGAGGGGTTTGGTTGGACAAGAGGCGGTCCTTACTGGCTGGAAACGGAAGAGGTTGTGCGGGTAGCCGGCTTGCTCGGCGGCGCCGGCAGGAAGAACATCACCAGGGCCACCACCAGGTAAATCAGGTAGGCACCGAGGGTGCTGATGGTCGGGGCGTCCTGATAGCCGAACATGCCGGCCAGCACCGAGCCCAGCGGGCCATCCATCGGCAGCGTCGCGCTGAAATCGAACAGTACGGTTTGCAGGTGGTTCCATACCCCGGCTTCGTGCAGGGCTTGTACCGAGTTGGCGAGGATGCCGGCGGCCACCACCAGGATGAACAGGCCGGTCCAGCGGAAGAACGCACCGAGGTTCAGGCGCATGCTGCCGGTGTAGATCAGGAAGCCGACGATGATCGCCAGGATCAGGCCGAGCAGGGCGCCAATCGGCGCGCCCGGACCTTCGCTTTGCTGGAACACGGCCAGCAGGAAGAACACGGTTTCCAGGCCTTCACGGGCCACGGCGAAAAACACCATGGCAATCAGTGCGGTGACCTGGTGTTTGGAGCCGGCCAGGGCATGATCGAGGGATTCATGCAGGGAATGCTTGATGGAGCGCGCGACCTTGCGCATCCAGAACACCATGGAGCTGAGAATGCCCACGGCCACCAGGCCGACGATGCCTTCGAACAGTTCCTGTTGTTTCTGCGGGAATTCGGCACTCACCAGTTCCAGGCCACCGCCGACCAGCAGCGCGAGGGCCGCTGCCAGAAATACGCCGATCCACACTGCGGGCATGTACTGGCCACGGCCAGTTTGCTTGAGATAGCTGGCAATAATGCCAACGATCAAGGCGGCTTCTATGCCTTCGCGCAGCATGATTAAAAAGGGAACAAGCATTCGGCACCGAATCGTCACTAGATAGGATGCTAAGTTGTAACATAATGATACTCATTACTAAACAGGGAATATTGACCTTTACTGAACCTTGACTGAACGGTGGTGGCAAACCGCATCCGACACTAGAATGCGCGGCATCGTCCCAGCCACCGGATTGCGCCATTCCCCATGTCGGAAAAAGACACGATTTCCATCCAACTGGTCCGCGAAGCCCTGTTGCAGAGCTGTGCGCCGGGTGCGGCGAGCGATGAAGTGTTGACCAAGGTCGGGATTGATCCAGCACTGCTGGGCCAGCCAACCGCACGCGTCCCGGCAACCGCTTACGCACGCTTATGGCGCTTGCTGACACGGCGAATGGACGATGAATTCTTTGGCATGGACCCGCGCAAGCTCAAATCCGGCAGCCTGGAGTTCCTCTGCCGGGCCTCCATGGCACAACCGAGCCTGGCCACTGCGCTGGAAACCGGCCTGGGGTTCCTGTCACTGATGCTCGAGCGCATGCCGGCGCAACTGGTGCGCCAGCAGAGCCTGGCGGAAATCGTCCTGTTGGAGCCGGAGCCCGCACCCAGGCGTGCCTTCACCTATTTCGCCTACTGGATGATCGTCCACGGCGTCGCCTGCTGGCTGGCTGGGCGCCGGATCCCGATCCTGGCGATTGAACTGCGTTGCCCGCAGCCGGACTTCTGCGACGACTACCAGGTGATGTTTTCCGACAACCTGCGCTTTGACCGGCCGCGTACCCGGATGATCTTTTCCGCCGACTGCCTCGACCTGCCGATCAAGCGCAGCCCGGAGGAGCTCAAGCGCTTCCTGGCCCATGCGCCGGCCAACATCCTGGTCAAATACCGCGACCCGGACAGCCTTGCCACCCGCATCAAGACCGACCTGCGGCACATGCCTGCCGACACCTGGCCGGAAACCGAAGGCCTGGCCGCATCCCTGTGCATCTCGGCCTCGACCCTGCGCCGGCGCCTGGCGGAAGAAGGGCAGACCTACCAGGGCCTCAAGGACAGCGTGCGCAAGGAGTTGGCGATCGTCTGGCTGGCCGATTCCGACATCAGCTTTGCCGAGATCGCCACCCGCCTGGGGTTTGCCGATGCCAGCTCGTTCTACAAGGCGTTTCGCAAGTGGTCGGGCTCCAACCCCGGGCACTATCGCAGCCTGATATTGAACGAAGCACTGAGCCAGTAGGTCACTGCCAGGCACCCCCGGCACGTTTGCCTGCTTATCCACGCCTTTAATGATCTGGGTCACTTTCCTGCGCCGCCGTGCGTGTGATATTCGGCGCCACCGCTCCATCGTTCGTTTCCTGACGCAGCCTGATCGGCATTTGTCGCGATCAACGTCTACGCCATTTCCCTCATTCAAGAGCAGGATTTCATGGCACTTCACAGAACCGTAGAGACCCAGGACCAAGCCATCGAAGACGTCTATTCGAGTGGCTCCGCCCAGCACAAACTGCCCAAGTACCGCCTCCCGGACCACTCGACCACGCCGTCGGCCGCCTACAACCTGGTGCGTGACGAACTGCTGCTGGATGGCAATTCCCGGCAAAACCTGGCGACCTTCTGCACCACCTGGGTCGAGCCCGAAGTGCAGCAGTTGATGGCCGATGCCCTCGACAAAAACATGATCGACAAGGATGAGTACCCGCAGACGGCCGAGATCGAAAACCGTTGCGTGCATATCATTGCCGACCTGTGGCACGCGCCGAAATCGTGGCAAACCGTGGGTTGCTCCACCACCGGTTCCAGCGAAGCGGCGATGCTTGGCGGCCTGGCACTGAAGTGGAGCTGGAAGAAACGCCGGGAAGCGGCGGGGCTGCCCACCGACAAACCGAATTTCGTGTGCGGCCCGGTGCAGATCTGCTGGAAGAAATTCGCCCGTTATTTCGATGTGGAAATTCGCGAAGTGCCGTTGCGCGGTGACGCATTGGGCCTGCGCCCGGCCGACCTGCGGGAATATTGCGACGAAAACACCATCGGTGTCGTCGCGACCCTGGGCGTGACCTTCACCGGGATCTACGAACCGGTCGCAGCCCTGGCGGCCGAGCTGGACTCGATGCAACGTGACCTCGGCCTGGATATCCCGATCCATGTCGACGCGGCGAGCGGCGGGTTTATCGCCCCGTTCATCCAGCAAGAGCTGCAATGGGATTTTGGGATCGAGCGCGTCAAGTCCATCAACGCTTCCGGCCACAAGTACGGCCTGGCGCCGCTGGGCGTCGGCTGGGTTATCTGGCGCTCCACCGAAGACCTGCCGGAAGAGTTGATCTTCTACGTCGACTACCTGGGCGGCAACATGGCGACCTTTGCCCTGAACTTCAGCCGGCCCGGCGGTGAAATCATTGCCCAGTACTACAACTTCCTGCGGCTGGGGCGCGATGGCTACACGCGGATTCAACAAGCGTGCTCCGACACGGCGCAATGGCTGGCCTCGGAAATCACCAAGTTTGCCCCGCTGGAACTGGTGTACGACGGCAAGGATGGGCTGCCGGCGGTCTGCTACAAGCTCAAGGACGGCGTCGATCACGGCTTCAGCCTCTACGACCTGTCGGAGCGCGTGCGCATGCGCGGCTGGCAGATCGCGTCATACCCGTTGCCGTCCGATCGGCAGAACGTCGTGGTACAGCGCATCCTGGTGCGGCATGGCGTGAGCCGTGACCTGGTGGCGTTGCTGCTGGAAGACCTGCGCAAGGCCGTTGCCCACCTGCAGAAAAACCCGGTGGAGCATTCCGACGCGGGCCCCAGCTTCAGCCATGGCGCCATCGCCGACCCGGTCATCCCGGCCGACACCCCGAACCTCGACTGAACGCACTGAACACTCACCGGGCCTCGAGGCCCGGTGCCTTTAGCGTTGCATCGCCAGGTACGAATCATCGTGACTGCCTTCTTTACTTTCCTGCACGACAACCCCTACATCCTGCTGTTCCTGGTGGTTGGCCTGTCCGTCTGGGTCGGGCGCGGCACCATCAAGGGTTATGGCCTGGGCGCGGTGGCCGGGGCCATCGTGATCGGCTGCGCGATTGCGACGTGGGCGTCTTACTACGGCGTGCATTTCGAACTCGATAACTTTACCAAGAGCCTGTTTTATTACCTGTTCATGTACGGCGTCGGGCTGCGGGTCGGGCCTTCGTTCATCAACAGTCTCAAGGGTGATGGCCTGAAATTCACCTTCCTGGCGATCCTGTCCTCGTTCCTCGGGCTGGGTATCGTGGTGCTCGGCGTGCGGCTGTTATCCCTGCCGGTGGGCGCGGCGGGCGGGATTCTTGCCGGTTCGCAAACCATGTCGGCGGCGATTGGCTCCGCCGAACAGGCGATTACCTCGGGCGTAGTGCCGCTGCCACCGGGCACCACTGCGGCGGCGGCCACCGCGATGATCGCCCTGTCTTACGGCATCACCTATATCTGGGGCACGGTCGGCATCATCCTGATCTGCAAATACCTGCCGCGCTGGTGGGGTGTGGATGCGCGCAAGGCGGCCAAGGAATTCGAGGTGGAGCACGGTGTGCCGAACGTCGACGATGCCGGGCTCAGTGGGTATCGGCCGTTTGACCTGCGGGCCTATCGCCTGGTGAACCCGGAGCTGGTGGGGCAGAGCATCGCGCAGTTTCGCCAGCGCTTTGCGTTGTACCAGATCGAGAACGTCGAGCGTGGTGAAGAGTTGCTGGGGGCTGATCCGACGCTGGTGTTGCAACTCGGCGATGTGATCGCCCTGGGCGGCAGCCTGGATGCGCTGACCGATCACATGGGCCTGATCGGGCCGGAAGTACCTGATGCCCGAGCGTTGAATATACCGCTGGATGAGGCGGTGATTCTGGTGACTCACAAGGATGCCGTGGGCAGGGCGCTCAAGGAATTCAGCCAGTCGCCGATTGCCGGTCAGGTGCAGTTGGTGGGGATTGAGCGAGGTGGAGCGCCGATTCCGGTGGGGCTGGAAACGCGGTTGCAGCGCCTGGATGTGATGCACTTGATTGGCTTGCGCAGTGCCATCGACAAGGCCACGGCGTTGCTGGGCAAGGCGGGGCGGGCGAGTACGGCGACGGATTTGCTGACGCTGTCGCTGGGTATGGTGCTGGGGTTGTTGATCGGGCTGATTCAGGTGCCGGCGTTCGGTGCGGCGGTGGGGCTGGGCAATGCGGGCGGGTTGCTGGTGTCGGGGATTATCGTCTCGTCGCTGGTGTCGCGGGTGCGGTTTTTCGGCAATACCCCGAATGCGGCGCGCAACATTCTCGAGGACATGGGGTTGATATTCTTTGTCGCGATTGTGGGGGTGAATGCGGGGGCTAACTTGGTTTCGCAGATTAGCGCGATCATTGCGTTGAAGATCTTTTTGCTTGGGTTCGTGGCTTGTACGATTCCACCGTTTATTGTTTGGGCTGTGGGTTTTCATGTGTTCAAGATCAACCCGGCGATTCTCATGGGCGGTGTTGCGGGGGCGCGGAGTCACTCGGGGCCGGCGCGGGAGGCGGCCAAGGAAATTGATAGTACGGTGCCGTGGATCGGGTTTCCGGTGGCGTATGCGGTGTCGGGGATTTTGCTCACGGTGTTTGGGTATTTTGCCATGGTGCTGGCGCGGTAGCTGTATTGGGTACATATCCGTTGCTGCGGTAACGGCCACTTATGGTTCCGCTCTTACA
>NZ_JACAPX010000011.1:0-109786 GCF_013385435.1 Pseudomonas sp. F9001
GTGAGGGCACACCGAGCCTGGGCGAGGTGCCGAGTGGTGGGGCAAGAGCGTTTTGCTTACTTTTGCGCTTTTCAAAAGTGAGCCGCTGTAAGAGCGGAACCAATACAAGCCGTAACCGAAGGAATGGATATGTACTCAACCAAACGAAGCCCAAAAGCATGAGCCTCCTGCCTTACGCCTGGGCCAAATCCCAACGCATCCTCCTTCACCCGGGAACCCAGGGCCCGACGCTGACCATCTGCCCCTCGACCCCCGGCTGGTCCATCAGCGAGGTCTACCGCCAGTTCGGCCAAACCCACCTCATCCAGGTGCGCGACGACGAACTCGACGGCCTCCTGGCCACTGCCTACGCCGACACCGGCAGCGCCGCCGCCGTCGTGGGCGCCGCCGAAAACGAAGTCGACCTCGACCGCCTCATGCAAGACATCCCCGAAATCACCGACCTGCTCGACACCCAGGACGGCGCCCCGGTGATCCGCATGATCAACGCCTTGCTCACCCAGGCCGCCCGCGACGAAGCCAGCGACATCCACATCGAACCCTACGAAACCCACTCCGTGGTGCGCTACCGCGTCGACGGCACCCTGCGTGACGTGGTGTCCCCGCGCAAGGCCCTGCACGGCGCTCTGGTCTCACGCATCAAGATCATGGCCCAACTCGATATCGCCGAAAAACGCCTGCCCCAGGACGGCCGCATCGCCCTGCGCGTGGCTGGTCGCCCCATCGATATTCGTGTCTCCACCGTGCCCACCGGCCATGGCGAGCGCGTAGTGATGCGCCTGCTGGACAAACAAGCCGGCCGCCTGCAGCTGGAAACCCTCGGCATGGACCCCGCCGTCCTGGCCAAACTCGACACCCTGATCCGCCAACCCCACGGCATCGTGCTGGTCACCGGCCCCACCGGCAGCGGCAAGACCACCAGCCTCTACGCCGCCCTGGCCCGGCTGGATGCGAGCACCAGCAATATCCTGACCGTCGAAGACCCGGTGGAATACGACCTGCCGGGCATCAGCCAGATCCAGGTCAACGCCAAGATCGACATGACCTTCGCCCTGGCCCTGCGGGCAATCCTGCGCCAGGATCCGGACATCATCATGATCGGCGAAATCCGCGACCTGGAGACCGCACAAATTGCCGTCCAGGCCTCGCTCACGGGCCATCTGGTGCTCGCCACCCTGCACACCAACGACGCCGTCTCGGCGGTCAACCGCTTGATCGACATGGGCGTCGAACCGTTCCTGCTGGCCTCGTCACTGCTCGGCGTATTGGCCCAGCGCCTGGTGCGCCGGCTGTGCCCGCACTGCAAGCAGGAAGACCCGGCCGCGCCCGGCACCTGGCGGCCTGTCGGGTGCGTGCAGTGCAACCAGATCGGTTACAGCGGGCGTACCGGTATCCATGAATTGTTCTGCATCGACGACGAGCTGCGCGGGCTGATCCACCAGGGCGCCGGCGAGCAGGCCTTGAAGGCCGCCGCACGCCGCGCCGGCATGTTCAGCATGCGTGAGGATGGCGAACGCTGGGTACGCAGCGGCGCCACCGCCCCCGAAGAAATCCTGCGCGTAACACGGGACGCCTGATGAACCGATACCGCTACGAAGCCGCCGACGCCAGCGGCAAGCTGGAGTCCGGGCACCTTGAGGCAGACAGCCAGAGCGGCGCGTTTGCCCACCTGCGCAGCCGTGGCCTGACGGCCTTGCGGGTGCAGGTCGAGAACAACAACGAGCGTGCCGGCGGTGGCGGCCGGTTCAGCGCCAAACTCTCGGACAATGACCTGGCCTGGGCCACGCGCCAGCTGGCGAGCCTGCTCGGTGCGAGCCTGCCACTGGAGGCCGCGTTGAGCGCCACGGTGGAGCAAGCCGAGAAAAAACACATTGCCCAGACCTTGAGCGCGGTGCGCGCCGATGTGCGCAGCGGCATGCGCCTGGCCGATGCGTTGGCCGCGCGGCCCCGGGACTTTCCGTCGATCTATCGGGCGCTGATCGCGGCGGGGGAGGAGTCCGGCGACCTGGCCCAGGTCATGGAGCGCCTCGCCGACTACATCGAGGAACGCAATAACCTGCGGGGCAAGATCCTCACGGCGTTTATCTACCCGGGCGTGGTGGGGCTGGTGTCCATCGGCATTGTGATTTTCCTGCTCAGCTACGTGGTGCCGCAGGTGGTCAGTGCGTTTTCCCAGGCTCGCCAGGACCTGCCGGGGCTGACGTTGGCGATGCTCAATGCGAGTGACTTTATCCGCGCCTGGGGCTGGCTGTGTTTTGCCGGGATCGTGGGTGGTTTCTGGAGCTGGCGCCTGTACCTGCGCAACCCCGTGGCGCGGTTGAGCTGGCACAGCCGGGTGTTGCGCCTGCCGTTGATCGGGCGTTTTGTACTGGGCCTCAACACCGCGCGGTTTGCCTCGACCCTGGCGATTCTCGGCGGGGCGGGCGTGCCGTTGTTGCGCGCCCTGGAAGCGGCGCGCCAGACCTTGTCCAACGACCGCCTGAGCCAGTGTGTCAGCGACGCGACGGCCAAGGTGCGCGAGGGCGTCAACCTGGCTCCTGCGCTGGCGGTGGAAAAGGTCTTTCCGCCCGTGCTGATCCACCTGATCGCCAGCGGCGAAAAAACCGGCTCGCTGCCGCCGATGCTCGAGCGCGCGGCGCAAACCCTGTCGCGGGATATCGAGCGTCGGGCGATGGGCATGACGGCGTTGCTTGAACCACTGATGATCGTGGTGATGGGCGCCGTGGTGTTGGTCATCGTCATGGCCGTGCTGCTGCCGATCATCGAAATCAACCAACTGGTGACCTGACTGCTGACGAAACGCGGTCAAAAAGGTGGGAGCGGGCTTGCTCGCGAAAGCGGTGTGTCAGTCAACACATGTCGCGCCTGATCCACCGCTTTCGCGAGCAAGCCCGCTCCCACATTTGAACTGCGTTTCTTCAAGACTATTTTCGCGCGCCCGACACGCGGGTCCCAACCTCGGGTTCCTCATTCTGTCATCTGCCCAACCCCACCACGCGGCCCGTAACGCCTCCAGCCCGGTCCTCGAAATCCGCGCTGAAACCTCGCTGTCACCTCACCCCCAAACCGCTCAAAAGTGTGACCAAAACACCCGAGAATCTTTTTAAAAATCAAGCCGTTCCTCCCGAGGTTTTTTCCTTTAGCTGTCATCGGATGCTGCGAAATTTCATACCCATGGCCTCACCCCTGGGTACCCCCCGGAACACAGCCCGGGACCGAAGCCATAGCGTCATCTACCCCAACGTACAAACACGACGAAAGGAGCTTCTTCATGTTTAAGCGCAACGTTCTCGCGGTATCCATGACCCTCGCTGCACTGTGCTCGGCCCAGGCTGCCATGGCAGACATCAACGGCGGCGGCGCCACCCTGCCACAACCGCTGTACCAGACCTCCGGCGTATTGACCGCCGGTTTCGCCCCGTACATCGGCGTGGGCAGCGGCAAAGGCAAACTGGCGTTCCTGAACAACGACTACAGCCAGTTCGGCACCGGCACCAAGAACGTTCACTGGGCGGGCAGCGACTCGAAGCTGACCTCGACTGAACTGTCCACCTACGCCTCCACCAAACAAGCGACCTGGGGCAAGCTGATTCAAGTGCCTTCGGTCGCCACTTCGGTTGCCATTCCATTCAACAAGGCCGGTACCAACGCAGTTGACCTGAGCGTTGATCAACTGTGCGGCGTGTTCTCGGGCCGCATCACCACCTGGAACCAACTCCCGGCTACCGGTCGCACCGGTAATATCGTGGTGGTTTACCGTAACGAAGCCAGTGGCACCACCGAGCTGTTCACCCGTTTCCTGGCGGCCAAGTGCGTCAATGAGTCCAAGAAATTTGTGGTCACCACCAACTTCGCGGACAGCTTCGGCGTGCCACCAGGCGCCGTGCCTGCCGTGACCAGCCAAGGCGTGATGACCGCACTGAACGCCGGTGATGGTCGCATCACCTACATGAGCCCGGACTATGCCGCGCCTACCTTGGCTGGCCTGGATGACGCCACCAAAGTGGCCAAGGTCGCCGGTGTTTCTCCAGCCCCTGATAACGTTTCCGCCGCCATCGCTGCTGTGCCCGTACCGGCTGCTGCCAACGTCGCCAACCAGAACGCCTGGGTACCGGTGTTTGCTGCCGCCGCCGATGCCAACGATCCAAGCGTCGTGCCTTACCCAAGCAGCGGTTATCCGATCCTGGGCTTCACCAACCTGATCTTCAGCCAGTGCTACGCCGACGCCACCCAGACCTCGCAAGTGCGTGCATTCTTCACCCGTCACTTCGGTGCCAGCGCCTTGAACAGCAACGACAACGCGATCAAGGCCAACCGCTTCGTGCCACTGCCAGCTGCCTGGAAAGCCGCGATCACCAGCAACTTCGTTACCGCAACCAGCGCGCTGAGCATCGGCAAGTCTGATGTCTGCAACGCCATCGGTCGTCCGCTGTAACCCACGCTTTTACCGACCGGCAACACCCGATCAGCAACGGCCTGTGCCGTTGCTGATTTTTGCGTTTGCGGCTCGGCTATCAGCCTTACATGAACTTTCCATGACAGAAGTTCAGTCCCGCCCCTCGCCAACCGCCTAACTCCCATACGTGACGCACGTCGCCAGTTCCCCATGGGCAAAAACAAAGAAGGAAGCTTCCTGATGGTCCGCTGCAAACCACCGGTCAACCTGAATGCCCAAGGCCCTGGCGGCCAGACGATCCTGCGCCTCAAACCCCTGGCCCAGGCGATTGCCTTGTTCATGGTGGCAGGCAGCGCCCACGCGGCGACAGCGTTCAGCTCCGGCTGGTTTGCCGACAAGGGTGCCTCCCAGGCGGCGACAGCGGCCCGCCTCAACGGGGCGCAGGTGCCGGGGATTCCGTCGTTGAATCAGCAGGCGCGGGCGAACCAGCAGTTGTCACGTTCCATCAGCACGCTCAACAACAGTGTCGCGGCGATTGCGGCCCAGCAGGCCGCCCAGGCCGCTGGCCGGCAAGCAGCGCTCGGCCAGGTCTCGACGATTCCCGACGGCCTCGGCAAGGGCGGCTTGCAGGTGGACAACAGCCTGACCCAGGGCTGGACCAACGCCAAGGGCCCGACCCAGAGCCAGTACGGTGGCAAGACCACGGTGACCATCGAGCAGACCGCCGACAAGGCGATCCTCAACTGGGAAACCTTCAACGTCGGACGCAACACCACGGTCGATTTCCAGCAGCAATCGAATTGGGCCGTGCTCAACCGTGTCAACGACCCCAACGCGCGCCCCAGCGAAATCCAGGGCCAGATCAACGCCCCTGGCACAGTGATGATCATGAACCGCAACGGGGTGATCTTCAGCGGCAGCAGCCAGGTCAATGTGCGCAACCTGGTGGCGGCCGCTGCCACCATCACCGATGACCAATTCACCCAACGCGGGATCTATGTGGATGCCAACGGCACCCAGCCGACTTTCACCGACGCGGCGGGCAAGGTCGAGGTGCAGCGCGGCGCGTTGATCCAGACTCACAACCCGGCCACCTCTACCGACGCCGGTGGCTATGCCTTGCTGCTCGGCTCGGAGGTCGAGAACGCCGGCAGCATCATCACCGCCAGGGGCCAGGCCACCCTGGCCGCCGGCGACAGTTTTTATATCCGCAAGGGCGTCGGCACCACCGGCAACGACCGCTCCACCACCCGTGGCAATGAAGTGGCCACCAGCCTCAAGGCCGGCAGCACGTCGGGCAAGGTCAGCAACAGCGGCCTGATCATGGCGTCGACCGGCGACATCACCCTCACCGGGCACCAGGTGCAGCAGAACGGCGTGGTCCTGGCCAGCACTTCGGTGGATACCCGTGGCACGATTCACTTGCTCAACGCCGCCAGCGATGCCACCGGCAGCGTGACCCTAAGCGAGGGCAGCACCACGGCGATCCTGCTGGACGCCAGCGGCAGCACCGCCCTCAACAGCCAGAAGGACAACGGCCTGATCAAGCTCGACGGCTTGCCTGCCAACCTGATCACCGGCCAGTTCAACAACCTCAGCGCGGTGGCCGACCGCACTGACCAGTCGCGGATCGAGATCGTCAGCGGCGGCACTGTGGATTTGCGCAAAGGCTCGATCACTCTGGCCACCGGCGGCCAGGTGGCGGTCAGTGCCGGCCAGCGCAGCCTGGTGCGTGACGGCGCGATGATCGACGTGGCCGGCGCGATTGGCGTCAAGGTGGCGATGGAAGCCAACAACATCAAGATCAACGTGCAGGGCAACGAACAGCGCGACGCGCCCGCCAACCGTGACGGCGGGCAATTGATCAACAACGACGTGTGGGTCGACCTGCGGGACCTGGTGTTCGTCCCGGCCGGCACCAACGGCTATGCGACGGACCGCTGGTACACCGCCGGCGGGCTGCTGGAAGTCGGCGGTTACCTGGGCACCCAGGGCCACTCGGTCGGCGAGTGGATGGCCCAGGGCGGCACTGTGACGTTCACCGGCAAGGACGTGGTGACCCAGCAGGGTGCCCAGGTCAATCTGTCGGGCGGCACCGTCGATGTGCAGGCCGGCTACATCCGCCAGACCTGGCTCAAGGGGCCTGACGGCCAGCTCTATGAGCTGTCGAAAGCCCCCGGGGACATTCTCTACGCGGGGATCTACAAGGGCTTTGAAGACACCAGCGTCCGCTGGGGCCGCAGCGATTTCTACTACAACCCGCTGGTGGCCCAGCAAAGCCGCTACGAGGCGGGCTACACCGTGGGCCGCGACGCCGGCAAGCTGGTGGTGGGCACCACCAACGCGGTGCTGGAAGGCCAGTTGATCAGCGATGTATTCCAGGGCGATCGCCAGACCCAGGCACCGAATATCAACCTTGATGGTTATCAGCAGTCACAGCAGGCCATGGCCCAGCGGGCGCAGTTGATCATTGGCCAGTACACGCCGGTGTACAACAAGGCCACCGGCACCTTGCGCTACGCCTTGACCCCGACCATCGACCAGGTGCTGATCGAGGGCAGCACGCAAAAAATCGCCGACGGCCTGGACCTCGCCACCGCGCTGCCGACCGAACGCCAGGGCAAACTGGTGCTCGACAGTGACCAGCTCAATGGCTACCGGTTGGGCGCGATCAAGGTCGGCGCAAAGCAGCAGATTGACGTCAATGGCGCACTCAAGGTGGCTGACGGCGGCAACATCACTCTGTTCGGCCCCGTGGTTTCAGTCAATGCCAACCTCACGGCCCACGGCGGCAGCATCAACGCGGGCAACCTGCTGAATCAGGTCGACCTCAATCGCTCCAATGTCGTTGGCGATGTGATTCTGCCGGGCATCGGCCGGCTCGATGTGGCCGCCGGAGTCAAGCTGGACAGTTCCGGGCGCTGGAATAATCTGGCGCTGGACCCCTCGGCCACTGACGGGGTGGCGTATATCAACGGTGGCAAGGTGTCGTTGCGCAGCTCCGGCGACGTGAACCTCGCGGCAGGCAGCCTGGTGGAAACGTCGTCCGGGGCGACCATCGGCCTGGATGGCAAAGTCCGGGGCGGCAAGGGCGGCGACGTGACCGTGGGCGCACTGGGGGCTTTGGACCTGGGCGCCGAGATTCGCGGCTATGGCGTCAGCGCAGGCGGCACCCTGACCTTGCAGGCCAACAAGGTGCAGATCGGCCAGAGCCCGCAGGCGCCGGATGCCAAGACCTTGCAGTTGGCCGGGGATTTTTTCAACAAGGGTTTTTCGGCCTATGACATTACCGGCAACGAAGGATTGCTGGTCGCCGATGGTACTCAGGTGGATGTGAACGTGCCGGCCTACCGGCTCTCGGAGCAGGCCGCCACGACGCCGGGCGGCGGCGATGCGGCCAGCGTCATGGAGCGCTGGACCCCGCCGCTTTACCAGGAAGACGCGAGCAAGGGCGTACTCGGCCAACGCCGTGGCGCCAGCCTGACCCTTTCCGCCGGCCACCTGGAGTCGCCTGCCGAGCAACTGCCGACAACCGCGCTGGTGGTCGGCAAGGGCGCGGTGATCAGCGTCGACCCGGGCCAGTCGATCAACCTGCGCAGCATCGGCCAACTGACGGTCGACGGCACGCTCAATGCCTGGGGTGGCAGCGTCAACCTGAACGGCCTGACCACGCGCGCGTTCGAGCCGGCCAACGCGGTTGGCCACGGCCGCTCCATCTGGCTGGGTGAAAACGCACTGATTGATGTCGCCGCCCGGGCCGCGACCGCCGTGGACAATCGTGGAAGCCAATACGGGTTGGTCCGTGACGGCGGCAAGATCAGTATCGGTGGCGAGATCAACCTGAGCACCGGCACGGTCACTGCCAGCGACCTGTTTGTGGTGGTACGCGAGGGCGCCCGGCTGGACGCGTCGGGCACGCAAGCGGTGTTGGATGTGCCGGGGCAGGGCGCAACCCGGGCGGCCAGCAATGGCGGCAGCATCAGCCTGGCGTCCAACAATGGCTTGTACCTGGACGGCAGTCTGGTGGCCCGGGCCGGCGGTGCCGGCGCAGCGGGCGGCAGCCTGAACGTAGCGCTGGACAGCCCGTATTACACCAAGAGCAGTGTCACGGATCGCGTGCTGAAGGTGCGTGAACTGGTGCTCGGCCAGACCCATCAGGCTCACCCGCTCGCCGGCACCGCCGCCGACGCGGCCGACAGCCTGGAATACGGCCACGCTCGCCTGGGCGTCGACCAGGTCAGTGCGGGCGGCTTCGACAACCTGGCATTGATGAGCAACGGCCTGTTGAGTTTCGACGGCGATGTGTCCTTGAACATGGGCCAGAGCCTGCGCCTGTACAGCGGTGCCTTCAACCTCAGTGAGGGCGCGGCAGCCAATGCCCGGGTGAATCTGTCGGCACCGTCTCTGCTGCTGTCCGGCATGGATTCGCCGGCCCGGGAATTCTACGTGAACCCGGTGTCGGTGTTGCCGTTACCCTCGCTGCGCGCCACCGAGGCGCAGTTCAATGCCAGCGGCAGCTTGATCGATGTGCGCGGCAGCGTGTTGTTTGGCAGCAAGGGCAAACTGCGCCAGGCCGACGACAGCCTGGTCGGCCTTGAGCGTCGCGGCTTTGATCAGGTCAACCTGACCAGCCAGGGCGATCTGCGCTTCCTGGCGGGTGCGAACCCGGACGGCGTGGCCTTGAGGGTCAGCACCCAGTTATTGACCCAGGGCGACATGACCTTGCGGGCGGCGCAGTTGTATCCGGCCACGGAGGTCGGTGCGCGGGTCATTGCCGGCTACCTGAGCGAATTCAACAGCCTCAACATCACGTTCGACCCGCTGCGCACCCTGACCATTGGCCGTACCGGCAACACGGATGCCGCGGTGCCTTACTCGGCATTCGGGCGCCTGCAACTGGGCGCCGCGACGGTGCGGCAGGGCGGTGTGGTGCGGGCGCCCCTGGGGTTGATCGATATCGGCAGCATGGGCAGCAGCCAGGTGCAATTGCTGCCGGGCAGCGTGACCTCGGTGAGCGGCAAGGGCCTGGTGCTGCCGTATGGCGGCACCCTGGACGGGCAGGTCTATAAGTACAACGGCAAGACCGTGACGTTTGTCGGCCAGGGCGGGCTGGTCAACCAGGACGCGGAACTCAGCGTCGGGGTGATTCTCGGCGGCCAGTCGGTGCAGGTGCAGCCTGAGGCTACCCTGGACCTGTCGGGCGGCGGCGAATTGCTGGGGGCCGGTTTCGTTTCCGGGCGCGGAGGCTCTACGGATGCGCGCTACAGCCCACTGGTGCAGTTTGGTGCCAATGGCGGCTTTGTTTTGCCGGGCCTGGGCACCAACCCGATTTACGCCATCGTGCCCGGGGTGCAGCCTGGCTCGGCGCCGGTGGCACCGGAGAAGGGCGCAGTCGATCCGTTGGTGGGCCAGCAGGTCACCATCGGCGCCGGAGTGCCGGGGCTGCCGGCGGGCACTTATACCCTGATGCCGTCCACCTACGCCTTGATGCCCGGCGCTTTCCGCGTCGAGATCAACGGCCTGGCCGGTCTCGGCAGTGATGCCGCCACCCAGCGCATGCGCAATGGCTCCTGGTCCACCGCCGGGCGCTTGTCCATCGCCAACACCGGGATCGGCAACAGCGTTGCCAGCCAGTTGATTCTGACCTCGGCCGATACCTTGCGTCGCTATTCCCAATACAACGAAACCAGCTACGCCCAGTTCGCCATGGCCGACGCTGCGAAACAGGGTGTGCCACGCCCGATGCTCGCCGTCGACGCCAAGACCCTGAAACTGGCCTTGCGGCCAGGGGGCGGCGCTGATGCGTTTTCGTTCCAGGGCATAGGCCGTTTTGAGGCCGCGGCGGGTGGCTATGGCGGCGCGGTGGCGGTGATTGATCCAGGCAAACTGGGTATTGAAGTCGTCGCGGCGGGCAGTTCCGCAACCAGCGGTTTTTCCGGCATTACCTTCAACGATGACAGCCTCAACGCCTTGGGAGCCTCGCGCTTGATGGTGGGGGGGATGACGGCAGTTACGTATGGCCAGTCCGGGAATTACATCGTCCTGGCGGGCGGTACGAGTCGGGCCAACAGCACCGTCACGCTTCGGGAAGGTGTGACGCTCGCAGCGCCGGAAGTCTTTTTGTTGAGTGACACCAACGCGATCGTCCTGGAGCAGGGCGCATCCATCAACACCATCGGCCGTGGCAAAGCCAGCTACGACGCTCGTGACGGTTTTATCTACAAAGTCACCAATATGCTGGCGGCGTCCAACGGCTTGCTCAATGTCATTGCATTCAATACGACGGTGCCCAGCGGCGGGATCAGCATCGGTGTGTGTGACACGGGCCTGTGCAGCGGGCAAACCGGGCTGTACTCCGAAGGCAGCATCGTGGCGTTGACCAACAATACCTTCCAGTTGGGCGACCAGGTGCGCTACGGCACCCGTCACCTCAACCTGGGGGTCAACACCATTAACCTCGGCAGCGCCCAAGCCCTGGCCGCTGCCGCTGCGGCCAATCAGTTGCCGGCCGGCCTGACACTCACCCAGGCGCTTCTTGATCGCCTGCTCAAAGGTGATTCACAGTTCGGTGCGCCGGCCCTGGAAACCCTGCAGCTCTCGGCGCGGGACAGTTTCAACTTCTACGGCAGTACCTCCCTGGACACCTATGACCCACTGACGGGTAAGTCGCGGCTGAGCAACCTGATGCTCTCCACTCCGGCGATCTACGGTGCCGGTGGCGCTGGCGACGTGGCCAACATTCATACCGCCAACCTGATCTGGCAGGGCGCGACCACCCCACCGGGCTCGGTGATCGCCGGCGGGGCGGGCACTGGCAGCGGGCGCCTGGATATCAACGCCGAGCGTATTGAGTTCGGCTACGGCGCCTTTGCCCAGACCAACACCGTGAGCAGTTTCGATCGCCTGGCTTTGGGCTTTGCCAGCGTGAACCTCAATGCCAGCGAGCGCATTACCGCCAACCACAAGGGCAGCCTCTCGGTGTATCAGAGCCAGGGCGCCTATGACCCGGTGAAGGGCTTCCAGTACAGCGGCGGCGACCTGAATATCCTCACCCCGCTGATGACCGGCGAAGCCGGTTCGATGAACCGCATGACCGCAGGTGGGGCGATTGATATTGCAGCGTCCGCGGGGGCGCGTGGCAAGGCCGACGGCCAGGGCGCCGAACTGTCCCTGCAAGGCGACAGCATTCGCCTGGCCACGGCGGTAGTGCTGCCCAGCGGCAAAGTCAGCCTGGGCGCCCGGGGTGATGTGGTGCTGACGGATGCGGCGTTGATCGACTTGGCCGGTCGCGCCACTGTGTTCAACGATGTGACCCAGTACGGCGCGGGCGGCACGGTGCTGCTGGACAGCCGCAGCGGCAACATACTGCAGGCTGCCGGCTCGACCATCGACCTCTCGGCCAAAAACAACCAGGCCGGCAAACTGCGGGCGGTTGCGGTGGACGCGGCGGGCGGTATCGTCGACCTGCAAGGCACGATCCTCGCCGGCAGCAGTGGCTATTACGATGCGGGCGGGACCACGATGCCTTATGAGGCCGGTACCGTGGAAATCCAGGCCCAGCGCCTGGGCAGCAGCGGTTCACTGGACCAGCAGTTCGCCGACCTCAACCAGCGCCTGAATCAAGGCCAGGTGTTCGGCACACGCAGCTTCCAACTCAAGCAGGGCGACTTGACCATCGGCAATGGCCTCAAGGCCGGCACCGTCAACGTCTCCGTGGACAACGGCAGCCTGCGGGTCACCGGCCTGGTGGACGCCAGTGGCGAGCGCGTCGGCAGCATCAACCTGGCCGGCAAGCACGGCCTGACGCTGGACGGCGGCGCGGTACTCGACGCCCATGGCAGCAAGCTGCGGGTGGACAGCTACGGCAAGATCATCGACTCGCCCAACCGGGCCATGGTGGTGCTCGGCTCCGGCACCGGTCAACTGACCCTGGCCGATGGCGCACGCATCGACCTGCGCCACGGCACCGAGGCGGTCCAGGGCAATGACGGGCGCAATCGCGGCACCCTGGAACTGAATGCACCACGGCTGATCAACGTCGATGGCACCAGCAACGACATCAACATCGATGCCCATGGCCGCCTGACGATCCAGGGCGCGCGCTCGATCACCCTCAACGGCATGATCAGTTACGACGATGCGCCACTGATCACCGATCCGACGGCCAGCGGGCGGCCTTACCAACAGATCGACCAGGCCTACCTGGATGGCAAGCATGTGCTGAGCACGGCCTTTATCAACGGTGCATTGTTCAACCAGAACCTGCTGCAAAACAAACTCGCCGGGCTTAACAATGCAACCTACGCCAATGCCTTCCACCTGCGCCCGGGCGTGGAAATCGTCAGCAAGACCGCGGACGGTGACCTGGTGGTGCAGGGCGATCTGGACCTGTCCGGCTACCGTTACGCCAGCCTCAACCCCAACAGCCAGAAAACCTCGGTGTATGGCTCCGGTGAGTCGGGCAGCCTGACCCTGCGCGCCGGTGGCGACCTGAACATTTACGGCAGCATCAACGACGGTTTTGCGCCGCCACCGCAGACCGTCGATGACAAGGGCTGGGTGTTGTTGCCGGGCATCGACTTTACCGGCGGCACGATCATCGTGCCGGGTAACGGCATCACCCTGGCGGACGGCACGACCTTCCCGGCGGGCACCGTGCTCAACTACGACCTGCCGATCAAGGTCGTGGGCGTGGCCGCCGGAACGCGCTTGCCGACCCGGGCGACGCTGAACCAGGACCTGACGCTGCCTGCCGGTACGGTACTGGCCGCAGCGGTGTTCGACAGCGCGGGCAATGTGCTGTTTGCCGCAGGCACGTTATTGAGCCAGGCACACACCCTGGCGGCCGGCTCACAGCTGGACGCCGGCAGCCTGCTGACCCAGGACACCCGGCTCGGGGCGCTGACCTGGCCCAAAGGGGTGCCGTTGCCGACGAACTACCAGGCGCTTAACCCGACGCAAAACCACGTGACCCTCAATGGCGACATACCGCTGCCGCGCGGCGCGTTGATTCCTTCCGGCACCAACGTCAAGTTGCCGGGCGGGGCTGAGTCGGTGGCGTTGCGCCCGGAAGTGGCGGGGCGCCAGGGCAAGCTGTGGGCCCTCTCGCCGATGCTGGCCGAAGGTTCGCAATCCTGGTCGCTGCGGTTGGTTGCAGGTGCTGACACCGAGGCGGCCGACAGCCGCATCCTGCAAGCCCATCCGCGCAGCGGCGACCTGCGTTTGGCTGACAGCCACTACGGCATGTTTGCCAAGGAGATGCCCGCCAAGGGCAAGTTGACCTGGACCGCCTTCGCGGTGGAGGACTTTGCGGCCAATGGGGTGGTGGTCAAGGAAGGCGACCCGATCGACCAAAAGATCCTCGATGATTTCGGCCTGGGTTCGATTGATGATTTCTGTGGGGGCAATCCGGCGTACTGCGCCGTGAAAGTTGGCTATGTCTGGACCGAATTCGGCGCCAAGGACCTGGCGGACAACGGGATTATCGTCACCGTCGGAACGCCGATCGAGCAAAGCATCCTGGACCAGTTCGGTATCCCTTCCATCGATGAGTTCTGTGCAAGCTCGCCCGCCTACTGCCAGGCCCAAAGCGGCAAAGAGTATGCGGCGACCCCCTCCAGCAGCCGTTTCAGTGTGATTCGCACCGGTACGGGCGACCTCGAACTGCTCAGCGCCGGCAACTTGAGCATGGACTCCCTGTATGGGGTCTACACCGCCGGTACATCGTCCACTGCAACCGGTGCCAGTGACCCCTACAACCAGCCCAAGGCGCTGAACAGCGCGAAGACGGTGCTGAACGATACCAACAGTTATTTTGAACAGTTCGTCAACGGCTCATCTGACAGCCTGTACCGTGCCTGGTACCCGGAGGCAGGGGGGAATTTGAGCGTGAACGTGGGGGGCAACCTGACGGGGAATATCCTGGGAGGCGTCTTCAACCCAAGTCGGCCCAACCCCCTGGATAACGGCATCGACTCCGCCGATGTGGCCAACTGGCTGTGGCGCCAGGGCAGCGGCACGGTGAACACCGGCGGGCAGGCGCAGCCGACGGCCTGGTGGATCAATTTCGGTAGCTATACCGCCAACGCCTCCAAGGCTGATGCGTTCGTCGGGTTTACCGGTTTCGGCACCCTCGGCGGCGGTGACGTGGATGTACAGGTAGGCGGGGATGCCGGTGTGCTTCGGCGCATGGACGGCAACCCAATGTCGGCCTCTGCCAACCCGCGCAGCCAGGGGCTGGTGCTGGCGGTTGGCAGTACCGGGCGGGTTGCCGGTGATGGCAGCCTGCAGTTGACGGGCGGTGGTGATCTGCGGGTGCGTATCGGTGGCGCCCTGAACCCTGGCAGCGTGGTTGATGTAAACGATCAGAACGGCCAGTTGGTGAATATCCGGGGCAATGTCCAACTGCAAAGTGCGACCACGGGCCGGATCGACCTGACCTACGGCAGCAACAGCTCTGAGCAGAGCCCGGGCGAAACCCGCGCATTCGATCCGTTCCAGGCGACCCGTGGCCGGGCAGTGGGGGGTATCACCCTGGTGCCGGGGGATGCCACATTCAACCTGACCACATTGGGTGACCTGGTGCTGCAGCAAGTGATTGACCCGGGCCGTGTCGTCCTGCTGAACAACTCATCGTTTACCCGTGGCGGGACGAGTGGGACCGGCGAAAGTTGGTTCTCGTTGTGGACCGGTCACACGGCAATCGACCTGTTTTCAGCGGGGGGCAACTTGACGCCATCTGTCTCCGCCGCAGCGTCCGACCTGGCAACCGTCTACCCATCGATCGTTCGAGCGACGGCGGCTGGCGGCAGTATTTATTACGGAAACGCCGTCCTGGGATACCAAGCCGATACGAGTCCGATAAATGCCTTGGTGCTCGCTCCCGGTGCCAGCAGCCAGTTGCAATTCCTGGCCCATGACTCGATTTATGCGGGCGGTATGTTTGTCACGCCTTCCGGGGCCGACCCCAGCATCATGGCCACACCTTGGCGGCCGGCGTTCGTCGGGACCATTGATGGTCAGGTGGTTGCCGATGGCAACAATCTGTCGGAGAACGGTAGCTCGTCGGGTTCCATTCCGCGTCCTTTGTTTGCCTTTGGCTCCGCCACGGCGTCGGCAGCCGCTTACGCGCCAACGGAACCGGCGCGGTTCTATGCCTTGACCGGCGATCTGGTGGGGGTCAGCAGCGGCCGGACCCTGACGTTCAATTCTTCCCCCACGTTTTTGCATTCGGGGCAGACCTGGTACGAGGGCAACGGGCCGGTTTGGATGATGGCGGGGCGAGACATTGTCAGCAGTGGCAGCCGTTTTAATACGGCCCCCGGTGCGGTCAGCGAGCAGTCGACCGGCAACCTGTTCATCCACAACAACCCCACTGACATCTCCATCGTCTCCGCCGGGCGCAACATTCTGTACAGCAACTTCCAGGTTGCCGGTCCTGGCCTGCTGGAAGTGACGGCGGGCGGCAATATCCTGATGTCCGGGCGTGACCCGGCGAAGGGCGGCGAAGTCAGCATCACCAGCCTGGGCCCGGTGGTCGCGGGCGACAACCGCCCTGGCGCAGGCATCGTCATGCAAGCTGGCGTCGGCCCCAACGGCCCGGATTACCGGCGCTTTGTCGAGGCCTACCTGGACCCGGCCAACCTCGTCCAGCCAGGCGAAGCCCTGTCGATCCAGGGCGGCAAGGTCGCCAAGACCTATGAGAACGAACTGGTCACCTGGCTCGCCGAGCGCTTCGGTTTCGTCGGCACCCGCGAGCAGGCCCGCGCGGTTTACGCCGCACTGCCCGCTGAACAGCAACGGGTGTTCGCCCGTGATGTGTACTTCGCCGAACTCAAGGCCGCCGGCCGTGAGTACAACGCGGTGGGCGGTGTGCGCCAGGGCAGCTATGTACGGGGGCGTGCAGCGATTGCCGCGCTGTTCCCGGACAAGGACGTGGCCGGCAACCCGATCACCTACAAGGGCGATATCACGTTGTTCGGCGGCTCCGGTGTACACACCAATTTCGGCGGCTCGATCCAGATGCTCACCCCGGGCGGTGGGCAGACCTTCGGCATCGAAGGCGCGGCACCGCCGTCCACCGCCGGTGTGATCACCCAGGGCGCCGGCGATATCCAGCTGTATTCCATGGGCAGCATCCTGCTGGGCCAGAGCCGCATCATGACCACCTTCGGCGGCTCGATCATGGGCTGGTCCGGCGAGGGCGACATCAACGCCGGTCGCGGATCCAAGACCACCGTGGTGTACACGCCGCCCAAGCGTGTCTACGACAACTGGGGCAACGTGACCCTGTCGCCGGCGGTGCCGAGCACCGGGGCGGGGATTGCCACCTTGAACCCGATTCCCGAAGTGCCGGCCGGAGACATCGACCTGATCGCCCCGCTGGGCACCATCGATGCGGGTGAAGCGGGGATTCGGGTCTCGGGCAACATCAACATTGCCGCGTTGCGCGTCGTTAATGCCGCCAACATCCAGACCCAGGGCAAGTCGTCCGGGGTGCCGGTGTCGGCGGCGGTAAACACCGGGGCCATGACCTCGGCGAGCGCAGCCGGTGCGGCGGCGTCCCAGGCGGCGGAAGATGCCGCGCGCAGCCAGCAGGCGGCGGCCAAACAGGGCCGGGCGTCGATTGTCACGGTGGAAGTGTTGAGCTTTGGCAGCGAGCCAGTTGAGCGCAAGCCGGAGGACGGGCAGAAGACCTCGGGCTACAACCCCAACAGCCCGGTGCAGGTGCTCGGCGCCGGACCGTTGAGTGACCAGGCGCGGGCGCGGTTGACGGATGAGGAGCGC
Organism: Pseudomonas sp. F9001; assembly: GCF_013385435.1. Lineage (NCBI taxonomy): Bacteria > Pseudomonadati > Pseudomonadota > Gammaproteobacteria > Pseudomonadales > Pseudomonadaceae > Pseudomonas > Pseudomonas sp. F9001. The sequence continues at coordinate 17,183 of NZ_JACAPX010000011.1, forward strand.
CAGCAGATCAGCTTGTAGTTTTAGAAAAGGACCTCTCGTTGTATTTGGGGCGATCATTGATCGCCCCTTTTTTTCGTCTTGGGGCCCCGGCTTTCCCCGGTGGATGGTGGCGCGGTCGAGCCGGTAGTCACTGAGGCCGGGATGAGTGATATCTCGGCCACCAAGTGCGAGCTCTATCACCCTGATCTGTCAGGCCAGGAGCTGGAGGCGATTAAAAGTACGAAGCGCTCAGCATTGGAAACCTACAGCGTTTCACAACTTTGGTCGGTGGCATGGACTGAGTAAATTGGTCAGGCGCTTCGCTCGTGAATTATTCAGCCAGTTGTTTGAATTGCCTCGCCAACTCCAACACGACTCGGCCGCTATTCGCGGTGGGCACCAAATGGGTAAAGGGAATATCGATCATCCGGTTCTCCCGCACCGCCCGCAAACGCGACAGCACCGGGTCGGTGGTCAGCAACTGACGTTTGCGGCTGGCCGGTGACCACAGCGCATCCGCCAGCAAAATTACATCCGGATCACTCATCAGCAGGGTTTCGCTGCTCACGGTGACGCGGTATTGGTTGATCCCGGCGAATAAATTGCGCGCACCAGCAGCCGCCACCAACGTGGTGACGAACCCACGCCGGCCTTCGCTGTCCAGCCCGTTGACCTCACTGTCCAGGTAGAACACCGACAGCGGTTTACCTTCGCCCGCCAGTGCCTGGGCACTGGCCAGGTCGGCGTCCATGGCATCGCTCAACGCCCGCGCCCGTTGCTGTTTGTGCACCAGGGCGCCGAGGGTAAACAGGTCGTTGCGAATATGCCCGAAGTAATCCAGCGAGTGCCCGTCGCACGCCGACTCCAGCAAGTACGACCCAACCCCGTTGCCTGCCAACCCTGTGCGGGAGGTGACACCAGTGCCAAAGGCAGTGGCGAATCCACCGACCACCAGATCCGGTTTCTGCGCATAGAGCACTTCGCTGGACGGGTACTTGGGCGCAATCACCGGCACGCCGAAATACTCGCCGTGTCGGTGGGCCACACCGTTGTCATCCAGATACGCCACGCCCACCAAGGCCGGGCCGACATCCAGCGCCAACAGCAGGTCTGCGGCATGCTGGTTGAGGGCCACGATGCGCGAAGGCGGTGAGTGGGCGGCGGTCCAATCCTGGTTGCAGTTGCGAAAGCTGTCGGCCAATACCGATGGCGCGCAGAGCAGGGCGCCCAGCAGCAGCCACGAGGCCTTCATGGGCGCTCCTTGATCAGCAGATCCTCGACGACTTCGCCGCCCACCAGATGCACTTCCACCAGCCGTTGCACATCGTCTTTGTTGTGCACGCCGTACCAGCAAGTGTCCGGGTACACCGTCACGATTGGCCCCAGGTTGCACGGGAACTGGCAGTGGGTGCGTGTCAGCAGCACGCCGCCAGGCTTTTCGATGCAGTCGTGTTGCAGCAGGTGGCGGCGCAGGGTTTTCCACAGTTGCAGCGCGCCACGCTGCGTACAGCGTGGGCCAGTGCACAGGAACACGTGACGGGCGTGGTCAGGCACGTGGGACCAGTCCGGATGAGTTTCCACGGGCGTACTCATCAGAAGCGATACGTGTAGCGTACTTCGGAGGTGAACGGCCGCCCGAGGTTGTCGACGTTGCTGGCGCGGCTGGTGACGTAATCGCGGTCGAACAGGTTTTCTACCAGCAGGCTCACGCGGTGTTGGTGGGCGTTGTCGAGGTAGCGATAGGCGTCGGCATCCACCACGGTGTAGTTGCCGTATTCGACCTTTTTCGAGCTGGCGATATCGCCGATGTAACGCACGGCGGTGCCGGCGCCCCACAGGCGGTCCGCCGATTCATAGCCGACCCGCGAGCGGGCGAAGAAGCCCGGGATATCGTTGATGGTGACACCCGCACGGGACTCGGTGAGGTTGCGGGTCATGTCGGCCTGCACGCTCCATTGTTCATTGAGCTGCAGCTTGGCGTCGGCCTCGAAACCACGCATCTGGATCTGCCCCTGGCCGTTGACCCACTGGATATCGTCCAGGGTGATCAGGTCGGTGATCTTGCGTTTGAACAGCGTGACGCTGGCGCTGAAGTCCCGGGCCAGCAGGCTGCCCTTGTAGTCGATGCCCAGTTCGGCGTTGCGGCTCTTCTCCGGCTTGAGGTTGCGGTTGCCTTTCTCATCGTCTTCGTTGACGAACAGTTGCTCGGCGTTTGGCAGTTTGTAGGCAGTGCCGTATTGGCCGCGCAGGGCCCAGTTGTCGTTGAGGTCGTAGAGCGAAGTGAGCATGCCGACAGTGGCGCTGTCGCCGCCGCTCATGGCTTCGTGGCGTACGCCGATGCTCGGGTGCCAGTTCGGCAGGGCTTCAATAGTCGGGCGCAGTTGGGTGTACAGCGCGTGGGCCTGGGCCTTGTTGTCGTCGATGATCAATACATCGTCCTGGCCCTTGAACCACTGGTTATCGGACCCGAATACCAGCACGTGCTCGCCGGGCAGCACGGCCTTGCCTTCGGCCTGCACGCCCCAATCGGTGAAGCCCCAGTAGTCGTTGTGGTTGATGACCCGGGTGCCGCCGCCTTCGATATTGTTGATGCGGGTGTAGCGCGTGTCCCAATCATTGATATGCCCTTTGACGAAGTAGCTCAGGCGCTCGTTGATGGTTTGCTCGAAGGTGGCCGTGGCGATCTGTTGCACGCGGTCGTTGGTGGTCTTGTGGTTGTCCACCGGGCGGGCGAAATCGAGGTTGGCGTCGGCGTATTGGTAAAACAGTTCCAGGCGCGTGTCATCGCCAAACGACTGGATCGCCTTGGTGCCGAAGGTGGTGACTTCGTAGGAGCGCTTCTTGTCGCTGACGTTTTTCATGTCGCGGTTGCGAAACGGCTGGTAGCCCTCGGAGGCGTTGCGGCTGACGTAGGCCAGCAAGCCGAGGTCGCCAAATCCGTTATTGAAAATCTTCTCGACCCGGGCGTCGCCGGTGGTGCCGCCGAAGGTGTCGGCACCCAGGTTCACCTCGCCGGACGCCTCGCGGGTTTGCGGGCTGCGGGTAACGATGTTGATCACTCCCGACACCGCCTGGGTGCCGAACAGCAGGCTCTGGCCCCCCTTGAGCACTTCGATGCGCTCGATGGCGTTGGCGGGCAGGGTGTCCAGGTACAGGCCGCCGTACAGGCGGTTGTTCAGGCGCACGCCGTCCAGCAGGATCAACGTGTCATCGTTGCGCCCGCCCAGCAGGGAATAGGTGCCGTAGTCGAACGGACCGTTCTTGGGGGCCACGTACAGGCCGGGGATGAACATCTGCATCACGCGCGACACATCGGCGGCGGGGCCGGCGCGTTCGATCTGTTCGCGGGTGACGATCTCGACCTTGCTGCCGTACTGGGCCATGTCGGCCACGGTAGTGGATTCCACCGACGGTGCGGAAATGATCTGCTGCTTGAGCTCAAGGGGAGGGTCGTCGGCCAGCAGCAGGGGGCTGAACAGGCAGCCGAGCAGCAGGCTGGGCACGGACGTATTGTAAGGTCGAATCATAGTCTTCTCGGAAAAGTATCTTTCGCGAAAAGCACGCACGAGTAGGTACCGAGCACACGCCAATACCGGCCCATGCCCGCCCACCGCAGGATTTTGCCAAACAGAATTCCAGGCCGGTCTCCGGGCTCACGCGTATGGACACCTTCACCTTCCCATGGCGCGCAGGCCACAGTGGTGTGTCGAAGGAATCACGCGTCTACCGTTGCGGGGGCAGCACCGGACTGGCTCGAAAAGAGCGGCACCGGTTTCCCGTTTCACCCCATGCACGGCGGCATGAGGCACCTGAAACAGGCCGGCATCTGAACATTCGAAAGACCGTTCGTCAACTTGGCGGGTACTTTTCCGGCGGTTGCCAGGGAAGCGACTGACGGATATTGCCAGAAAATTCCCACAGGAGTACAAATGTACTCCATGAAGAATCTAACGCCCCGCCGTACCGCCATCCTGACCTTTATCCGCGACCGTATCGCGCAGCAAGGCCAGTCTCCCAGCCTCGCCGAGATCGCCGAGGCGTTCGGCTTTGCCTCCCGCAGCGTGGCGCGCAAGCATGTGCTGGCGCTGACCGAGGGCGGCTTTATCGAGGTCAACCCCAACCAGGCGCGCGGCATTCGCCTGCTCAATCAGCCGGCGCGGCCGGAGCTGTTGGACATCCCGGTACTTGGCCGGGTAGCTGCCGGCTTGCCCATCGGCGCTGACGCTGAAGTGCACAACCGCCTCTTACTCGACCCGGCCATGTTCGCGAAAACTCCGGATTACCTGCTGCGGGTGCAGGGCGATTCGATGATCGAAGACGGCATCCTCGATGGCGACCTGGTGGGCGTACGCCGCAGTGCCGAGGCCTTGAACGGGCAGATCGTGGTGGCGCGCCTGGACGGTGAAGTCACCATCAAACGCTTTGAACACGTCGGCGAGCGCGTGCGCCTGCTGCCGCGCAACCCCGCTTATCAACCCATCGTGGTGCGGCCCGATCAGGACCTGGCCATCGAAGGGGTGTTCTGCGGTTTGGTGAGGCAAGGCTGATGGGCGCCGTCGTTGCACTGGACTCGCTGTTCAATGGCGGCCGGGTCTGGAAAGGCCGGCCCGCCGCGCCCCCGGCCAGCGTCCATCCCACCGGGCTTGCGGCCCTGGATGCGGTGCTGCCCAGCGGTGGCTGGCCGGAAGCGGCGTTGAGCGAAATCCTGATGGCGAAGGAGGGCGTGGGCGAGTTGCAACTGGTGTGGCCGACCCTGGCGCGGTTGTCGGCGGCCGGCGAGCGCATCGTACTGGTGGCGCCGCCTTACACACCGTACCCCCACGCCTGGCAAAACGCCGGGGTGGATGTGCGCCAGCTTTCCGTGATCCAGGCCGATGAACGTGATGCCCTGTGGGCCGTGGAGCAATGCCTGCGTTCCGGCAGTTGTGGCGCGGTGCTGTGCTGGCCGCGCAAGGCCGATGACCGCGCCTTGCGCCGCTTGCAGGTGGCGGCGGAAACCGGCCAGACCCTGGCCTTTGCCTGGCGCTCCTTGAACGAGGCCATCAACCCGTCACCGGCCGCGTTGCGCCTGGCGGTTGAGGCGAGCCCTGCGCAAGTGCGGGTGCTCAAGTGCCGGGGCGGCCTGGCCCATCCCGCGCCCATTGCGCTTGGGCACTGAGGTTGGCATGCGCTGGGTGTGTATTGTGTTCCCGCAATTGGCGCTGGACGGGGTGCTGCGTTCGCGCCCCGAACCGGACCAGCCGTTGGCCCTGCTGGCCGGCACGCCGCAGCGGCGGGTGCTGCAAACCGTCAATGACGCCGCGCGCAAACTCGGCCTGCGCCCCGGCCAGTCGCTGACGGCGGCCCATGCCTTGACCAAGGCTTTTGCCTGCGCCGAATACGACCCGGCGCAGATCGAATACTGGCAGCAGTTTCTCGCCGCCTGGGCCTACCGTTTCAGCTCCCAGGTCAGCGTGTTCTACCCACGGGCGTTGCTGTTCGAGATCGAGTCGAGCCTGGGCCTGTTCGGGCCCTGGCCGTTGCTCGAAGCACGCTTGCGCAAGGAGCTGACCGAACTGGGGTTTCGTCACCGCATCGTCGCCGCGCCGAACCCGGCGGCGGCGCGGATATTGGCGAATGCCTACGACGGCCTGGCCGTGGCCGATGAGCAATACCTGCAACACGCCCTGGCACCGATCCCCATCGACCGCGCCGGCCTCGACCCGCAAGCCGCCAGCGCATTGTCGCGCATGGGCTTGCGCACCCTGGCCCAGGTGCAGGCGTTGCCTCGGCATACCCTGGCCCGGCGCTTCGACGCTGCGCTGCTCAAGCACCTCGATGCACTGTGCGGCCAACGGCCCCTGGCGCTGGCGTTCTACCAGCCGCCGGACCGGTTTGATGTGCGCATCGAGCTGAATTTTGATGTGTTGTCCCACCAGGCCTTGCTGTTTCCCTTGCGCCGTTTGACTGGCGACCTGTCGGCGTTCCTGTGTGGCCGCGACAGTGGCGTGCAGCGTTTTGACCTGCACCTGGAGCACGCGGCCGAGCCCGACAGCGTGATCAAGGTCGGCCTGCTCAGCGCCGAGCGTGACGCGGCGATGCTGTTCGAACTGGCCCGTGGGCGCCTGGAGCAAGTGCAAGTCACCTCGCCGGTGCGCGGCTTTCGCCTGGTGGCCCAGGACCTGCCGGTGTTTGTGCCCCAGCGCCAGGACCTGTTCGACGAGCGCCCGCAACAAACCCTGCCGTGGGAACAACTGCGCGAACGCCTGCGGGCGCGGTTGGGGGACGAAGCGGTGCAAGGCCTGCGCTTTCACGCCGACCACCGCCCAGAATGCGCCTGGCAAGCCGGTGCTGATCTTCGCCCGTGCTCACCCTCAAATAACGTGCAACGCCCGGGCTGGTTGCTGCATGAACCGACGCCTCTGGCCGAGCAAGGTCTACACATCCTGATGGGCCCGGAACGCATCGAGTCCGGCTGGTGGGATGGCGCCGATGTGCGCCGCGATTACTACCTGGTGCGCACCCGCGCCGGCCAGCAGGGCTGGGCTTACCGCACCGTGGGCGAAAGCGGCACGCTGTGGCTGCAAGGCTGGTTTGCATGAAGTACGCGGAGCTGCACTGCCTGTCCAACTTCAGTTTCCAGCGGGGCGCCTCCAGTGCCCGCGAGCTGTTTGAACGGGCCAAACAGCAGGGTTACGAGGCGCTGGCCATCACCGATGAATGCACCTTGTCGGGCATCGTCCGTGCCTGGCAGGCGGCCAAGGAAGTCGGGTTGCCGCTGATTATCGGCAGCGAGATGCGCCTGGAAAACGGCCCCAAGCTGGTGCTGCTGGTGGAGAACCTGGAAGGCTATCAACACCTGTGCCGGCTGATCACCATCGCCCGTCGCCGTGCGGAAAAAGGTCACTACCGGTTGCTGCAGGAAGACTTCACCGCGGTACACGGCTTGCTCGCGTTATGGATGGTCGAAGACACCGACACCCAGGCCCATATCCAATGGCTGCGCAGCACCTTCACCGATCGCCTGTGGCTGGCGGTGGAACTGCATTGCGGCCAGAACGATGCCCGTCACCTTGAGCAACGCCTGAACCTGGCCGCCAGCCTGCACCTGCCGGCGGTGGCCTGCGGCGATGTGCATATGCATGTGCGCGGTCGCCGTGCGTTGCAAGACACCATGACCGCAATCCGTCACCACGTCCCGGTGGCCGAAGCCGGCGCGCGCCTGCATCCCAATGGTGAACGGCACTTGCGCAGCCTCGATGCATTGGCCGCGCTGTACCCGGCGCACTTGCTGGAAGAGTCCCTGAACATTGCCCGGCGTTGCACCTTTGACCTCGGCCAATTGCGCTATCAATACCCCAGGGAGTTGGTACCTGAAGGCCAGGATGCAAAATCCTGGTTACGCACCTTGACCGAGCAAGGCATCGCCCAGCGTTGGCCGAAAGGGGTCGACGCCAAGACCCTCCAGCAGATCAATAACGAATTGGAACTGATCAGCGACCTCGGCTACGAAAGCTACTTCCTCACCGTACACGACATTGTGCGCTTCGCCCGCAGCCGTTCGATCCTGTGCCAGGGCCGTGGCTCGGCGGCCAACTCGGCGGTGTGTTTTGCCCTGGGCATCACCGAGATCGACCCGAGCCTGATGAACATGCTGTTCGAGCGCTTCCTGTCTCGCGAACGCAACGAGCCGCCGGACATCGACGTGGACTTCGAGCACGAACGCCGCGAAGAAGTGCTGCAATACGTCTTCCAGCGCTACGGTCGTACCCGCGCCGCGTTGACGGCGGTGGTCAGCAGCTACCACGGCGCCGGCGCGGTGCGCGACGTGGCCAAGGCCCTCGGGTTGCCGCCGGATCAGGTCAACGCCCTGGCCGACTGTTGTGGGCGCTGGAGCGACGAAGCACCGCCCCTGGAACGCTTGCGCGAAGGTGGTTTCGACCCCGACAGCCCGGTGCTGCGCCGGGTGCTGACCTTGACCCAACAACTGATCGGCTTCCCCCGGCACCTGTCCCAGCACCCCGGCGGTTTCGTGATTTCCGAACACCCGCTGGACACCCTGGTGCCGGTGGAAAATGCGGCCATGGCCGAGCGCACCATCATCCAGTGGGACAAGGACGACCTTGACGCCGTGGGCCTGCTCAAGGTGGACATCCTCGCGCTGGGCATGCTCAGTGCGATTCGCCGCTGCTTCGACCTGCTGCGCCGCCATCGCAACCGGGACATGAGCCTGGCTTCGGTGCCCAAGGAAGATGCGGCAACCTACGCGATGATCAGCAAGGCCGACACTATCGGCGTGTTCCAGATTGAGTCGCGGGCGCAGATGTCGATGTTGCCCCGCCTGCGCCCGGAAAAATTCTACGACCTGGTCATTGAGGTCGCCATCGTGCGGCCGGGGCCCATCCAGGGTGGCATGGTGCATCCTTACCTGCGGCGGCGGAACAAGGAGGAAGAAACCACCTACCCGTCGCCGGAACTCAAGTCCGTACTGGAGCGCACCCTGGGCATCCCGCTGTTCCAGGAACAGGTCATGCAGATCGCCATGGTCGCCGCCGATTACACACCCGGCGAAGCCGACCAACTGCGCCGTTCCATGGCCGCCTGGAAACGCCACGGCGGCCTCGAACCCCATCAGCAACGCCTGCGCACCGGCATGCTGAAAAACGGCTACAGCGAAGCCTTCGCCGCGCAGATCTTCGAGCAGATCAAGGGCTTTGGCAGCTACGGTTTTCCCGAGTCCCACGCCGCCAGTTTCGCCTTGCTGACCTATGCCAGTTGCTGGCTTAAATGCCATGAACCGGCAGCGTTCGCCTGCGCCCTGATCAACAGCTGGCCCATGGGTTTCTACAGCCCCGACCAGATCCTGCAGGACGCCCGTCGCCATCATTTGCAGATCCGCCCGGTGGATGTGCAGGCCAGTGACTGGGATTGCAGCCTTGAGCCGATCGAAGGCCAGCAACCGGCGATTCGCATGGGCTTGCGCATGATCTCCGGGTTTCGCGAAGAGGATGGCCGGCGTATCGAAATGGCGCGCCAGGCCCGGGCGTTTTTTGATATTGCCGACTTGGGCGAGCGTGCCCAATTGGACACTCGCGCCCAGGAACTGCTGGCGGATGCCGGTGCCTTGCGCGGCCTGGCCGGGCATCGGCACCGGGCGCGTTGGGAGGTGGCCGGGGTGCAGAAACAACTGGGCCTGTTTGCCGGTATCGCCAGCCCGGAAGAGGCGGTGGTGGAGCTGCCGCAGCCGACAGTCGGCGAAGATTTGTATGCCGACTATGCCAGCGTCGGCACCACCCTGGGCCCACACCCGTTGGCGCTGTTGCGCGATGAACTGCGCGCGCGGCGTTGCCGCAGTTCCAGGGAATTGCTGCGGGTTGAGCATGGCCGCAACGTCAGCGTCGCCGGCCTGGTCACCGGTCGACAGCGCCCGGGCACGGCCAGCGGCGTTACCTTCGTCACCCTGGAAGATGAGTTCGGCAATATCAATGTGGTGGTCTGGCGCGATCTGGCCGAGCGCCAACGCCAGGCGCTGGTGGGCTCGCGGTTGCTCAAGGTGGATGGCCGCTGGGAAGCGGTGGGGGAGGTTCGGCACCTGATCGCCGGGCGCTTGACCGACCTGACCCCGTTGCTGTCGGGCATCAGTGTGCGCAGCCGGGACTTTCGCTGAGCCGGCCCTTGCTCCTTCCTGCCGGCATAAGCAATATGCGATGAAACCAACCGCCGCTGCCGGGCTCAAAGTTTTCATCGCCGCCCACCTTTTATCTTTTGCAGAGCCGACCGATGCAGTTTTTATCCAATACCCACGGCTGTGAGGGTTGGGCTGGGGAAATGGCCCAGAGGATTCGTGCTTTCGATTGGTCCACCACCGACCTCGGCCCGATGAGTGCCTGGCCCTCCAGCCTGACCAGCGCCGTGCAGATGATGCTGGCATCGCCCATGCCCATGGTGATGCTGTGGGGGCACGCCGGTTACATGATCTACAACGACAGCTATTCGGTGTTTGCCGGCGGTCGCCACCCTTATCTGCTGGGTGCGCCGGTGGAACTGGGCTGGCCGGAAGTCGCCGACTTCAACCGCAATGTGGTCGACACCTGCCTGGCCGGCGGCACCTTGTCCTACCGCAACCTGCCCCTGGAACTGTTGCGCGACGGCCGCCCGGAAGAAGTCTGGATGGACCTGTATTACAGCCCCGTGGCCGGTGACGACCAACAACCGGCCGGGGTCCTGGCGATTGTGGTGGAGACCACCGAACATATGATCTCCGAGCGCCTGCGCCAGGAACTCACCCACAACCTGGAGCAGCGCGTGGCCGCGGAGGTGCAGGCCCGTTCCGCCGCCGAAGAACAGTTGCGTCAATCACAGAAGCTGGAAGCCATCGGCGGCCTGACCGGCGGCGTGGCCCACGACTTCAACAACCTGCTGCAAGTGGTCGCCGGCAACCTGCACCTGCTGGCCCGGCATGAGCCGGACAACCCCCAGGTGCAGCGCCGTGTCAGCGCCGCCATCGCGGCAGTGGAACGTGGGGCCAAGCTGACCTCGCAACTGCTGGCCTTCGCCCGTCGCCAGCCATTGTCACCGGCGGTGTACAACCCGCTGCGCATCTATGAAGGCCTGGGCGAGCTGCTGCAGCGGGCGCTGGGAGAAACCATCCACATTGATGTGCAACTGCCCCAGGATCCATGGTGCATTAACGTCGACCGCAACCAACTGGAAAACGCACTGCTCAACCTGGCGATCAACGCCCGGGATGCCATGAAAGGCGAGGGCGTGATTCGGATCACCGGCGAAAACATTATTCTCAACCCTCCGGATTGCGCCGGTAAAAGCATCAACCCCGGTGAATATGTGCGCCTGGCCGTCGCCGACAGCGGCGCCGGCATGTCACCAACGATCCTGGCACGGGCCTTCGAACCGTTTTTCACCACCAAGCCGAATGGCCACGGTACCGGCCTGGGCCTGAGCATGGTGTTCGGGTTCGTGCGCCAAAGTGGCGGGCATGTTGAGGTCGAGAGCGTGGAGGGCAGCGGTACCGTGGTGCAGATGTATTTCCCGCGCAATTTGGGAGAGCCGGAAAACCACGATGCGCCCGTCGAGCTCACACAACCCACCGGCGGCCATGAGACGATCCTGGTGGTTGAGGACAACGAAGGCGTACGCGCGGCCGCGGTGGAATTGCTCGAACAATCCGGCTACACCGTGCTCACCGCCGAAGACGGCGACCGGGCCATGCTGATGCTCCAGGCCGGCCTGCAACCGGACCTGATCTTCACCGACGTGGTGATGCCGGGCCGGGTCAAAAGCACCGACCTGGCCGAGTGGGCGCGCAGGCAAGTGCCGGCGATAGCGGTGCTGTTTACCTCCGGGCATACCCGCGACATTCTTTCCAGCAACCACCTGCTGGGCAACGACATTCACCTGCTGAGCAAACCCTATGGCCCGGATGACTTGGCGCAACGGGTGCGCTCGGTACTGACCTCCCGAATGATGTGACGAATGAAGATCCAGCCAGCAACACCAAACCACTGTGGGAGCCGGGCTTGCCCGCGATGACGGTGTGCCAGTTATCGAATGGGGTGCCTGACACTCCGCCATCGCGGGCAAGCCCGGCTCCCACAGTTGATCTTCACTGCCTTGAACACACCGATAAGGTTACCCATGACTTCCCAGCGCAACCTGCCACCAGACACCTCACTCACCACCCAACGCCCTGGCTTCGTGCGGGTACGAGGTGCCCGGGAACACAACCTGCGCAACGTCGACGTGGACATCCCCCGCGACGCCCTGGTGGTGTTCACCGGCGTGTCAGGCTCCGGCAAGTCCTCGCTGGCATTCTCCACCGTCTACGCCGAAGCTCAGCGCCGCTACTTCGAATCCGTGGCGCCCTACGCCCGCCGCCTGATCGACCAGGTCGGCGTACCGGACGTCGACTCCATCGAAGGCCTGCCGCCCGCCGTGGCCCTGCAACAACAGCGCGGTACACCCAGCACACGTTCATCAGTGGGCAGCGTCACCACCTTGTCCAGCCTGATCCGCATGCTCTACTCCCGCGCCGGCAGTTACCCGGCGGGGCAACCGATGCTGTACGCCGAAGACTTTTCCCCCAACCTGCCCCAGGGCGCCTGCCCGCAATGCCACGGCCTGGGCCGCGTGTACGAAGTGACCGAAGCCCTGATGGTGCCCGATCCTTCCCTCACCATCCGCCAGCGCGCCGTGGCGTCCTGGCCGTTGGCGTGGCAAGGCCAGAACCAGCGCGACATCCTCGTCACCCTGGGTTACGACGTCGACATCCCGTGGCGCGACCTGCCGAAAAAGCAGCGCGACTGGATCCTCTTCACCGAAGAAACCCCCACCGTACCGGTGTACGCCGGCTTCACACCGGCCCAGACCCGCGACGCCCTCAAACGCAAACTCGAGCCCAGCTACCAGGGCACCTTCACCGGTGCCCGACGCTACATCCTGCACACCTTCACCCACTCCCAAAGCGCCCTGATGAAAAAGCGCGTGTCGCAGTTCATGCAAGGCAGCCCGTGCCCGCTGTGTGAAGGCAAACGCCTGAACAAGGCCGCGCTGTCGGTGAAATTTGCCGGCGTGGACATTGGCGAGCTGTCGCAAATGTCCCTGCTGCAACTCGCCGAACTGCTGCGACCGGTGGCCGAAGGGCAGGGCGATAAAAAGCTCTCCGTGGAAAAACGCCTGGCTGCCCAACGCATCGCCCAGGACCTGCTCGAACGCGTCAGCACCCTGACCGACCTCGGCCTCGGCTACCTGGCCCTGGAACGCAGCACACCAACCCTGTCCTCCGGCGAACTGCAACGCCTGCGCCTGGCCACCCAACTGGGCTCGCAACTGTTCGGCGTAATCTACGTGCTCGACGAACCTTCCGCCGGCCTGCATCCCGCTGACGGCGAAGCCCTGTTCGCCGCCCTCGACCGCCTGAAGGCCGCCGGCAACTCACTGTTCGTGGTGGAACACGACCTGGAAACCATGCGCCGGGCCGACTGGCTGATCGACGTCGGCCCGGCTGCCGGTGAACACGGCGGCCAGGTCCTGTACAGCGGCCCACCCGCCGGCCTCGCACAGATTGAAGCCTCGCAAACCCGCGAATACCTGTTCGCCGAAAAACGCCCGGTCAGCCAACCACCGCGCCAACCCACCGGCTGGCTGAGCCTGGAAGGCGTCACGCGCAACAACCTCAACGACCTCAGCGTGGACTTTCCCCTGGGCTGCTTCACCGCCGTCACCGGCATTTCCGGCTCGGGCAAATCCAGCCTCGTCAGCCAGGCGCTGTTGGAACTGGTAGGCGCAGGCCTGGGCCGCGTGGTGGAAACCGAAGACGAACCCAGCCTCGAAGACGACGCCCCGCAAACCAGCGGCGGCCGTATCAGCGGCGGGCTGGAACACATTCGCCGCCTGGTGCAGGTGGACCAGAAACCCATCGGCCGCACACCGCGCTCCAACCTCGCGACCTACACCGGCCTGTTCGACAACGTACGCAAACTGTTCGCCGCCACACCCGCGGCGAAAAAGCGCCATTTCGACGCCGGGCAATTCTCTTTCAACGTCGCCAAAGGCCGCTGCCCGAACTGCGAAGGCGAGGGGTTTGTCAGCGTTGAATTGCTGTTCATGCCCAGCGTGTACGCGCCATGCCCGACGTGCCACGGGGCGCGGTACAACCCGGAAACGTTAGCAATCAAGTGGGAAGGGCTGACCATCGCCCAGGTACTGGGGCTGACGGTTGAACAGGCGGTAGGGGTATTTGCCGAAGAGCCGGGTGTGCTGCGTTCGCTGCAAGTGCTGCGGGATATTGGCTTGGGGTATTTGCGCCTTGGCCAGCCGGCCACGGAGCTGTCGGGCGGGGAAGCGCAGCGGATCAAGCTGGCGACCGAGCTGCAACGCAATGCCCGGGGCGCGACGTTGTATGTGCTGGATGAACCGACGACCGGGCTGCATCCGCGGGATGTGGACCGGTTGTTGAGCCAGTTGAATCATCTGGTGGAGGCGGGGCACACGGTGATTGTGGTGGAGCATGAAATGCGCGTTGTGGCCCAGAGTGATTGGGTGATTGATATTGGGCCGGGGTCCGGGGATCGAGGCGGGAAGGTGGTGGTGAGTGGCACGCCGCAGAAGGTGGCGAAGAGCAAGAGCAGCCGGACGGCGCCGTTTTTGGGGCGCGAGTTGGGCTGAGTTTTGCTCGACATGCGCCAGGTTCGCCGGCAGCTTCGTGATTGCCCGAGCGTTCGGTAGACTGCCCCGATTTTTTCTGATTTCCCCATCTTGTGAATAAATGGCCCTATGAGATACGTCGAAAATGGATCTTTTATCGATCCATTTCTCTTCTTATAGTCGACCAACGCCCCAAGCAATTAACAGCGGTCATTAGTTCTGCTGTGGGGTTAGGTTTCTCATTTGCGGAAGTTGATATGAATTATAAAAACGGCTCTATCAGTATCGGAGTGTCTGCACTTTTAGTGCTGTCAGTTCTGCGTTTATCCACTAACCAACCCCCAACCCGGGAAGAATTTGTAAAGTATCCATCTCTCCGGCAGAAGTGGTTCACGATATGCGACGCTCGCAGCAACCTTGCCGAGCTCAATGATGAAGGCTGCAAGCATTTACGCGAATGGCAGGCGGCCACCAAATTTCCCGTACTGGACAATTTGATGAATCAAAACCTGGGTAAATAGCTAGCTGCCATATGATTTTTTCAGTTGGCTGGAGCATCCAGCTGGAATCCGGAAGTCATCATCGCCCTCTACCTGCGCCCCTCAATGCTGCGCACCAACGCCCCAAAAAGCTCACCCCGCGGCATCTCGCTCAAGGGAATATTCGCCTTCTCGAACCACTCCCGATCCGCCTCAGGATGCGGGCCACTCAGCACCACTACCCCCTTTTCATAGGTGTAACGCGCTGCCGCCACATCCCCATTCCGGTAGGTCGCAATGGTTGAAGAAGGCAAGGTCGCGCCAGGCTTGGGAAAGTAAGGCCCATCCTGATAAAAGACACTATCGGCTTTCCCATCCCACACAACGTTCACCGCCGCGTCCGCAATCCCCGCGACCTCAAACCCAGGCCTGCCCGCCTCTGAATCAAGGCCGTAGGGTATCAGGCCAAAATTGCTGTCATCGGCCAGATACGCGCCCATACACAGCCCCAGGTAGCGCCCACCCTGGGCGACAAAGTCACGAATGGCTTGCGCCCGCGCATCCCCCAAACTATCAAGCGCCGCAGGGATGTCCTGACCGCCGCCGGGTTGAACGTAGAGGTCATAACGAGCGAGGCTTTGCCGCGTGATGTCGATCGATTCATCAGCACCTACAAAGTCAATCTGCGCATTCGGGCGGACGCGCAGCAGGGCTGTTTTGACATTCTCTGAACATCCCTCGCAGCCCGCCGGGCCTCGGTAGATAGCGACATGGGCGATGGGGGTCGCGGCGTGCACTGAGGAAGGAAGCAGTGTGAAAAACGCAAAAAGCGTCGCGGCGATGGCGTGCAGATTCATGGTTGTAGAGTCGTCTTAGAGCTGATTGGGTCCGATCGGACTTTGTGATTCGAAGCCTAAAGCCAATAGCCACTTGAAGGAGTTAACATTTGTAAATCGGCTAGGAAAAATCGGGGTTGATGATCGTAACGACGGTTTTTCCGTTGGAATTTATGGGTTTTCCTTTAGTGCGCATAAATATCGAAGAGAGCGTTTCTTCCATTTTCAATCCCCGGAATTTTTCAGGCCATTTGAGTCAGCTCTCGGCCATGCGCGAATGCTATCGGCCAATAGCACACACTCAAGTATCGACTATGCTTGGAGCGATTCAGCCCTGTACCTGAAGGATCTAAACAATGGGGTATCTTGTCGTTGCTCACGCGATGAATGTGAAGCCGGAGTTAGAACCACTTTCTACGTTGCCGGTGAGCATTGGTTGGTCATTGCACCAGGATGAAAACGCCACGTCGTTCTACTTAGACACGTTCAAGGCTGGCGAAGAACGGAAATGGCCCTTTACGTCTATGCCACCCATCAAGGATGTACCGCTTGAGCTCCCTCAAGAATTGGCAGCGCTATCGCGGATATACAAAGTGCTTAAGGATGCTCAGCTAGCCGACTACTTCAAGAGAGCTTTCCTGAATGTGAATTTAGCGCTGAGTAAAAGCCTTCAATTACACGTTTGCAGCTTTTGCACGGATGACGACGGGCTGGATTTTGTGTGTGTATCTTCGAATGGTGAACTGCAAAGGCTGCGTTGCGTTTGCGGTGATCTGGATATCACCTACGAGCTTGGGACGGTCATGATCCAGCCGCTTCTGATAGACGGCGTTGAAGGCACCGATGTAAGTGGTCTGCATGACCCAGAGAGCGGCATTCACGTCTTGAGTCGGAATATAACGCCCTCGTCGTTACTGCATGCAGTGGCTTCAGCAGAAACCACTCGCTTTCTACAAGCAGAAAGCCCCCCTCTGGGTCTAGGTAGCTTCGATGGTCTGGACGTCGCACCGGTAAAGATTGCTGGCTCTAAGATCGCCTCGCTGAAGCCTGAGGTGGTTGCTCAGAAAGCGTGGTGGAGGCGGTGGTAGTTGTATCGACGACTTCGACCCAAGCCAGGAGGTTTTCCGGGGAAAAGTAGCCAATTATCAGCATCGAAAAATTGGGGCCGATAATGGGGGCCAGTTTTCAAGAAGCTACCCGTCATGATGGGCTGCAATCGGCCAATAGCGGTCCCTCCGTCCAGAACCATTTTCCACCTTTAGCAGTCACTCAAGCCGACCACTTTTTCTTATTCGCCTTATCTCTACCTTGTAAATTTGCTCGTGTTCGAGCCGCATATTAGATGACATAGTCATCCACTGATCCGGACCGAGCCCCAAGCTCTTCAACCTCCCGAACCACCGTGCCAAGAATGCCGATCCCTTCATGAATCTGCTGCGTTGTCAGGCCGGCATAGCCCAAAATGAGCCCTGCCGGTCGCTCGTATTCTACCGACGTGGGTTCGGCAAACAGCGGCGAAAGCGGATATACGCCAACCCCGCGTTCGAGCGCTATCGCCTGCAACGTCGGCTCATCCTGAGCGCGAAGCGCGGGTAGCGTTAATACGCCGTGTAAGCCCGCCGCCATGCCGGCCAGTTGCCCATATTCCGCCAGATGCTGTTCAAAAGCCTCCAGTAATGCCCTTCGCCGCAGTTCATTTTCCCGCCGCAGGCGGCGAACGTGACGCTCATAGGTTCCACTTTCGATCAATGAGGCGAGCACGTTTTGCTCCCAGCGCGGTGAGTGTCGATCGGTCAGCCGTTTTGCTTCACGGAAAACGTGAACCAACTCGCGTGGAAGAACCAGATAACCCAACCTGAGTTGCGGTGAGAGTGCCTTGGAGAACGTTCCGACATAAATGACGCGAGCATCTGCGTCCATGGATTGCAGTGCGTCGATGGGCCGCTGGCCATAGCGAAACTCGCCGCCGTAATCGTCCTCAATGATCCACGCGCGATGTCGCCTCGCCCAACTCAGCAGTTCGAGGCGACGTGCGACAGGAAGCACCGCCCCCATGGGAAACTGGTGCGACGGAGTGACAAAGGCCAGGCGCACGCGATCACCTTCCGGCAGAGCACTGGTATCCAGTCCAGAGGCATCGACGGGTATGGGCAACGCCGTCGCGCCCGTGGCCTCAAAGCAATATCTGGCCATGCGGTAGCCAGGCTCTTCGAAGACGAATGCATCTTGCGGGTTCAGCAAAAGCCGGGCGCACAGGTCAAGTCCTTGCTGCGAGCCATGCACGACGAGTATTTGATCCGCATCGCACGCCAGACCGCGTGCGCGTCGCAGATAACCTTGCAGCGCATTGCGCAAGCGCTCTTCCCCTTCGGGGTGGCCGTAAGCGAGGCTCGGTTGACGCTTGACTAGTTCGGAACGGTAGGCGCGCTGCCAACCCAGCGCCGGAAAATCCCTGGTAGCGACCGAGCCGTACCTGAAATCGATGCGGGCTTGGGGTGACGCCATGTTGTACGGCTTCATGATGGCCACTCGTTGTCCGTAAAGGGAAAGCACTGGCGGCAGTTCCTTTTGCTGCGTCGAGTCCCCTTGGGCATGCCCGGATTGAGTGCTGATTATGCTCGCTACCGTGGCGGCCTTGCCCACTGATGTCAGGACAAAGCCTTCGGCCGCCAGTTGCTCGTAAGCCGCCGTTACCGTGGTTCGCGACACGCCGAGTTCGGCCGCGATTGCCCGCGTCGACATGAGCCTCGTGCCGGCGGCAAGCGTGCCGTCTTCTATCTGCGCGCGCAGCCTGGCATAGATCCGACGTTGCGCGCCGCGGGAAAATGCATCCGGATTGGCTGAAAACTGGCCCATGGAAAAACCTCGAAACTGGCACTTTCGATGATGCAGGTCGTGTTCGACATTATGGACTCCCAACAATCCGTAGTGAAATCCCATGTACATTCCCGAACACTTCGCAGAGCACCGCCCGGAACAGTTGCACCGAATTATCCGCGACAATCCGCTGGGCATCCTCGTGACTGAGGGTGAATCCGGCATGGATGCGGACCACATTCCCTTTGAACTCGATACCGGCCACGGAACATACGGGTTGCTGACCGCTCATGTGGCCCGCGCCAATCCTGTGTGGCAACGTTGCGCCGGCGGCACGCCTGTCATGGTGATCTTCAGGGGGGCAGAAGGCTACATTTCGCCCAACTGGTATGCGTCCAAGCACGAAACGCATCGCCAGGTTCCCACATGGAACTACGAGGTGGTGCATGTGCATGGCGTCATGCGCGTGATGTCGGAAGAAAAGCTCCTGCGCCGCACCCTGGCCCAACTGACTCGCCACCAGGAGTCCAAGGAGATCAAGCCCTGGAAGATGGGCGATGCGCCGCGTGAATATCTGGACGAGATGGTGTCGAGAGTTGTCGGTATCGAGATCGAAATGCAGTGCGTTGAATGCAAGCGCAAGCTCAATCAAAACAAGTCGCACGCTGATCGCTTGTCTGCGATCGCGCACTTGCGCGAGCGCGGGCACGTTGAGCTTTCTTCGATAATGCTGGCCAACCTTGAGCAGCCGGATCAGGGGGCAGCACCGTGGACCTTGAGTTGACCACCACCACGATTCTGGTGACCTTCGCCGGAGTTTTTTTGATCTGCTTTATGAAAGGTGCTTTCGGTGGAGGCTTCTCCATTGTCGGCATTCCGCTGCTGTCGCTGGTGATGGATCCGCTCACAGCCGGCGGACTGCTAGCGCCGTTGTTTATCGCGATGGACCTGTTCGGCCTGCGTTACTGGAAGCCATCCACTTGGTCTAAACCCGACCTGGTGCTGTTGTTACCAGGTCTGATTGTCGGCATCGGTGTCGGCTATCTACTCTTTCGCGTCATGGATCACCGCGCAGTCGCGTTAGTGATGGCGGCGGTTACCCTGATTTTTGTCGGCCTCTGGTTCAAAACCGGTGGGGAAATCAGGGTCAGCCAGCGCTCATCGCTCAAGGCGGTGTCCGCAGGCGTCACCTCTGGGATCACGACTATGGTCGCGCATTCTGGTGGGCCACCATTAGCGATATACCTGTTGCCGCTCGGTCTAAGCAAGAAAACCTATGCCGGCACCACCAGCATGTTCTTTACCGTAGGCAATCTGCTCAAGGCAGTGCCTTGGCTGCTGCTAGCCAGGCCCACCGGTAACGTGCTAAGCCTGATGGTCATCTGCCTGTTAGCAGTTCCAAGTGGTGTCTGGCTGGGCTGGCGACTGCACACCAAGCTGGATCAACGCCAGATGTACCTTGCCTGCTACTGCCTGCTCGTAGTCACCGCGGTAAAACTTCTGTGGGACGGCATAAGTGGCTATATCGTCTGAAAATGCCTCACCACTATGAGGCCCAACGTTACGGCCATTATCCGACTGGCTGCCAACGGAATGTTAGCAGTCAGAGGCCGTTCAAATGGCCTGTGACACTAGGATGCTCTGCTCGGCTAGGCGTGCTTCATCGAGCTAAAATTAGCGCTTGAGGACTTCGTCAGGGTAGTAACCGAGCATCTGAACTGGACGCAGATACTCAGACGGCGCTCCGAACAATTTAATCGAGCTGCTTAGAGTGACGAAGTTGAGATTGAGCGGCGGCGTAATATCACCGGCATTGCGTGCCGTCGCTTGAGCCTCATCGAGTGCCTCGGAGATGCTGTTGATTGCAGCTCCGGAACACTCCGAGGAAGGCATCACACAGCATTTGTGTGAACTGGCTTGCCTGCATTTTGGCTGAGCCGAATTCGGACTAAGCGGCAGTAAAACCGATCAGGGCTTGGACAAGCTCCTGAACCCAGCTTGGCCACCCACCTTAACAACCAACCAGGCCAGCAGCACCAATCCCAAGGTTGCCCAGGGGATCGATCCCACGCCTGTCGTCTCAAGCAGTACACCGCCCACTACGGCACTGCCCGCAAACGCGAGGTTCAGTACGGTCACCAGCATCGACTGAGCCACATCGGCACCGTCGGCAGCAGCATTCGCCAAAGCTGTCTGCAGCAGGGGCGGTGCACCGCTGTAACTCAGGCCCCAGGCAGCCATCGCCAGATAAACCGCTATGGCAGGCAGGCCACCCAACGCCAATGTCAGCGATACCAGCGCAAACCCGGCCAGGCTCAACAGCACCAACCGCCGCAGCCAGCGGTCAATCAATAGCCCAGTGAGCCAGATACCCACGAGAGCCGCAATGCCGAACGCAAGCAATGCCTGCTCGACCTGTCCATCCAACCCGACCGATGCCAGGAATGCCGCAATATAGGTGTAGAGCATGTAATGAGCCATGATCCACAGCATAACTACCGTCAGCACCGGTCGCACGCCTGGCCTGGACAAAACATGGCCCAGGGACAAGCGCTGACCAGCCCGTTGCCCGGCAAAGTCAGGGACATTCCGCCGAATCCAAACCATCAGCGCCAGGCTCAACGCCGCTAGCAGCCCGAACACATTGCGCCAACCGATCTGTTCACCCAGCCAGGCACTCAGTGGTACGCCCAGCGCCAAGGCGACGGGGATACCCAGCATAGCCACTGCCATCGCGCGGCCTTGCAAGGGCGCGGCGACCATGCGTCGCGCATAACCGGCCAACAGGCTCCACGCCACACCAGTGGCGACCCCGACGATCAGGCGCGCGACCAGGGTGAGGGCAAAATACGGCGACAAGGCAGTTACCGCGTTGCACAAACAGAACACCCCCACTGTCAGTAATAACACAAGGCGCCGTGGCCAACCTTGCAAGGCCAAGGTCAAGGGAACGGCCGCCAGCCCGGAACCGAGGGCACACGCGGTGACCCATTGCCCCGCCCATGCCTGGGAAACCTCAAACGTGTCGGAGATGTGTGGCAACAGGCCGGCGGGTACGCTCTCGTTGGCAGTGGCGATAAAACTCGCGGTGGTCAGTGCCAGTAAGCCAGTGATAGGTAGTTCTGAGGACGGCGGGGGGGTGGGTTGAATCGATTCTTCGCGGTTCATGAGCTTGCTCGAAAAACAGGTGAGGCCTGATTGTGATGAAGTGTCTGTGATTTGATAATTGGTCTAGAATTTGATGCTTAATCAAATCTGGATTGAAGATGGCCACTGATCGATTGGGGGACATGCGCTTGTTCGTTGAGGCTGCCGACCTCGGCAGTCTTTCAGCCGCTGGACGCAAGTTGGGGTTGTCGCCGGCGGCGGCCAGCGCACGGTTGCTCAAGTTGGAGGCGGCGCTGCATACCCGCTTGTTTGATCGCACAACCCGTCAACTGCGCCTGACTGATGAAGGCCGGTTCTATCTGCAGCAATGCTGGGTCGCCTTGCGCGCCATTGATGAGGCGGAGGCGGGGTTGCAGGCGAGTCAGCAGGAAGTACGCGGTAAAGTCCGTCTGTCTGCCTCTACTGACTTTGGCCGTCACCTGCTTAATGACTGGCTCGAGACCTTTTGCGCGCAGCATCCGCAGTTGAAGGTGGCGCTGACCTTGTCGGACGCTATGTCTAACCTGGTACAGGACGATGTCGACCTAGCCATTCGTTTCGGCCCACTGCGTGATAGCTCGTTGATCGCCCGGCAGCTGGCACCCAACTGGCGGGTGCTTTGTGCCTCGCCGGACTACCTGGCGAGCCACGGCGAGCCGCAGACGCCGGCCGAGCTCACCGGGCATAAATTTATTCTGCTGGTGACTCCGGCGGGTCCTTTAAACACCTTTCATTTCAGGGTGGACGGCCAGACATGGAACCACAGTGTGCCATTGGAAAACGCCTGGGAAACCAACGACGGCGCCGTGGCGCGTGCTTGGGCATTGGCCGGTCATGGCATTGCACGCAAGACCATTTGGGACGCTGCAGCGGATATCCGTGCCGGGCGGTTGAAGATGCTGCTGCCTGACTATTGCGTAGCAGAAGCTGGGGTGTTTGCGGTGCTGCATGGCAATCGGTACCGAATTGCCAGAGTGCGGGTCCTGTTGGACTTTCTGGTGGAGTGTTTCAAATGTGCCACCGAGGAACTTCTGCGCGACGTCGATGTGCCGAGGTTTTAAATGAATGTGAACAGCTCTGGCTGACTTACCATTTTCGCCATAGGCGCAGCAGCTTTTTACATCTACCGTTCGCACAAGCGGAAGGTAGATTACGAATCTGTTTCAACCATCTGCCAAGCGGTACAGCGCCTGAGCATGAGACGCCGCCAGCCCAATGCGCTGCAAATTACGGCGACTCTGTGAACTTGGAAGCGCAGTTGCAGCAATCACCAGGCTGCCGTGCTTCTTTGCTTGCTCTATCCGGTGAGATATCAGCGCTCCATGATAGCCCAAGCCTCGTGCATTTTTTCGAGTGGCAGCCGTGCCCAGGTAGGCAACGCCATTGGTGGCCAGGTACATCAACGCGCCTGCAACGACTTGCCCATCCGCTTTAAGGACGTAGATTTTCAGGCGTTCATTCGACATCAGTCCTGCAAAACAAGCCTGGCTCAACTGACGATGCTCTGGCTTGGTATGAAAGCCACTCGCATGAACTGCCGCGAACTCCGGGAGAGAGTCTGAAGTGGCCTCTTCGATGTTGAATAATTGGGGGGTCAACACCGCATCCTCGATGGGGCACGCAAGCTGCAGATGCGTCCACCCCCTCAAACGCTCGAATCGCTCCTCACCCACAAAAGCGAATTGCTCCAACGTCGAGGCTTTCCCGATAAGGGGCGTTACTGTTGAATACTCCGCTGACTCCTTGAGCAAGCTCAGCAGTGAAAGGGGGTTGCCGGTGCTGTCACCGTAGATACGATTGAACATCGGGCTAGGTGTTGCCTTCACCTGAAAGCACGGAAAGGCCCCATTGAAAAACACACGAGCACCAAAAGGATTTCCACTAACCCGCGACAAGCTCTCAACGCGGGAACACAAGTACTCGCTTTCTGCGGCTTCGATGGCATGCGCCCATTCAACATCCATGTGCATCGTCTCTTTGCAAGATTTCCAGGGAAGGTAGCGGTAAATCAACCACTACGCACCTGCGAGGGCAGTGAAATAGATTGTCGGGCCAATGGGAGAAGTTTGGGCATCTGCCACAGAAGAGACATCGCTTGGCTTGTCGATAATCGACCCGGCTGCGTACATGCTCAAAGCCAATCCGATGTGCGATGACTTGATGGAAGAGGCAAGCCGCTATGCGCTATCCGGCCCACGCTCAAAATGAACACGGCACGTCCAAATAAAGGAGCAGAAAGGGCCCGATTCATTTGATTGAAACCCGATCTGCCCGTAGCGACGCTCACGCCTGGACTAACAATCCGCGTCAGAAGCAGCGCTTGAATCAAGCACCGGCCCATGCTCCCAATCACTGATGAAACCGGCGCCCCAGCGCATCCAGCCGCACCGCAATCGGCGGTAACCGCTCACTGCTCCTGGCCAGCGTCTCCACATCCTGCGCCGTATTCTGCGCGATGCTCTGCACCGACTGCAGCCGCCCCACAATCTCCACATTCGCCGTGGATTGCTCACGGGTGGTCGACACAATCCGCCCATTCAACTGATCGATCTGCGAAATATCATTGCCCACCGCCCGCAGCATCTCCACCGCCAACTGACTGTCCTCCACGCAGCGCTCCACGCCCTGGCGACTGTCGTGCATGGCCTCAACCGCTTGCCGGCTGCCGTGTTGCAACCCTTCAATAATCGTCTTGATCTCCTGGGTCGACACTGCCGTGCGTTGCGCCAGGCTGCGTACCTCATCGGCGACCACGGCAAACCCGCGCCCTTGCTCACCCGCGCGGGCGGCTTCGATGGCGGCGTTGAGGGCCAGCAGGTTGGTCTGGTTGGCGATGCTGTTGATCACCTCCAGCACCGAGCCGATCTGTTCGGCTTGCACGGCCAGCCCTTCGACCGTCTCGTTAGTGTCGTGGAGGCGGGTGGCGAGTTGAGTGATTTCCAGCTGGGCGCGGCCGACGCTTTCCTGGCCACGGATGATCTGCTGGCTGGCTTGCCCCGCGTGCTCGACGGCATGCTCCACGTGCACGGCGATATGGCCCATGGCATCTTCCATGCGCTGCATGGAACCGGTCATCTGGGCGATTTCCGCCAGTTGGTGGCGCGCGCCTTTTTCCAGGGTGCCGCTGGCGTGAGCCAGCTCCTGACCGAGTTGGCCGAGGCCGTGGGAGTCGCGGGCGACGCCGTCGATCAGGCCGGTGATCTGGGTCAGAAAGTGATCGAAACGGGTGGCAAGGGAGACATGCACTTTTTCCGGACTGCCCTTGACGGCCTCACCGCTGAACTGCGTGGTGACGGCGAGCATTTTTTCAAGCATTTCCTGGCTTTCTACCGCTTCGGACTGGCTGTGCACCGCGAGGTAGAGCAGGGCGACCGTCTCCATCACCACGTAGAACGCGTGGATGAAAATCATGCTCCAGCCGCCGTGATGCTCCATTACAAACACCGGGAAACCCTGGTGCTGCAAGGCATGAAACACCACGTGGTGCACCGCGATGGTGACGGCGGCCACCAGGATAGGCAGCCAGTCGCGGTAGAACGTCAGCACCGCCAGCAGCGCGAAGATACCGAAATGCGATTCGATGACACCCTGGGCCTGGTTGATGTGCAACGCCGCCATGACCATCAGGCCGACGCCAAGGGCGCAACGCATCAGGCGGGTGCCGCCGATGACGCGATAGGCCAGGGTCAGCACCACGCTGGTGCCGGCGCCTATGAAGAGCGCTTGAAGCAGCGTGTCGTGCCAGAACGCCAGGCCCAGGGAGAAGAGGGTCATCAGCCAGATCAGGGCGAGCATGATGCGGTCGGCTTTGCGGTAGTGCTCGATGAAACGGGCTTGGGCAGGCATTCACTCGTACTCCATGTGGACGGGCCGGGGTGAGGCAAGCATGCGACGTGCCATACGAGCATGCGGGGAGCGAATCGGGTGTAGGGGAGCGGGGGTTGATTGATGGTAGGAGGTTATCGGCGTTTTTGGGTGGGGCTTTAGGGGGGATAAGCCAGAAGCTGCTTGTTACGAGGGGCAGCAATCGGCTTGCAGCCGGTCGCGCCCGACGCAGTCGATCAAAATCATCTGCTCATTCACGGTTTGAGGGGGCGGGAAAAATTCAGACGCCTTGAAGGTCGATGACTCAGCTCTTGTAGAGTAACGCCTCAACTACAACGCCAAACGCTGACGAATGTTCACGGCGATTGGGGTAGTAGAGATGGTAACCGGCAAAGGGTTGGCACCAATCTTCCAACACCCGCACAAGGCTACCGTCGGCAAGCTCCTTCGCCACCATGTCCTCTGGCAGGAAAGCCAAGCCACATCCCGCCACGGCCGCACGCAGAATGGGCACGCTGCTGTTGAATGTCCATTGGCCTTCGACGCGGGCCTTGAGTTCGTGGCCATCCTTTTCGAAATCCCATTGCATCAGGCTGCCGTGAGTCGGCAGGCGCAGGTTGATGCAGTTGTGCGCCGCCAGATCTCTCGGTTCCATCGGGTAAGGCCGCTGCTGGAAATACTGCGGTGAGCCGACAACGGCGATGCGTAACGATGGCCCGATCGGCACGGCGATCATGTCCTTGGCCACCTGGTCACCCAGTCGAACACCAGCGTCATAGCGCTGCGCGACGATGTCGGCGAGGGCGTAATCGACGGTGATTTCGACCTTGATGTCCGGGTAGTCGGGCAGCACCTTCAGCAGCTTCGGCCAGAGAATATTGTTCGCCGCATGCTCGGACGCCTGAATCCGTACATTGCCGGCGGGGGTGTCGCGAAACTCGCTGACGGCAGCCAGTTCCAGTTCAATTTCTTCAAAGCGCGGCGCCATCGCTTGATACAGGCGTTGGCCCGCCTCCGTTGGTGAAACACTGCGCGTAGTCCGCGTCAGCAAGCGCACGCCCAGCCGGGTTTCCAGTGCCCGCAGAGTGTGGCTCAGCGCTGACTGCGAAACGCCCAGTTGCGCGGCAGCACGGGTAAAACTGCCTTCGCGGGTGATGACCACGAAGGCTTGCAGGTCGTTGAGATTGGGGCGGGACATTGATGAGAACCTCTCATGAGGAGCGCGTGATTATTCCATGAAAGCAGGTCGCGCACGGATACGCGACCCTTGGCGCGCTGATCACAAGGTGCGTGCGTAAAAATCAGTCAGTTTGCCGACCGCCGCATCGACATAACGCGGCACCCAGTAGGTTTCAATGTGGGTGGCGCCATCGAGGATGAACACTTCCTTGTCGGTGGTGCCGGTGGCTTTGGGGAACGCATCCTGAGTCATGTACAGGCTGTCGGCCTTGCTACCGGCGATCATCAGCAACGGTTGATTGATCAACTCGATATGGTCGGTGGCGTCGAAACGCATCAGGTCAATAAGGCTGCTTGTGGTGTATTTGAAGGTCGAGTTCGGGTGCGCGTGGGTTTTCCAGTAGTACTCATAACCTTGGCGATACAGTTCGAAAGGCAGTTTGGCAATCTGCTCATCGGTGAGATTGGCATCCCCCGAATACAGCACCGCGCCCCCCGCTGCTTCTTGCGCGCGGGCTGCTGATGCCTGTTGCAAACGTTGCTGGATGCTGTCCATTTGCGAGTCATTGTAGCCGTTGCGGCGTACTCGACCCGAGTTGAACATGCTCACCGTCGCCAGGGATTTGAAGCGTTTGTCGGTTTGCGCCGCCGCCAACGAATAACCACCGCCGCCACAAATGCCGAGCAGGCCCAGACGATTGTCATCCACGCCAGCGAACTGGCTGATGAAATCGGCCATACCGTGGATGTCTTCGATGCGATACGCCGGTTTATCGATGCTGCGCGGCTGACCACCGCTGGCGCCTTGATAGGCCGCATCGGCCGTGATGGTGATGTAGCCCTGTTCGGCGAGGCGCTGGGCATACAGACCGGCGACTTGCTCTTTTACGCCGCCATTCGGATGCGCAACCACCACGGTCGGGTAGATCTTGTTCGCGTCGTAGTTGGCAGGCGTGTAGACGTTGGCGGCGATGTCCAGACCGTTGAGCTTATAGCTGACCGGGTGGATGTTGACCTTGCCCGGTTCGTTGCGGGTGATCGCGCCGTCGTAGGCGAGGGTGAACGGGTTCTTCTTGTAGTCGGCGGCCAAGGCTTCGCCTGCCGAGAGGCCGACCAATGCCGACATGAACGTGGCTTTGAGGGTGTTCTTCACGTGAAGCTCCTGAGCAAAAAAAGGGGCGGCAGTTGCAAAAGTATTTGGGTCAGTCCAGCTGTTTTTCTTTGAGGAACTGCGCGACCAGGTCAGCGATCTGCACGTTGTTCAGATCCGACATGGGGAAATGGGTATTGCCGTGAATGCCAATCTCCGGCAGGTGTATCAGTCGCACATCACCGCCATGGCGATTGACCGCGTCACGCCAGAGCCGGGCCATTTTCAGGCGTGCGCGCCAACTGTCCTGAGCGGGCAGATCGACTGCCTGGTCCGGGATGTTGTCGCCGTACAGGATCAGAATCGGAATGCGCGTCAGTGCCATGAATTGCTCCATAGGCACCGCTGCGCCTTGCACGGTGTCGAACGCGCTGGGGATTGGCGCCGGCACTTCACCGTCAGCAAACACGAAACTGCTGCCCGGCTCAAAAGCGACGATGGCTTTGACCTTGTCGTTCTTGATCGCCGTCAACCAGCCCGGCCCGCCGCCCTGAGAATGGGTAAACAGGATGCCGGGGCCGATTTTGTCGAACAGCGCCGACACACCATCGGAGACCACGCCCATGTCAAACGGCCCGGTGTTCGGTGTCATAGCCCTGAAAAACTGCTCGCGGGTCTGGGCGTCCTGTGCCACTTGCACGCCGTTGAAGTAGCGGGGCCAAAGGCCGATACGGAACTGGTTGAACCACAGTTGTTCGTCCGGCACAGGCTTGATGGTAGTCTCGACCATGCTGCGCCCGGCATCACCACGCCGGGGTTGATCGATCAGATAGACGCCGTAGTGGCGGCGCAGAAAGATGTTCTGAAAACCCTCGCGACCATCGGCGGTGGTTTCCCAGGTCTTGGAAAACTGACCTGCGCCGTGCCACATGACGATGGGCAGTTTTCGCGCGTCCACCGGGATTTGATAGAAGGCGTAGGCGTGGTCACCGTGGTAGGTCTGACCGTTGGGCGTCATCGGTTGGCGCGGGTTGAAGGTGCCCGGTGCCGTGGTCATCGTTCCGCCGGCGGCGAAGCTGCCTTGTTTCTGGATCAGCAGCGGGCCTTCGGAGTGGTTCGCGCAGGCCGCCAACAGGCTCAACAGCGTGACGCTCAGCAAATGTTTTGCAGTTCTCATATCATTTCCTCGACGACGTGAGGGCTTGGGCCAGCGCTGCGTTGGCCCGCTCGGCAGTCTGTGCATCGCCATGCTTTTTCAGCAGCTCGGTGACTTGGTGCAACTGTGCCGCGCTGAGACCGACGCGCAGGCTCGCCGCCATGTGCGAGCGCAACTGAGGCTCGACCCCCGGCGTCGCTGCCAGCGCACCGACAGTCGCCAGTTCGCGACTTTGCCAGTCGAGGTTGTCGCGCTCGAAGATGTCGCCGAACAGGTGGGTTTGCAGGAAGCGGTTGATCACTGGGGCGAACTCGAACACCGGGCCTTTGACCGGGGCGCCGGAGATCTTGGTTTGATTCGCCGTGCCCGCGGCCAGCAGCTCATCCCCGACCGGAATCGCCCGGCTCGGCTCACGCCCCGGCGCATCGTCAAGGCCGCGTTGTTTGCGCGCCTGCACCACGGCCATCAATTCATTCAAGGCGTTGAGGCTGCGCGGGAAGCCGACGTAGGCGTAGAGCTGCACGAGAACCTCGCGGGTTTCGCTAATGGTCAGGCCGGCATCAAGCCCTTGGTTGAGCGCCGTGTTGAGGTTGGGCATGTCGCTGGTCGCCATGAACGCCGCGATCAGTGGAATGGCTTGTTGCTGGCTCGACAAGCTGGCTGCGCT
Source organism: Pseudomonas sp. F9001 (assembly GCF_013385435.1). Lineage (NCBI taxonomy): Bacteria > Pseudomonadati > Pseudomonadota > Gammaproteobacteria > Pseudomonadales > Pseudomonadaceae > Pseudomonas > Pseudomonas sp. F9001. The sequence goes on from NZ_JACAPX010000011.1 coordinate 46,500, forward strand.
GTCGGGTGTGCTGGTCATGGTGGGCGAAGCCTCGGCTGCTTGAGTGGTGACGCTGAACATCGCCCCGACGCTCAGGCAGAGCGCCATGAGTGTGGGGAGGGCAGTGCTGTTGCGAGTGTCAGTGATCATCGTGAAGGCTCCATCCATTGCGGGACGCTGCGGTGTCGCTGGATCGTAAGGAGGATGGTTGTGGCGATTAACCCCGAAATAGCGCATGGACTCCTGAGCAGAACTCATGAGTCGACGTTGCAATAACTACTGGAATCCCGGTGCTGGCCTTTTGTTACGGGGCCTTGAGGTTGCGTGGGGGGGGGGGCCGCGAACGTGCCGGTCGAGCAGCTTCGACACATTCCGTAACTTTATTGGCCGGCGTATTGCGCCTCCGAGACCTGCTCCGCCCAAGTGACGGTCTTGCCGTCCTCGGCTTCAGCGATGGCGATGTGGGTCATGCCGTTGCTGGCCGTGGCGCCGTGCCAGTGACGGGTGTTCGGTGGAATCCAGACAGTGTCGCCCGGATGGATCTCCTGACGCGCGCCACCCTCTTGCTGCACATAGCCGACGCCGGCAGTGACGATCAGCGTTTGTCCCAGCGGATGGGTGTGCCACGCCGTGCGTGCGCCGGGTTCGAAGGTCACCGTGCCGCCACCGATGCGCGCGGGCGCTTCACCTTTGAACAGGCCATCGACGCGTACAGAGCCGGTAAAGTTTTCCGCTGCGCCCTTGATCGAAGGCTGGGATCCGTTCGGCGTAACGCGGATTTCGCTGGCGGCCTGGGACTCTGCCGCCATCAGTGACAAAGCAACGAGTGGCGCAATCAATCGGTTCATCGGATGAGTTCTCCGGTCAGACAGGGAAAGCGACGCCGCACATGGCGTCGCATAGGGCAGACTCAGAGTCCGGTCATTTTCAGTGCCGACTCCGGCAGACGTTCGCCGTGCACGCGAATCTGCGCCATCTGTTCGTTGATCACGCGCAGATCGTCGCCGGTCAATTGCAGCTCGACCGCGCCCAGGTTTTCTTTCAGGCGATGCTGTTTGGTCGTGCCCGGTATCGGCACAATCCACGGTTTCTGTGCAAGCAACCAGGCCAGTGCCACTTGCGCCGGCGTGGCGTGTTTGCGTTGCGCGACGGCTTTCACCACATCGACCAACGCCAGATTGGCCCTGCGCGCTTCAGGGGAAAAGCGCGGGACGAAATTGCGGAAATCGCTCGCGTCGAACTGCGTGTTCTCGTCGATCTGACCGGTGAGGAAACCGGCGCCCAGCGGGCTGAACGGTACGAAGCCGATCCCCAGTTCTTCCAGCACGGCTAGCAGTTCCAGCTCCGGGCCACGCCAGAACAGCGAATATTCGCTTTGCACTGCCGTGACCGGTTGCACCTTGTGGGCCCGGCGAATGGTTTCCACACCCGCTTCAGAAAGGCCGAAATGCTTGACCTTGCCCTCGGCGATCAGATCCTTGACGGTGCCGGCCACGTCTTCGATGGGCACCTGGGGATCAACGCGGTGCTGATAAAACAGGTCGATGCAATCGGTGCGCAGACGCTTCAACGCCGCTTCGGCCACGGCGCGTATATGCTCCGGGCGGCTGTTGGTGCCGCCGCCACGTGCGCCGGTGATCAGGTCGATATCGAAACCGAACTTGGTGGCGATGACGACCTGCTCGCGGATCGGCTGCAAGGCCTCCCCCAGCAGCTCTTCATTGGCGAACGGGCCATACGCTTCGGCGGTGTCGAACAAGGTGACGCCTTGCTCGTGGGCCGAACGAATCAGCTTGATCATGCTGGCTTGGTCGGCTGCCGGCCCGTAGGCCGACGTCATGCTCATGCAGCCAAGACCCAAGGCGGACACTTCCAGGCCATTACCCAACGTGCGGATTTTCATGGAGTTACTCCGTACAGAATTCGATTAGTGCGTGAGAGGATGATCTTTCAGCCAGCCGTTCACGCGTTCCATGGTCTTGCGCTCCTGCTCACCCTCCATCACAAAACCTTCCAGCACTTTGGCCTTCGGCGCGTGCTTGACCAGCACACGGCGGCTGTTGCCCAGGCCATATCCACCATGGGTGTTGAAGGGGATGAGGGTCTTGCCGGTCAGGTCGTGGGCGCTGAGGAATGCGCGCACGATCGGCGGGGCGGTTTCACCCCAGATCGGAAAGCCGAGATAGATCGTGTCGTAGTCGCTGAGGGCGTGAACCGTGTTTTGCAGCTCGGGTTCGAAGCCACTGTCACGTTCCTGACGCGCCTGTTCCACGGTTTGCAGATAGTCCTCGGGGTAGGCGTGGGCGGGGCGAATCTCGAACAGATCGGCACCCAGTCCACGCTGGATCAGCCCGGCGACCACGCGGGTATTGCCCGAGCGCGAGAAATACGCGACCAGAATCCGCGAGCCCGAACGCGGTGTTTCACTGGCGCCTTGCGCGTCGGCGAGCGACAGCAGCGGGGCGCTGGCCAGTGCGGCGATGACCGTGCGCCGCAGCGGATCGTGATCGTTACTCATCGACCGACGCGAGCCTTGAGGGCCTCGGGATAGCGCTCGCCTTCGATGCGGATCTGCGCCAGCGCGGTATCAATGGCCTTGAGTTCGGCAGCGTCGAGGGTGATGTTCACGCCGCCGAGGTTTTCTTCCAGGCGATGCAGTTTGGTCGTGCCCGGAATCGGCACAATCCACGGTGCCTGCGCGAGCAGCCAGGCCAGCGCGATCTGGGCCGGTGTCGCTTGTTTCTGCGCAGCAATCTGACGGATCAACACCACCAGACCCTGATTTGCCTGCAGCGCCGACTGGCTGAAACGCGGGACGATGCTGCGGAAGTCGTCACTGCCATAAGTGGAATCGGCCGACACCGTGCCGGTGAGAAAGCCTTTACCCAATGGACTGAACGGTACGAAGCCGATGCCCAGCTCCCAAAGGGTCGGCAGGATTTCCAGCTCAGGCTCGCGCCACCACAGCGAGTATTCGCTTTGCAGCGCCGTGACCGGCTGTACCGCATGGGCGCGACGAATGGTTTGCGCGCCTGCCTCCGACAGGCCGAAGTGCTTGACCTTTCCTTCGCTAATCAGGTCTTTCACCGCCCCGGCAACGTCCTCAATCGGCACGTCCGGATCGACACGGTGTTGGTAGAGCAAATCGATGTAATCGGTCTTCAGTCGACGCAACGAACCCTCGACGGCTATTCGAATGCGTTCGGGCCGGCTGTCCAGAGCCTGTTTTGTATTGTCGGTGCCGACGGCGAAGCCGAATTTTGTAGCGATCACAACCTGGTCGCGAACTGGCGCCAGCGCCTCGCCGACTACTTGCTCATTGATATAGGGGCCGTAGAATTCGGCGGTATCGAAGAACGTGACGCCTCGTTCAACGGCTGAGCGGATCAGTGCGATGGCTTGCTCGGTATCCGTGGCCGGGCCATAGCCATGGCTCAGACCCATGCAGCCGAGGCCGAGGGCGGATACTTCGAGTGAACTGTTGCCGAGTGTGCGTTTGTGCATGTTGATCTCCCGTTGGGCGTGGGGAGACAGTAAGCGCGCTAACGACTGAGGACTAGACGGGTAAATCGGCAAGGCTTCATGAGGTTTGCTCATCAGTCCCGAAAGAGGGGCGGTGGCGAAGCTGGCAGTATCGGCCCGAGGAGGGGAGATCAAAGTTGATCCAGGCGCGGCCATTTGCATGTGGAACAGCAGGATCAGTCATGTGATTGCCCTTATCGGCTCGCACTGTCCGCCTTCAATCGTCAATTGGCCTGGTTCCAACCGGGACGTGCTTAACCACCATTAGCCCGGTTGAACTGCCAACGCGTGGAACGACCCGCTATGCCGGCAAGTCTACCTGTATCTACTCATGGGTAAGGTACAGCGCAATGGATAAGACAATCACCGTCGATCAACTAGAGACAACCGACCTTCGATCAATCAACGAAATATGGCTTGGCGAGACGCATACCCAGGTATGCCTATGGCGTGGCGAACAGGTCTTCACCCACGAGATGATGAGCGAGGGCACCCACGATCAGAATGTCCAACGCCTGTGCTTGCAGTTGGTCAACCCGGACGATCAAACCGCCGTAGCCAGCGTTGAGGTCATTGTGCGCGAACGGCTGAATAAAATGGGGAAGGAGGGCGAGTTTTACCCCGCTGAGGAGGCTGATACTCATCAATAAGAAGAGGAGTATCGGCCATTTATGGGGAGTCAATCCAAGGCCTGTGCTAGATGAGCAAGCCCCGCGCTACAACACTGGCGATGAAGACCTACAAGCACGGGTTTGCGCAGTCGCACAGGCGATCTCCGGTCGGACGCATTTGTAGCTCCGTTATGTGGAATGAGCTCCGTGCGCAGTAAAAACTGAATAGCCCCTGATTTCATAGGCGCGTTCCAGTGTTTGCGGCCACTACCCAGCAAGCCGCTGATACCTGCGACAACTTGATCCAATCAATGCTCATTTTGCAGTTCCTGCACAGGAGAGTCGGTGAGGGTTGTTGCTCAGCGAACCATCATAACTATCCGGGCGGGTCGGGGTCTGCGCAAGTCAGATTTTGCTGCCGCCCCCCATGGAATGGGTGAAGCCCTGCTTCCAGTACTAAAGGAGGTGTCAATGCCCGCTAAAGGACCATTTCGGTCTGACGCCATAGGTTTAGGCTCAGCTTTGTGATCGTCAACGATGACAACAAGACGCGCCGCATCACCTGCGAGATGAGTAGAAAACCTCACTGACTCCCGTGTCTCCATAATAAAAAGAGGATTTATCATGAGTAGCACCTTCTTCATTCCCTCCGTGAACATGATGGGCATTGGCAGCCTCGACGAGGCGATGCTCGCAATCCGCAAGTACGGGTTCCGCAAAGCCTTGATCGTCACCGATGCCGGCCTGGCCAAAGCCGGCGTGGCCGCCAAGGTGGCCGGCTTGTTGGCCCAGCAAGACATCGACTCCACCCTGTTTGACGGCGCCAAACCGAATCCGACCGTCAGCAACGTGGAGAAGGGCCTTGAACTGCTGGCCCGCAGCGACTGTGATTTCATTATTTCCCTGGGCGGCGGTTCACCCCACGACTGCGCTAAGGGCATTGCCCTGTGCGCCGCCAACGGCGGGCACATCAGCGACTACGAAGGCGTGGACCAATCCGCCAAACCACAAATGCCACTGATCGCCATCAACACCACCGCCGGCACCGCGAGTGAAATGACCCGTTTCTGTATCATCACCGACGAAGTCCGCCACGTGAAAATGGCCATCGTCGACCGCAACGTCACCCCTCTGTTATCCGTCAACGACCCTTCGCTGATGGCCGCCATGCCCAAAGGCCTGACCGCCGCCACCGGCATGGACGCACTGACCCACGCGGTCGAAGCCTACGTGTCGACCGCAGCCACGCCGATCACCGATGCCTGCGCACTCAAGGCCATCGAACTGATCTCGGCCAACCTGCGCACCGCCGTTGCCCAGGGTGACAACATGACCGCCCGGGAAAACATGGCCTACGCGCAATTTCTTGCCGGCATGGCCTTCAATAATGCTTCGCTGGGTTACGTGCACGCCATGGCGCACCAACTGGGCGGTTTCTACGACCTGCCTCACGGCGTGTGCAACGCGATCCTGCTGCCCCATGTGTCGAGCTTCAACGCCAGCGTATGCCCGGCCCGGTTTAAGGATATCGCTCATGCGATGGGGGTTGAGACTCAGCATTTGGATGCGGAGAAGGGCGCTGCGGCGGCTATCACGGCCATCCGTAAACTGTCTGCGGATGTGGGGATTCCGAGCGGGCTCGTTGAGCTGGGTGTAAAGGCTGACGATATTCCGACACTGGCAGCCAATGCGATGAAAGATGCCTGCGGGTTTACCAATCCGCGTCCTGCCAATCAGGATGAGATTGAGCAGATTTTTCATACGGCGATGTGATTGATGTGAAGTGATGCTGGAGAGAACGCCCCGCCTTTGGTTGAAGTGCGGGGTGTTTTGGTTTTGTTCACCGATAGGGTTGGAGTAGCTCACTGGCTGGCCGGCGGCCTGTCACGAGGGGCAACTATCGGCCAGGAGCAGACCTTCCTTAAATCTCCAAATAGGTTTACAAGCCAGATACGTTCACAAGTTTAGGCAAGACGGCATGACACTTTCCAAGGGCAGTATCATAAAACTGGTCACTATTGACCGGGCGGCGGTGGTACTCAGGGACTGGATGAGTTCTCGGGAGGCGGCTCCTGGAGATATCGCCGTGGTGGAAAGGGTTTCAATGGGGGAGGTTGGATGTACCGTTCTCTTGTTGTGCGAGCCAGAAGTAGGATTCCTTGAGTGGAGAGCATCATATTTTGAGGCTGGGTTGACCTATGAGGTGCTTAGTAGCAGTCCTACTGACGTCGCCTCTTGAATGTCTGCTCAAGGCCGATTTCTACCTGCCGCCACCGTCAGCTTTGGGTCGACTGCTGCCGGTCATGAGCGAAAAACATCGGCCATGGTTTTTCCCCGGCAGAAAAGTACGCGCTTTAGATCGATATCTTTACTTTTAGCAGAGGCTTCCGGACTCGGATTTCGCGTAACTGCAGGTAAAAAAGGCATTTTCAGCATTCAGCACGAGGGCTGTCTGGAATGTCCGACTTTTTCAACAATCGGCCAAAAGCTGGCTGTCCGGGCGTAGAAATAGGGTCTCTACACTCTTTCTGCAGTACTTTTTTGAGTCCTTGAGCCTTTAGACCTCGTGCTCACACTCTGCATCACAGTCAATCAATTTTTGATGCTTGCCTATGAGTGCAGGCCTAGAGCATATTGCCATCATGATAAGCGGCTCGACGCAAAACACAAAGGAAGTGTCTCGATGCTAAAAAGAATTAAATCGATCCAAAACGTAGGTAAATTCAAATCATGCAAACCGGCAGCGGCCGAGTTTGGAAAGATTACTTTCATTTATGGTTTGAACACTTACGGTAAATCTACTCTCGGTGACATATTCTCAAGCCTTAGAACTGGAAAAACCTTTGCGATAAAAGCAAGGAAAACAATCCCGGGCGACGATTTAAAACAAGAAATTACACTAAGCTTCCTGCCTGAAGGCAAGAATGAATCGAATGTTGTTTACTCAAACGGCAGCTGGCAAAACAAACTCCCCGCTGACGTGAATTTACATATTTTTGATGATGGATTTTATCATGATAATTTATTCTCGGCACGCCAGTTCACGCGCGCAACAAAGGAGGCTTTTAGTTCATTCGTATTAGGAGAGAAGGGAGTAGCTAAAGCACAAGAAATCTCAGAAAAAAATAAACGAAAAGGTGACCTTACTAGAGAGGCTGGAAAGTTTAAGAAAAATGTTTTTAATGAAGTACGTGATTTGGCCGAGTTCCTTAACTCCGTACCAGAAAAAAACTTAGCAGAGCTGGAGTCAAAAATAGCGCTTTTGAGAAGTGAATACGTAGAACTTAGAAAGCAGAAAAGCACTTCCGCAAAAATTTTGAGCAGAAAGGAATTTCGTTCGATAAGCTGGAATAATGAAGTTGCGGTCGATTTGGATTCTTTGAATGTCGCCCTTGGATCCTCGTTGAAACCACATCACGAGGCGGCAAGAAATGCAGTGGCAGAACATATTATCAATCACTTTTCTACCGACCGGGGGGCAGAGGCTTGGCTTCGACAAGGCCTCTCATACCGAAAGGGAGAAAATTGCCAATTTTGTGGGCAACATCTAACTTTTGAGGCGCTTGATCTTCTTTCGTTATATGAACAAACATTCGATGCATCCTACAAGGATAATGCAGCTGATATCAGCCAAAGGCTTTCAGCGGCCCAGACGAAACTTAAACGAGCACTTACCGACTCTTTAAGGCTCGAGCTAGAAGGAAGTAAAGAGGCTATAGTTAGTTACCCGGAACTTGAAAGCGGGGAATACTTTATTAAATTGGTAGAACTTCTGATGAAGGTCTCAGGTGATTTGTCTGAGGCCATGCATAGATGGGATACTAAGCTACAACCTTTGCTGGAGGAGATCTCCATTCTAATCAAAAGAAAGCGTGAGGTTCCTCAAGACCCCTTGCCACCTGTCGACGGAAATGAAATAGCTTCACTTGAATCCAATCTAAAATATCTTTGCGATCAATACAATGCTCTAGCTCTTGACTTGAACTTGGTCATAGCGAACTTTAAGGAGCAGATAAACGCTCAAACAATAGACAGCAAGATCACAAATAAAGAGCTGGAAGGTAAGCTGATAGAGAGAAAGATACTGCGAGTTAAGCTGAAAACCCAATGTGATGAATTTATAGCAATAAATAAAGAGCTTGAGAGGCTGCACGTCGAAATACCTCGCATGAATAATGAATTGAGAGAGGAGCAAAGCGATTTCCTCAAAAGCTATTACCTGAATTTAAATAAGCATTTTGCCCGATTCGGAAGCGAAGACTTTGAATTAATTAAAGGTGAAGACCTAAGCGGGCACACACCAGTTTTTTACCTAAAGGTTAAATTTCGTGGATATGAAGTTTCGGAAAAGCACCTTGAGCAGATATTTAGCGAATCAGATCGCCGAGCGTTGGCACTTTCAGTTTTTTGGGCGGGGGTCACCTGTCTTGAAGAAACTCAAAGAAAAAATGCAGTAGTAGTGCTTGATGATCCAATTACTTCTTTTGATTGCAATAGAATGTCTTTAGCACACCAAGAAATTTATGACCTGTCGCTCACTACGCGCCAAATTATAGTTTTGAGTCATTATGATCAAGCGGTCACAGCTTATCTGAATGTTTTTAAGAATCAATCAGCAGTTAGACTGCTTTCTATAGTAAAAAATAAAAGTTCATCTGATATTGAAGTTCTGGACATTGATAGTTTCGTAAGCGGTGAACATGAAAAAAAACGAGAGCTGATTTTCAAGTTCATCTGCGGAGAAACTAATTCCCACAGCGCTGGTGATTTAAGAGTTTTTTTCGAGCAGGAAATATCATTTCGGTTTGCACAGCAAATTAAGGTCGCCAAGATATTTGAGCCTAATCTATCAGATAGAATCAATAAATTAAGAGAGTATGGGGTTATATCAATGCAAGTTTCTCAGGAAGCGGATAAATGGCGACTAGCGCTAAATCCCACTCACCATGCTTGGCAAGATAATAATGTTGAGGATCAACGATCGATAGCTCGGCAGTTCATGGACTTTGTATTTAAAGAGCTTATTCCCGCTTAAAGTTAAGCTTGTCTAGGATCTTCCGAATTAAACTTTTGTGCCCGCCGCTCTATTAACTATTTGAATGGCCGATTTAAAAATAGGCCTTTGTGAACGTCTGCTTTTGGCCGCAAGCTGCCCCTCGCTACTGGCAGCTTTAGGCCAAAAGCAGACGCTCACCTTAGCCGAATCGACGCCCCAGCCGGTTACCGCCACTGTCTGATGCGGCGCATTTCGATGGAATACGAACGGAACTCGAGCTTATCAACTGCTATGACCCAAACTTCAACATCCGAGAGCTTGGGCGCCAACTAGTAATCAACTTCAATACCTGGTTATCTTCACCCGCGGCGTCGACCGCTGCGGTGAGGCGATCTACTTTCGAAACACTGCGAGGGTGGGCCCTTCTTTGGCAGCATCCATATACCGACCGTGGTATGGCTCAGATGCAGTGCTGCTGCATTTCATCAAATAAAGCTGTGCTATATCGCTGACGGCCGGTATTTCGATCTTCCAAGGCGACATATTGATGATTTCGAGGGTTATGTACCCGTCGAAACCTGGCTCTACCTGACCGTCATTACAGGTTACCTGCACGAACAACCGCGCAAGGGTTCCTTTGGTTTGCACCAAGCCAAAATAATCCAACGGTATTTTGTATCGATGTTTACTGCAGGTAATGACTTGCTCACCAGGTTTTAGCACCAAATTTTGCTGAATTTCTTTTTTCTCCGAAAAAACCGTCGAAGGGACTGGATGCGACCCGTATACAATGCTTTCGGAGACGGGCAAAGGTTTTGGCTCGTAATACGTATGCCCCAATTGAATTTTGAGAGAAAATTCATCAAATAAGGTTTTTTCGCATACTGAATACTGTGCAACAAGGTGTTCTAGGTTTTTATCAATGACAATCATTTGGACTTAACTTCATTCGGCGATGGCTGAGCGCTTTGTTGTGCTTGAGGAGGCTGCGATTGGTGTTCCAGTACCGTCTTGTAATAGATCGCGTACAGTATAAGAGAAGACACCAAGGAGCTTCCGATTAAGTTCAGCGTCCATCCGATCCATATGGTGGGATTGAGCGAAAACCACTTCTTCAATCGCGCGCGCCGCGTGATGGGAAGCGTCGATATTTCACTGCCACGCTTGATGGGGTTCTGGGTATGCGTCGATTCTGTGGAGAAAAAAATCACAGAGCCCAGCTTTTCGCCTTTGGTCAGCTGGACATTCTTGTTGGTGGTGTTGAATATCCTGAGCTTGAGCTTGCCATCAAATGCAGGTTCGACCTTCGCCGAAGCAACCAGCACCCCGCGTGAAAGAAAAAGACTACCCGTCGGCAGGACGATGCCATATCGATTGTGCGGCACCTTGATTTCTTCAGCGGCCTCCACCACCACAGAATCGTGGCCCTTGATCGTCATGCCATCGACGATGCGCCACAGGTTTTTGTCGTTGCCAGAATAGTTATCACTCCACCCTTCACCCACGGACAGTTCGAGCGAAAACTCTTCGATTCTATCGTCCCGCGCATTAGTGAGAATAAGGCTGTTGCTGGAGTACGATGCCGCGTCAAAGTCCGTGTGGGATTTCGTTGTACGCCCTTTGATCTGTAAAACACTCATCAGATTTGTCCTTCGTCCTTGGGCTGCGAGACGCGGCCACCTTGCCACTGTCCTTTATACCGGCCGATATCCCCGGATACCGCCTGAAAGATGACGTGCGCAAAGCGCGCACCAATCTGAATTTCAAACGCCTCGCTGTGATGGTTGGTGAGCGCGAACGTCATCGGCCCTATATAACCTGGCGGCAGGACACTGGAACTGAACGTTATCCCGCTTCTGAACAGCGTGCTTCTCGGAAAAAAAAGCGCTGCCAGATCTTCCGGAAGATCGAATTCTTCCATGGTGCTCGCCAGATAAGTCTTGCCCGGCTCCATCACGAAGCAGTCATCTGCGTCTGCGAGCATGGCCTCGCTGGCAGGGGTGCGTCGCGTAGACTCTCGCAAGCTTCCACCCCCTACTGTCAGGCGAGAGAGGCCTGCGAGCCTGAGGTCAAATCCAACGCCTTCCGGGGTAGTCAACTCACGCTGAGCAAGATGCTTGATTAGTTTTCCATCCCGGACCAGTTTCAAGAGCGAGTGCGGTGAGTAAATCATCTGTTTTGCCTCGGGAAGGGCTCAGTCTCTAGTACTGAGAAATCGCCTACGCTTGCAGGCAAAAAGTCGGACTCAATCGTTGTGGCCGCATTTTGCGTGTCCTGCGGGCTCAGTAGCAAGGACAAAACCGCGCGACATGCTCAGCGCAGCGTACTGACAGATCCATGGGCGTAGCAAGCCTTCACCGCCACTCTGATCGGTCTCACGTCCGACAAGAGTCGATCACCGAAATACAGCCCGCGCCTGTGACAAAGTTATTCGACATAGGCTCGCAGTCAGTGTGGAATCCTAGGAACTCAACCCGGCGGCTGCATACCTGGCTTGGCATATCCCCAGTCATATGCGGTTCATGGGAGATCTGAACCTTGCGTGCCCCGAGCGTACAGCGTCGCCCGTAGTCGCCACTCAGTTTCGTACGTCGTAGTACGAATAATCGACTCGGTTTTGCAAGATTTCCCACATCAACAAGAGCTAAAAATTTTGCCAACGGCAGCTCATGGCCGAAGGCCGACATTCAGCATAGCCGGAGAAAAGCAGTGCCCTGGCATGTGTGCCGTCGCTGAGCCGCTGTAGATGCCTACAACGCCCCAGCGACTAATCGATTGCGTGCACTGAACGGTAAGTGCTATTGGACTACGTCTGACTTCAGCTACACGGCACCTCCCGATCCATCAGCTTGCCCATCAATAGCACCCCCAACTCACTGAGTTGATGAATCGCCAACGCCACATCACGGTCTTTCCCGCTCAGCTCATCCGACAGATCAAGCAGCAACGCGCTGACCGAGGCAAAGGTTTCATAGCTATTGGTAATCAGACTTTCACTGCTGGCATCAGCAGCCACACTGAACAACGCACCCGACGGCGGGGTGGTCTTGGCGGAGGAGGGATTGAGATAGTGATCCAAGGCACGGTGCGCGGCTTGGTTGAGTTTCAAATCGGGAGTTCCCGGAGGATTCGGCGTTACCTTGAACATCGTTAAGTTCCTTGCTCGGGCTTCCATCCCGTCGCTACTAAACGAGGGGGTGGCAGCTGTACGCAGGTTAGTAGACCGGGGGAACCTAACAAAAACCGGCGCGCCCGAGGGCGCCCTACGCACAGCCACCATCAAGCACAGACAAGGACGTCCGACAGATGAAGCTCATGCACACGTTAGGTTGAACCTCGGGCTACTAAACCCGATCACTGAGGTTTCAGCGACCGAGCAACCTTAGAGACCCCAACCCAGGTGCACAAGCCGGCGGATTCTGACGCAACTGTAGGCAATGGAGCAAGGTGCCGTGCTCACTGCCTCAAGCCACGGGACTGAATTCAATCAGTCCCGCTTTCCTCGATTAAGCAGGCTGGGCCGCCAGGCTATTACTCACCTTGCGCCCCAACACCAGCACTGTCACAAACCCGGCACCCACCAACGCGGTCGCCAAACTCAACAGCACCGACGTCCCCATCTTGTCGACGATCTGCCCGCCAAAGAACGAGCCCACGGCAATGATCACCTGAAACAACGCGACGAACAGCGGCATGCCACGCTCCACATCCTTGGGCGCAACCACAAACATCCAGATACTCGCGCAGGCCGGGAAGGCACCGAAGGCGAAGCCCCACAGTGCGATCAGCATTACTGCGCCGCTCATGCCGGTGGCGAAGTAGGGGAACAGGGCGGTGCTGGTGCCGATCATCAGCGCCACCAGCAGCAAGGTGTGGCGCACGCTGCGGTTGGCGGCAAAGCCGGCGAAGACGTTGCCCATTACGCCGGCCACGCCGTAGAGCAGCAGCAGGGAGCCAATGGTCGGGCCGTCGAAGCCGGAGCTGTTTTTGAAGAACGGCGCGACGTAGGTGTACGCGGCAAAGTGGGCCAGGCCGATCAGCAATACGGCGATCAAGCCGACCCGTGCTTGTGGGTTGATGAACAGGGCCGGCAGGTCGGCGATGCGAATGGCTTTTTCCGGTTCGAGGCGCGGCAGCAGGAACATCTGTGCCAGCAGTACCGGTATGCCCACCAGTGCGGTGACGAGGAAGGTCATGCGCCAGCCCATCAGGCCGCTCAGCCAGGTGCCGACGGGTACGCCGAGCACGGTGGCCAGGGTCACGCCCATCATGATGATCGAGGTGGCCTTCGCTACGCCGACGCCCTTGGGCGCCAGGCGGCCGCTGAGGGCGATGGCCGTGGCCCAGAAGCCGCCGATGCTGATGCCCAGCAACACGCGGCCGAACAGCAGTAGGCTGAAGTCGCTGGCGTAGGCCACCACCATGTTGGCGATGATCATGATCAGGGTCAGGCCGATCAGCAGGTAGCGACGGTCCATGGCGCCAATGCCCACCGACAGCAACGGGGCGGCGAGGGCGGCCATGATGCCGGGCAGGGTGACCATCAGCCCGGCGTGGCCGGCGCTGATGCCGAGGTCGGCGGCGACGTCGTTGAGTACGCCTACCGGCAGGAACTCGCTGGTGACCAGGGCGAAGGCGCCCACGGCCACCGAGAGAATCGCCAGCCACTGCTGCAGGACGGTTTGTTGATTATGTTCGGGGAGGCCGCTAGGGGCCCGGCTTGCGCTTGGCATGGTGTTGGGTTCCGGGAGGAGATTTCGCCTGCGGGCAGACGGGAGGGAGAAAGTGGAGGCGATTATAGGAATGGGTTTTGGTAAGCCAATAGGCGACCGGTTCGATAGTAATCATCAGTCTCGTTGATAAGACTGCCTGCGTAGAGCGTTCTCTTCCGTGTAGACCCTCTCGATTGCCCATGGCCCGACTCCGCGCGTAATCCGGCCCGATCCCGCGCGCCAGAAAAAATCCCCCGCTGCATCCTGAGCCTCGGCATGTCGGTTTTGCTGACGTGCTGAAGCGTTTCAAGGCCGATCAAACAATAATAAAGAGGTGTTTATGCCCATGCTTCATCGCTCTTCATCCCTGGTTGAACGCAGCGCGCTTCATGTGTTGGTGTGTGCGTCGACACTTGCGCTGTCGTTAACCGCCTGCGCGGCCACCCCGGATCCCGCGAAGCCTTATCCCCATGCACAGGAACCGATTGGCGACGTGCAGGCCATCTATGACGGCAGGCTCAGCGAGGACTTGGCCGTCACTACCTTCCGTAATACCGACCGGTTGTTCCCGACGCGCACGATCAAGGCGGGCGGTCATCCGTTCCCGTTACCCCGTAGCAGCCAGCCACTTGGGCCGGTTGCCTTTGACTACAAAGGCAAGCATTACAGCCTCGATGACTACGTGGCGATCAACCGGGTAACGGGGCTGTTGGTGCTCAAGGACGGCAAGATCGTTGATGAGCGTTATGAAAAAGGCAACACCGCCGACACCCGGTGGATGTCGATGTCGGTGGCCAAGTCCATCACCTCGACGCTGGTGGGCGCGGCGCTGCAGGACGGCGCCATCAAGAGCCTGGATGATAAGGTCACCCGTTATTTACCCGCGTTGGCCGGTAGCGGTTATGACCAGGTCACCGTGCGCCAGATCCTGTCCATGCGCTCCGGGATCAAGTGGAACGAGCAATACACGGACCCTACCTCGGACGAGCGCCACTTGATCAAACTGCGCAGCGAACAAGTGCCCGGGTCGCTCCTCAAGTTCATGGCCAGCCTGCCCACCGCCGCGCCACCTGGCACTCGCACCAACTACAGCACCGGTGAAACTCAAGTGTTGGGGCAACTGGTGAGCGCTGCGGTGGGCAAGCCACTGACGCAATACCTGAGCGAGAAGATCTGGGCGCCTTACGGCATGCAAACCGATGCCAAGTGGTGGCTGGATGGTCTTAATGGCAATGAAGTGGGCGGCAGCGGTATCAGCGCGACGCTTGAGGATTACGGGCGTTTTGGGCAGTTCGTGCTCAGCGGCGGCAAGGCGGGAGGGCAGCAAGTGTTGCCTAAAGACTGGTTGAGTTTTGCCAGCGCGACTACGGGTTCAGATGCGGCGTACGGTGACTTTGCGTCCATGTGGTGGCCAGGTTGGACCGACGCCTCCAAAGCCGATAAAGCCTTTACGGCGGCCGGTACGTTTGGTCAGTACCTCTACATCAATCCGACCAGGAATGTGGTGATTGTGGTGTGGCAGGCGCAGACCAAACCCACGGGTGGCAAGGTGATCGACGATATGTTTGCCTTTGATGCGGTTGCCAAAGCGCTTCAATAACCGCGAAGTACCTGTGGCGAGGGAGCTTGCTCCCGCTGGGCCGCGTAGCGGCCCCAAAAAAATGGGCCTGCTGCACAGTCCAGCGGGAGCAAGCTCCCTCGCCACAGGTTATGGGCTACTCAGGTAGTGTGTACCTCACATCGCCGCCCGCAACGACCGCGGTGAAAGCCCATAATGTGACTTGAACCTCACCGCAAACCGCGACGCCGACGCATACCCGCACGCACTGGAAATCTCCCCGATGGAATCCCTGGAGGTTTGCAGCTGTTGCAACGCCGCCCCCAGCCGAACATTTTCCAGGATGGCCCTGAAGCTCGCATCCTCATTGGCCAGTTGCCGACGCAACGTCGATTCCCCCAGATTCAGCTGCTGCGCAACCGTGGCAACGGTCCAGTCCCTGGACAGGTTGCTGCCGATCAACCGCTGCACGCGCTCACTCAAGGGGTCGTTGCGATCCATCAGCAACGGTCCCGCCTGGCCGGCCAGGCACAGGCAGAGCAACACGGCCTCGCCATAGTGGGTGCACAGGGCCGACGGGGCGCCGGTGCTCAGTGCGGTCAGCAGTTGGTCCCAGGCTTGTCGGGTCTGTTTGTCCAGGCGTACGCACAGGTCGGCATGCATGCTGCCCTTGAACTGCGCGCCATACCGGGCAACGAAGTTACGCAACACCGGCACCGGAAACGACACCACGTCAGCGATGTAGTCACCCTGGGCACCGGGAAAATTGGTCACCCCAAGCTCGCGGCCCGCCGGCAGTAGAATCAGGTGCTGTGGGCCAGCGCGCATTTCGCGCTCATCCCACTGCATCAGTTTTTGCCCCTGTCGCACGCGGCACAGGGCGGTCATGAAGACCGGCACGCGTTGCAGGGTATGGTGTTGTCGGGCCCTGATCACGCAGCTTTCGATGATGCTTTCCCGGTGCCGCAGACCTTCGTGAACATCCATCGTGACTAGCGTCCGTAAGGGGCCGTGATTGTGGCCTTGGCCAAGCTGTTGGCATTGAGCATGTAGCCGACCAGGGCGCCGCTGGATTGATTGTCGATCGGCAGGGTGTCGACTTTCAACGCCCACACGGTGAATTGATAGCGATGCGGTTTATCACCCACGGGCGGGCAGGCGCCGCCGAAGCCGGGTTGGCCGTAGTCCGTGCGGCCTTGCACTGCCCCGGCCGGCAGGTGGGTGCCCACATTGCTCGGCAGGCTGGAGACGGTGACAGGCAGGTTCACCACCGTCCAGTGCCACCAGCCGCTGCCGGTCGGGGCGTCGGGATCGTAGACGGTGATGGCGAAGCTTTTGGTGCCCGCCGGGGCGTTGGCCCAGGACAGGGCAGGGGAGGTGTTGCCGCCGCTGCAGCCGAAGCCGTTGAATTCCTGCAGGTGCGTCAGCGGGCGTTGGTCGGCAATGTCCGGGCTGTTGAGTGAGAAGCTGGCGGCGTGTCCGCTGGCGGCCATGATCAGGGTGATCGCGGGGGCAAGTGCTTTGAGTTTCATTGCGGTGATGTCCAGGCGTGGTTTGAGCCTTGATCCTAAACAGCGCGTAGGCAGGGCACTGCGCCGAAGCGCTCGATGATTGTGCCGAAACGCTCTGCCCACTAAGGCTGAGCCCTCAGCGTTCGGATGATGAACGCATGCAGGCTATTGACCGCCTTGGACCCGCGGGACGCCCGGCTACGCAGAATCGAAACCTCCATGGGCTCAATACTGCCCAAACCGTGCTCGTCACCGAGTACCTGAAGCGAATCCTGCACGGTGCATTGGGTGATCGCGGCAATCGCGAGCCCGCCCTCGACGGCGGCCACCTGGCCGGCAAGGCTGGAGCTGTTGTACACCACCTTGAATTCGCGGCCTTGCTGGGTGAGTGCGTTCACCGCATACCGCCGGGCGAGGCTTGCGCTTTCGTAGACGGCGATGGGGATCGGGTCGCGCCGCCACAGTTCGAACTGCGGTGAACCTACCCACACCATGGGCTCCTTGAACAGGAAGGTGCCGCTTTGGGGCGAGTCCCGAGACACCAGCGCCAGGTCAAGATCGCCGCTGCGCAACTGCGGGATCAGCGTGGTCGACTGTTCACAGGTCAGTTCGATTTCCACACCGGCGTAGCGCGGCGAATAGCGCTTGAGCAGCGGCGTGAGGTACCGGGCCGCGTAGTCTTCGGCAACGCCAAGGCGGATGCGCCCGGTCAGCTCTTCACCATGAAACGCCGCCTGGGTTTCAGCGTGCAGGGCGAGCATGCGCCGGGCGTAGCTCAGCAGCGTCTGGCCATCGGCAGTCAATTGCAGGTGCCTCGGGCCGCGACTCAAGAGCTGTCGTCCAAGGGCGGCTTCGAGTTTCTTCATCTGCATGCTGACGGCGGACTGCGAGCGGTTGACCTCGTGGGCGGCGCCAGACAACGAGCCGGCATCCACCACGGCCACAAAGCATTTGAGCCAATCGAGTTGCAAATCGCTGGCGGGCATCGCGCTGACCTCTATTCGTTAATCGAATGGCTAAGGCCTGAATTATGCGCTTTTCATGGACGCTTGTTCACCCGCAACATTCTGCCTTGAACCAACACCTTCTGGATCGGATCCATGCCCTTTGATACCTGGTTGCTTTACCTGGTTACCTGCTTCGGCATCGCGGTGGTGCCAGGGCCCAATGCGTTATTGGCGCTGACCCACGGTGCGCTTCACGGCAGCCGCAAAACGCTGTTCACCATCAGTGGCGGCGTGCTCGGTTTTGCGATTGTGCTGGCGCTGTGTGCGTTGGGGTTGGGTGCGCTGATCCAGGCATCGGCCAGTTTGTTCACGGCCTTGAAGGTGGCGGGTGGGCTGTACCTGATCTGGCTGGGCTTCGGGCTATGGCGGGCGGCACCGGTCAGCCTTGAGGCGACCGGCACTACCAGCTCGCGGAGCTGGCCGCTGTTCCGCCAGGGGCTGGTATCGGCGATCTCAAACCCCAAGGCCTTGCTGCTGTTCACCGCGTTTATTCCACCGTTCCTGGACCCGCACCGGAGCATCATCGCGCAGACACTCACCATCGCCCTGACCTACGCCGTGGTGGAGTTCATCGTCGAGTACCTGGTGGCCAGCGCCGCGCACCGGGTACGGCCCTGGCTGGCGCGAACCGGGCGCCGATTCAATAAAGTCTGCGGCGGGTTTTTTGTGCTGTTCGGGTTGGCCCTGCCTATCCATGCCTGAGGGCACATCCCCGCGGCTTAGGGATGTTCGATCACCATCACCGCCGTGGTATCCGCCTCAAGTGCTTCGAACACATGGGGCGCATTCGCCAGGTAGCTGATGTAGTCGCCGGCGTGCAGCAGCACAGGCGCACCGGCCGGGCCGATATTCGCGCTGCCGCTGCACAGCAGCACGTGCTCGACGGTGCCGGCAGGGTGGGGCTGAGACAGGCGCGCTTCGCCCGGCTGTACCTTTAGCCGGTAGATATCGCGACGCACGCCCGCCGGGCAATCCGCAAGCAGTGTGGCCGCGTAGTGGCCGGTTTCGGTATAGGTGGTCAGGCCCTCGTTGGCGCGAATTACCCGCAGGTGTTGCTGGGGTTGTTCGAAGAACCGGGTCACCTGCAAGCCCATCGCCGTGGCCAACGACCACAGGGTCTCGATGCTGGGGTTGCCGATGCCGGACTCCAGTTGGGACAAGGTCGACTTCGCCACGCCTGCGCGTTTTGCCAGTTCAGTCAATGAAAGCCCCGCAGCCTGGCGTTCGCGCTTAATCGACAGGGCCAGCAGGTCGATTCGGCTTGGATTGAGATTGTTCGTTATGTCGGTCATTTGTTCTTCAAATCATCCATAAATGGGTTGACGCTTTGTCGCCGGGTGTTCAGCATAGCAATCATTCGTTCATTATAAAAACCGAGTGTCGAATGATCTGGTGCGTGTTCCACCTCTGCGACTATTGGCCGTGGCTGCTCTGGCGGGCGCTCTCCTACGACCTTGAAGGGTGGCGCAGCCTGCTGGTGGCGACGCAGTTGGCGCAGCAACATTGCCGGGGGCTATTCTGCGGGCCGCTATGATTCCTTTTCGCCATCCTTCGGGATCGGGCTATGATCGCCCAATCCGAACCAGACGCTCCCCAGACCTATGCCCGTTGACCTGCAAGCCCTCTATCCCAAACTGATCCACTTGATGCTGGATACGGTGTTCGTGGTCGACAGTGAAAATCAGATCGTGTTTGTGAGTGATGCCTGCGAAGCGCTGCTGGGGTACCGCGCCGAGGAGCTGACCGGCACCCTGATCACCCACTACATGCACCCTGAAGACCTGGCCCGCACCCGGGCGTCGATTGTGCGGGTCATGAATGGCAAGCCCCACGTCGACTTCCGCAACCGCTATATCCGCAAGGATGGCAGTGTGGTGCACATTCTGTGGGCGGCCTTCTGGTCCGAGGAAGTGGGGGCGCGGATCGGTGTTGCGCGGGACGTAACCGCCCTGACGCAGGCGGAAGAGGAGCTGCGTTTCCTCGCCCATCACGACCCGTTGACGGCCCTCACCAATCGCTCGCTGTTCAATGACCGGTTGGACGAGGCCCTGCAAGCCGCTCACCACCACAAAAGTCCTCTGGCCTTGCTGTTTCTGGACGTGAATGACTTCAAGGCCATCAATGATGTGTACGGGCATGCCGTGGGCGACCGCGTGCTTTGCGTGATTGCACGACGGTTGGAAGGGTGTGTGCGTGAGAGCGACCTGGTGGCCAGGATGGGCGGGGATGAATTCACCGTGCTGCTGACGGATATTCAGTCACCGGAAGCCGTGTCGGCCAAAGTGCAGCAGATAGTTGCGGTGATGACCCAGCCCCTGAGCGCTGAGTTTGGCGCGGTCAAGATGCCGTCCTGCAGTATCGGCGTAGCGTTTTACCCGGCGGATGGGGCAGATGCCGACAGCCTGCTCAGCCACGCGGATGGTGAGATGTACCGGGTTAAAAGGCAGCGGTTTGCAACCGATTAACGCTGCTGGAAAGCAATCTTCAGCCCCAATCCCATGAACAACGTCCCAATGATCTTTCCCTCCCAACGGCGCAGCCTTGAAAGGCCCACCATCCATTGGCTCAACGGACGAATCGCCACCGAAATCAGCGTGGTGTACACCGCACTGAGCCCCGAGAAGATCAACCCCAACACCGCGAACTGCGCCAGGGAAGAACCCGATTCCGGGTGAATAAACTGCGGCAGGAAGGCCAGGAAGAAAATCGCGGTTTTCGGGTTCAGCACTTCGGCACCCACCGCCTGGAAATACGCCTGGGTCGAGGTCACGGTGGGCAGGTCTTTGCGCGTGGTGGCGCCAGGCTTGGCCATAAACGCACGTATGCCCAGGTAGATCAGGTAGCAGGCACCGACGATTTTGACCACGTTAAACGCCACGGCCGAGGTCATCAGGATGGCCGACAGGCCGAGCGCCGCGCACAGCGTATGGATCAGGTCGCCCGAGGCCACCCCCAGCCCGGTGGCAATCCCGACCTTGCGCCCACCCTGGAGGGTGCGGGTGATCACCAGCAGCACGGCTGGGCCGGGAATCAGGAAAAGGCCGATGACCACGGCGACATACGTCAGGATGGGGGCGAGTTCGAACATGCTGTGTTATCTCAATGCCGGATGCGTCCTACAGTAATCCTCATCCCGGGGATTAACGCAATACAGATGAACACCCGCCGGAACCGCCTGGCCTTTTACTTCGCGAACGCGTATGCGCCACCCTGTTCCAGCGCCTTGCGATACGCGGGCCGTTCCTGAAAGCGTTGCACCCACGCCGCCACATTCGGGTAGGCCTGCAGCTTGCCCTGAGCCCGGGCGATTTCGCCGATGAAGCTCATCTGGATATCCGCGCCGGTCAATTCGTCACCCACCAGGTACGGCGTGAGCCCCAGTGCGTTGTCCAGATAACCCAGGTAGTTCGCCACCTCGGATTCGATACGCGGATGCAACGGCGCACCCGCGTCACCCAGGCGCCCGACGTACAGGTTGAGCATCAGTGGCAGCATGGCCGAACCTTCGGCGAAGTGCAGCCATTGCACGTATTCGTCATAGGTTGCAGTGGCCGGATCCGGTTGCAGGCGGCCGTTACCATGGCGGCGAATCAGGTAGTCGATGATGGCGCCGGACTCGATCACCACGTGGGGACCGTCTTGAATCACCGGTGATTTGCCCAGGGCATTGATCGCCTTGAGTTCAGGGGGCGCGAGGTTGGTTTTCGGGTCGCGCTGGTAGCGCTTGAGCTCGTAGGGCAGGCCGAGTTCTTCGAGCAGCCACAGGATGCGTTGCGAACGGGAGTTGTTGAGGTGGTGGACGATGATCATGATGGCTCCGCTGGGCGAGAATAGAGGCGTATAGGGACTATAGGGACAGACCGTGGTGGCGCTGTGGAGTGCCGTGAATTAAATCTGCTTCGATAAAGGCATGAAAGATGGATAATCACGCCGGCAAGCACTGATTACACACCGGATAGAAAACATGAATCGTCAAAAAAAACTACAGCAGCTGTTCAAGGCCAAGGCCAAAAAGGCCAGCGCCAAATTGGCACCGGCCAAAAAGGATAAATACATCAGCAAAGCAGACCGATTGAAGCTGGCTGCCGAGTCCGGTGATGAGCCTGTTGTTACCTCTGAGAACTGATCCAGAAGGCCTAAGCATTACCTGATAGGGAATCGACGGAAAAACCATGAACACTGCTCAACTCGCGATTCAGCACTACATACTCGCCAAGGACGGCAACCGCCCGCATTTGCTCAGCCGGGCGTTTGTTCCCGAGGCAATCCTGGACATGGTGGTGCGCACCGGGTCCATCTCGTTTCCGCCCCACGTCGAAGGGGTGGGCGGCATCGGCGATGTGCTGGTGAGGCGGTTCGGGCAGACCTTTGAAAACGTCTATACGTTTTGCCTGGGGCAGCCACCCGAAGCGGGGGCCAAAACCTATCAGTGCAAATGGCTGGTGGGGATGTCCGACAAAAACTCCGGCGAAGCCCGGGTTGGGTGTGGGGTGTATGAGTGGCAGTTCAGTGTTGAGTCGGGGCTTGTTGAAAAGCTCACCATCACTATCGAGCATATGAAGACGCTGCCCGCTGCGGATTTGGGGAGCGTCATGAAGTGGGTGTCAGGTCTGAGTTACCCATGGTGCAACTCGGAAGCAGCAGTGAGCGATGCTCCCGATATTGACGCGATGGGCGAGGTGATCCAGTACCTCACTGTCTGACGGCGACTCAATGCGCATCAACGGCACCAGCAACACGGCCACAACAAAACACACAGTGATGATCACGAGCGCGTCTTCGCTGCAGGCTTGGCGGCTGAAACGGGCTTGCCAGCCCTTGGATCAACGGGTTTTGAAGTGACAGCCAGCGCTGTTACCGGTTGTACGGTGAGTTCGACACCGATTGCGGTCATCAGCTTCCTTATGGTCTCAAATCGCGTTTTCGAGCCGGCTTTCAGCACCTTATAAAGGCTTTCACGATTGACCCCCGCATCCTTGGCGACCTTATTTACGCCTTTGGCTTTTGCGACCTCGGCCAACGCATGAATAAGGCCCTCGGTATCACCGGTTTTCAGACTTTCAGCCAAATAGGCCGCCATTGCTTCCGGGCTATCGAGAAAGCGCGAGGCTTCGTAATGAGTCGTACCCGTCGTGTCGAGGCTGAGGATTGGCATCTCCTCGGGATTGAATTTATCGCTCATATCATTTACCTCTCAGGCCAGCGAGTATTGCTTTAGCTTTTTGTATGCCCCGTTTTTGATCCGTTTTATCGCTCCCGCTGAGCATCAAGTACTCTGCGATTCCCGAGCGCACATAGTAAATTCTATAGCCCGGGCCAACAAAAACACGCATTTCGCTCATCCCATCGCCAACCGATTCGCAATCACCAAAGTTGCCCGCTCCGGCACGATCCAGTCGGGTCAGAATTGCCGCTTTTCCCTGAGTGTCCTTCATACGTTTAAGCCAGCTCTCGAACTCGGGTGTTTGGTGGATCTCGTATATTTTTTTCTTGTTGATCATAGTTCCATTTGTAGCTAGATGGCTACATCTTGTCGACGCGAGGTTGAGTACAGGTAAAGGGGTATTCAGCGCCTGGGCAACCTTAGAGAGGTGCCTCCCAGATGCACAAGCTGGCAAATTCCGACGCGACTGTAGGCAATGGAGCCGGGTGCTGTACTCACAGCCTCAAACGTTGTGACAAGTCCTCTCTAATGCGCATCCGCCGTCGGCTGCTTCGGCGGTTGCACCTTGCGCATCAACGGCACCAGCAACACGGCGACGACGAAGCACACCATGATCATCAGGAATGCGTCCGCATAGGTCAGCGTTTGCGCCTCGCGCCAGGTCAGCGCCCACAGCTGACTCAGCGCGAACTGGCTCGAATCCAGGCTGTTTTGCCCCAGCAACTGGGCATTCCCTGAAAGCTGGTCAAGCCAGACATTCATCGACTCGTTCCGGATGTTCAGGTGCTCGGCCAGGCGCAGGAAGTGCAGGTTGGTGCGGTCATTGAGCACCGTGGCGCAGGCGGCGATGCCGATGGCGCCGCCGAGGTTGCGCATCAGGTTGAACAGGCCCGAGGCGAGCTTCAGGCGGCCGGGGGCCAGTGCGCCGAGGGTCAGGGTGACCACCGGCGGCACTGCCATTTGTTGAGCAAACCCGCGTATGGCTTGGGGCAGCAGCAGCTCCTTGGCGCCCCAGTCGTGGGTGATGGGGGAGAAGTCCCACATCGACAGGGCGAATAACGACAACCCGAACATCAAAATCCAGCGCAGGTCGAAACGATTGGCCAGCAAGGCGTACACCGGGATCGCCAGCAACTGGAACACCCCCGTGGAAAACACCGCCAGGCCGATATCCAGCGAGCCGTACCCGCGCACCCGCCCGAGAAACAGCGGCGTGAGGTAGATGGTGGCGAAAATGCCGATGCCGGTGATAAATGAAAACAGGCAGCCCAGGGCGAAGTTCCTGTCCCGAAGCGCGCGCAGGTCGACGATCGGCTCCTTGATTTCCAGGCAGCGCCAGATAAACAGCCCGCCGCTGATGGCGGCTATCCAGGCCGTGGTCGAGATGGTGCTGTCGCTGAACCAGTTCCAGCGCGGGCCCTCTTCAAGGGTGTATTCCAGGCAGCCGAGAAACACCGCCATCAACGCCATGCCGATATAGTCGGCGCCCTTGAGCAATGACGGGTTGGGGCGGTCGACCTTGACCAGCATCGGCACCGCAAAGGTCACGAACAGGCCGGGCAGCAGGTTAATGTAGAACAGCCAGTGCCAGGAGGAGATGTCGGTGATCCAACCGCCCACGGCCGGGCCCAATGTGGGGGCCAGGGACGCGATGGCGCCGATGGTAGAGGCGGCGATCACCCGCTGCTTGCCGTTGAAGTACATGAACGCGGTGGTGAACACCAACGGAATCATCGAGCCCCCCAGGAACCCCTGCAAGGCGCGAAACGCGATCATGCTCTGGATGTTCCAGGCCATCGCGCACAGCAGGCTGGTCAAGGTGAACCCGGCCGCCGACGCCGCGAACAGCCAGCGCGTGCTCATCACCCGGGAGAGCCAGCCTGACATGGGGATCACGATGATTTCCGCGATCAGGTAGGCGGTCTGCACCCACGCCGTATCGTCCGCGCCGGCAGACAACCCGCCGCCGATGTCCTTGAGGGAGGCGGAGACGATCTGGATGTCGATCAAGGCGATGAACATGCCCACGCACATGGTGGCGAAGGCCGCGACTTTTTGTGCGGTGCTGAGGGCGGGCAACGGGCTGTTCATAGCTGGGCCTTGAGGGCGCTGGCCTGGTCCTCGAACGCCTCATCGGTGTTGACCTTCGCCATCACCGACAGGCCCGGACGCAGGGCGCCGAAGTCGGCATCGTTGCTGTCGAGGCGCACGCGCACCGGCACTCGCTGCACGATCTTGGTGAAGTTGCCGGTGGCGTTTTCCGGCGGCAGCACACTGAATTGCGCCCCGGTGGCGGGGGCCAGGCTCTCGATGTGCCCGTGGAATTCACGGCCGGGGAGGATGTCGGCGCGGATGCTCACGCTTTGCCCGACCTGCAGGCGCCCCAATTGGTCTTCCTTGAAGTTGGCATCCACCCACAATCCTTTCGCGGGCACCACCGAGATCAGTTGGCTGCCGGCCGCGGCGTAGGCACCGACCCGGGCGCGGCGGTTGCCCACGTAACCATCCACCGGCGCCCGCAGTTCGGTATAGCTGATGTTCAATTGCGCCTGGTCGCGTTCGGCCTGCGCCTGTTGCAACGCGGCACGTGCCTGGCCGCGCTGGGTTTCAATCACGTCGATTTGCCGGCGCGCCGCCATCAACCCGGCCTGTGCCCGGGAGTGGTCGGCGCGGGCGGTCTTCCATACGGCGCTGACCCGCTGTGCGCTTTCGACCGATACGGCCTGGCTGCGCACCAGGTTCTGGTAACGCGTTTGATCGTCGCCGGCCCGTTGTGCTTCGGCATCGGTGGCGTCGATCTGTGCCTTGGCCTGGTTGATCACCGCCAGTTGCAGTTGTTCGGTGGCGTCGAGGTTGGCGAGCGAGGCTTGTTGCCCGGCCACGGCGCCGTCGGCCTTGGCCAGGGCCGTGCGGTAGTCGCGCACATCGATGCGCGCCAGCACGTCGCCGGCCCGTACGAACTGGTTGTCCTGCACCGTCACTTCGCTGATATAGCCCGGCACTTTGGCGCTGATCACCGTCACATCCGCCCCGACATAGGCGTCGTCGGTGTCTTCGATAAACCGGCTGACCAGCCACCAGTGACTGGCGTACCACACGCCGCCCGCCACGGCCAGGGTCAGCAGCCCCAGGCGCAAAACCTGTTTGCGCCGGGATGGTTGGGTGGGTTCGGGCACAGCGCTGACTGGAGCGTCCATGACGAAATGACCTCGTTGAATATTAGTGGGGGAAGGGGCTGACCAACTGGTCTTTTTCGGCGTAGGCCCGGCCGGTTCGTGCGCGCCACAGGGTCAGCGGTTCGGCATCGGCGCTGACATGTACGCGGTGGCCCGCACGGGTGATGGGTTTGCCGGTGTTGGCATCCATCAACGCCAGCACCACCGGGCGCCCGGTGGCCTCATCGGCGAGAAACACCTTGGTCGAGCCCTCGGCATGCCGCGCGCCCCAGGCCATCAGCGCGAGGATGACCTGGCGCAAGTCCCGGCCCGCTTCGGTGAGGTGGTACTCATGGCGCGGCGGGTTGTCCTGGTACGGGCGCCGTTCCAGCAAGCCGCCGGCCACCAACGCATTCAGGCGGCGGGTCAGGGTGTTCGAGGCGATCCCGAGGCTCTGCAGGAACTCGTCGAAACGGCGCAGCCCGTAGAACGCATCACGCAGGATCAACAGGCTCCAACCATCACCGATGTGCTCCAGGGCACGGGCGACCGGGCAGGACATGGGTTGGACGCTGGCTTTCTTCATGAGGGACTCCGGGATCTGTTGCTTAATATTACGCAAGTAATATTGCACAGTGGATTTCATAATGAAAGTCACTAGTTGAAATTTTTTGCAGCGATGGATGGCGGCCAGGCAGACGCAAAAAAGCCCCGGGATTCGGGGCTTTTCAGAGGGGAGGGTGCAGGGGGGCCGTTTGAGCGCGGCTGTCCTTATGCCTGCGCCGGTTCCTGGCAGATACGTGAACCTGTGCGCCGCGAGCGCCAGCCAAGGCCCAGCACCATCAGCAAACCCAGGGCCGCCATGATCGCACCAGCCAGCGAAATGGCCGGGTAGCCCAGCCCTGCGTTGATCACTGCTCCCCCCAGCGCCGCGCCGATGGCGTTACCGAAGTTGAACGCACCGATGTTCATCGCCGAGGCCAGGTTGGGTGCATCCTTGGCGGCTTCCATCACGCGCATTTGCAGGGGAGGTACCAGCGCAAAGCTGGCGGCGCCCCACAGCAGGATCGACAAGGCGGCGGGCAGCGGCCATTGCATGAGCACAGAGAACGCCAGCAGCACGGCAATCAGGACCACGAGCGACGTTATCAGGGTGCGGTCCACCGAACGGTCCGCAGACCTGCCGCCCCAGACGTTGCCGAGGGTCAGGCCGATCCCGAACAGCACGAGCATTGCGGTGACGAAGTTGGTCGAGGCGTGGGTGACATCCCGCAGAATCGGCGCGATATAGGTAAACACCGTGAACATGGCGCTGGACCCCACCACGGTCAACGCCAGCGCTGCCAGTACCGGCCCGCGGCCCAGTACGCGGATTTCGGCCATCAGGCTTGCCCCTTTTGGAGCGGGCGTATTCGGTAGCGCCCACCACAGGGCCACCATCACGAACGCCCCGAGCCCGCTGATGCCCCAGAACGCCGTACGCCAGCCGAAGTTCTCGCCGAACCAGGTTGCCAGGGGCACGCCACCGATGGTCGCCAGGGTCAGCCCGAGGAACATCGCGGCGACGGCCCCCGCGCGTTTGTCGGGCGCCACCACACTCGCTGCCACGATGGAGCCGATGCCGAAGAATGCCCCGTGATTCAGCGATGTCACCAACCGGGCGACCATCAGGGTTTGGTAGTCGGTGGCCAGGGCTGACAGCAGATTACCCAGGGTGAAAATGGCCATCAGGCCCACCAGCAGATAACGGCGCGCCACCCTGGCTGTCGCGAGGGTCATGATCGGGGCGCCGATCAGCACGCCCATGGCATAGGCGCTGACCAGCAGCCCGGCGGCGGGAATGGAAACACCGAGGTCGGCGGCGATCCCGGGCAACATGCCCATGGGGGCAAACTCGGTGACCCCGATGCCGAAGGCGCCGATGGACAGTGCTACAAGGGGTGGGTTGATACGCATGGGTGACTCCTCATCTTTGTGTCAAATGCTACAATCACGACTTTTCAGGCGGTAGCCCTCGGCAGGGCACTACAGCTTTGCGTGGAGATCACAAGTGGACATAGGCGGTCGGTCGGGGGAGATGGCGGTGTTCGCCAGGGTCGCGGAGCAGGGCAGCCTCTCGGGGGCGGCTCGGGTGCTGGGCCTCACACCGTCATCCATCAGCCGCATCATCACCCGCATCGAGGGGCGCATAGGCACCCGCCTGCTGCTGCGCACCACCCGGGCGATCACGCTCACCGCCGAAGGCGAAGCGTATTTGCGCGGCGCCCGGCGGATCCTGGCGGACATGGCCGAAGTCGAGGATGCGATCACCGACCAGGGCGCACCACGGGGCCGGCTGAGGGTCAGCGCGGCGCTCGCACACGGGCGGCTGTCGATCGTGCCGCTGGTTGCCGCGTTCAGCGCGCGCTACCCGGCCATCGTGGTTGAGTTGCGGCTGGAGGATGAGGTGGTGGATATCCTGGGCGGGCAAGCGGACGTTGCAATCCGCTTCGGTCAATTGGCCGACAGCCCCTTGACCGCTCGCCTTATCGGCTCCATCGGCGAGGTCATAGTCGCTTCCCCGGACTACCTGGCGCGTCATGGCACGCCGCAGGTGCCGCAGGATTTGCTCAACCACAACTGCCTGCGTTTCAACTTCCGCCGGGCAGCGCCCGACTGGCCGTTTCGCGTGGACGGGCGCGATTTTTCGCTGCAGGTGTCGGGTACGATCGAGGGTAACAGCGGGGAGGTATTGTCCCAGCTGGCCAAGCTGGGTGCCGGCATCGCACGCATTGGCGCATTCAGCGTGGCAGATGACCTGGCCAGCGGTGATCTGGTGCCGTTGCTTGAAGCGTACAACCCCGGAGACCAGGAGCCGATTCACGCGGTGTTCGTCGGCGGCGCGGCGATGCCTGCGCGGGTCAGGGCATTTGTCGACTTTCTGGTGGAACACCACCCGGCGTGACCGCCACTGACACCACAGGCCGCTCCCCCTGACGCAATCCTCTTGAATACTTGCCTAATCCTGCGATCTTGCCCACCCCTGCATAGCGCCTTGATGAACCAGGGTCTAAAGTCATTCCCATCGCCCGCTAGACTAGTCAAACCACGCGCGCGCGAACCAGACGGGCCATCGATGCCCAGCGGCGAGGCCCCGTCTTGCCGTCTAAAAATACTAAAAAATGCAACACCAACCGATGATCAGCGGGTGAGCCATGGAATTACGAATTAACCAGCAGACCCACCAAGTCGACGCCGAACCCGACACGCCTCTGCTTTGGGTCATCCGCGACAACCTGGGCATGACCGGCACCAAATACGGCTGCGGCCTGGCGCAATGCGGTGCGTGTTCGGTGCTTGTGGACGGCAATGTCGTGCGTTCCTGCGTCACGCCCGTTTCCGGCGTGGTCGGCCGCGAAATCACCACCATCGAAGCCATCGAGTCCGATGACGTCGGCAAGCGGGTCGTCGCCACCTGGGTCGAATACCAGGTCGCCCAATGCGGCTACTGCCAATCCGGCCAGGTAATGGCGGCCACCGCGCTGCTCAAGCACACGCCCAAGCCCAGTGATGCGCAGATCGAGGCCGCCATGGTCAACCTCTGTCGCTGTGGCACCTATAACGCCATTCATGCCGCCGTGCATGACCTTGCGCAGAAGGGAGAGGCCTGATGAACATTCGCATTGATCCCACCGCGCTGCCCTTGGTCGCGGCGCTGACTGACCCGGTGAACCTGTCCCGCCGTCGCTTCCTGGCCAGTACGGCCGTGGGCGCGCTGGTGATCGGTTTTGGCCTGCCGCTGGGGTCTGGCCGAGTTCAGGCGGCCACGGCCGAACGCGGTACACAGGTGCCGGCCTTCCTGGAGATTCGCCCGGACAACACGATTCGTTTGCTCAGCCCGTTTATCGAAGGCGGCCAGGGCACGTTCACCGCGATGGCGCAGATTGTCGGCGAGGAGTTGGACGCCGATCCGGCCACGTTCCTGGTTGAGTGTGCCCCGCCCGGTGAAGCCTTTGTGGTGATGGAGAACGGCATGCGCATCACCGGCGGCAGTATGTCGGTGCGGATGAGTTACCCCACGATGCGCCGGCTGGGTGCGCTGGCCCGGGCCATGTTGCTGGAGGCCGGGGCGCAGGCGCTGAAGGTACCGGTGAGCGAGCTGTCGACCGAGCCGGGCAAGGTCGTACACGCGGCGTCCGGGCGTTCTCTTGCGTATGGCGAGTTGGCCGGGCGGGCGATGGACCTGCCGGTACCGGATGTGGCCAGTGTGAAGCTGCGCGACCCAAGCCAGTTCCGTTGGATCGGCAAGCCGGTGAAGCGTCTCGATGCGTATGACAAGTCCACCGGCAAGGCGCTGTACAGCATTGATATGAAGGTCGACGGCATGCTCCATGCCGCCGTGCAGCATGCGCCCCGACTCGGCATGACCGTGGGCAGCCTGCGCAACGAAGACCAGGTCAAGGCCATGCCGGGCGTGCATTCGGTGCATCGCCTGCCCGGTGCGGTGGCGGTGGTGGCCGAGCGTTGGTGGCATGCCAAGCGTGCGGTGGAGTCGATTCAGGTCGACTGGCTGGAGCCGACGGCTGATTCCAAGGTGCGCGGGATGCCGAAGGACTTTTCCAGCGACGAGCATTTCAAGCGCCTGGCCGCAGAAACCGGCCCGGCCCGTGATGATGAGAACGAGGGCGACGTGGCCGGCACGCTGGCCAATGCCAAGACCAGGGTCGAGGCCACTTACCACAACCAGTACCTGCACCATGCCCAGTTGGAGCCGCCTTCGGCGCTGGCGCGCTTCAACCCTGACGGTTCGCTGGAGATCTGGCTGCCGAATCAGGCGCAGGACATGTTCCTGGCCGATATCGCCAAGCGCACCGGCCTGGCCCCGGAGCGGATTACCCTGCATTCGCCGTTGTTGGGTGGTTTTTTCGGGCGGCATTTCCTGTATGACTCGGCCAGTCCTTACCCGCAGGCCATCGAGTTGGCCAAGGCGGTGGGGCGCCCGGTGAAGTTGATCTGGAGCCGCGAAGAAGAATTCCTGCGGGATGTGCTGCGCCCGGTCGCAGCGGTGAATTTCCGTGGGGCGCTGGACAGCGACGGCTGGCCGGTGGCGATTGAAGCGGTGAGTGCCACGGAGGGGCCAACCGAGGCCCTGGCGGGCAAGCAGGGCGAGAAGCTCGACCCGACGGCCCTTGAGGGACTGTCCGGCAAGTCCTATGCGATTCCCAACAAGCGTATCGCGCAGATCTATGTGAAGGGCCCGGTGATGCTGGGCTACTGGCGTTCGGTGGGCAATTCGCTGAATGACTTTTTCTACGAATCTTTCCTGGATGAACTGGCCGACAAGGGGGGCAAGGACCCGTTCGAGTTGCGCCTGCATCTGTTGCGGGATAACCAGCGGCTGACCACTCTGCTGAAGGCGGTGGGCGAGTTGTCGGGTGGCTGGAAACGTGGGCCGTTTGTTGCCGAAGACGGCAGCAAGCGCGCACGCGGGGTGGCGATGGCGTCACCGTTCGGCACCCAGACGGCGGTGATTGCCGAGGTGTCGATCGAGAACGGCCAGGTCAAGGTGCATGACATCTGGCAGGCAGTCGACCCGGGCAGCATCGTCAACCCGGCGATTGTCGAGGCGCAGGTGAATGGGGCGGTGTCGCTGGGCTTGTCCCAGGTGCTGTTGGAGGAAGCGGTGTATGTGGACGGCTTGCCTCGGGCGCGTAACTACGATTTGTACCCGGTGCTGCCGCCTTCTCGGATGGCCCGGGTGCACGTGCGCGTGATCGAGAGCGGGGAAAAAATGGGCGGTATTGGCGAACCGCCGCTGCCCGCCGTGGCGCCTGCCGTGGCCAACGCCGTCGCGGCGTTGACCGGGCAGCGCGTTCGCAGCATGCCGTTAAGCCGCCACTCCTTCACCTGACCGGGGCCTGAGCACTTATGAACAACCGTCGATTCGCAAGAACCGTTGGCTGGCTGGCGCTGCCGTGCCTGGTCGCCGCAGGCCTGCTGGCCTGGTATGTCACCCGCGAGCCTGTCTCGCCGCTGGGGGCCGAGCCCGTCGCCACGGACCCGGCGCTGGTCGCCCGAGGCGAGTATGTCGCCCGGCTCAGCGACTGTGTGGCGTGCCACAGCGTGCCCAACGGCAAGCCCTTTGCCGGTGGCCTGGAAATGGCCACGCCGCTGGGGGCGATCCACGCCACCAACGTCACGCCAGACCCGGAAACCGGCATTGGCAGCTACAGCCTCGCCGACTTCGACCGCGCGGTGCGCCAGGGTGTCGCGCCGGGTGGGCGCCGCCTGTATCCGGCGATGCCGTACCCGTCCTATGCCAAGCTCAGCGACGATGATGTGCGCGCCCTGTACGCGTTCTTCATGAAGGGCGTGGCGCCGGTGCAGCAGGCCAATATCAAGAGTTCGATCCCGTGGCCATTGAATATGCGGTGGCCGATCGCGCTGTGGAATGGCGTGTTTACCGACAGCAAGCCGTATGTCGCGAAGGCCGGGAAGGATGAACTGTGGAACCGGGGGGCTTACATCGTGCAGGGCCCGGGGCATTGCGGCAGTTGCCACACGCCACGGGGCCTGGCCTTCAACGAGAAGGCCCTGGATGAAAGTGGCAAGCCGTACCTGGCCGGTGGCTTGCTCGACGGCTGGTACGCACCGAGCCTGCGGGACGATCCCAACACCGGCCTGGGGCGCTGGAGCGAGCCGGAAGTGGTGCAGTTCCTCAAGACCGGTCGCAACAAACATGCGGTGGTTTATGGCTCGATGACCGAGGCGTTCAACAACTCCACGCAGTTCATGAGCGACGATGACCTGGCGGCGATTGCACGCTATCTGCGGTCGTTGCCGGGCGACGAGCAGCGCGACGGTGCGACCTGGCAGTATCAGGCGGTATCGGCTGCGCAACGCCTGGATGCGCCGGGTGCGCATACCTATGTGACCCGCTGCGCCTCGTGCCACGGGCTGGAAGGCAAAGGGCAACCGGACTGGATGCCGCCGCTGGCGGGCGCCACCTCCGCACTGGCCAAGGAGGACGCCTCGGCGATCAACATCACCCTCAATGGCTCGCAGCGCGTAGTGGCGGCCAATGTGGCGGACGCTTATCGCATGCCGGCGTTCCGTGAGCAGTTGTCGGACCAGGAGATTGCTGAAGTGCTGACGTTTGTGCGCGGCACCTGGGGCAATCAGGGTGGGGCGGTGGATGCCAAGGCGGTGGGCAAGTTGCGTGAGCACACGGGCCCGGCGAGCAGCAGCCCGATCATTCTGCAAATGCGCTGAGGGAAATGCGCCTTGTGAGGGAGGCGCTTTGTGTAGGAACTGCTTTATGTGGGAGCGGGCTTGCTCGCGAAGGCGGTGGGTCAGTGAAGAACTTGCTGACTGACACACCGCTTTCGCGAGCAAGCCCGCTCCCACATTTTCAACCGCGTTTCGGCAGTTTCCAGTTGGGTCGGATGAAGTGGCAGGTGTAGCCATTCGGAATCCGCTCCAGGTAATCCTGATGCTCCGGCTCCGCCTCCCAGAACGGCCCCGCCGGTTCGATCTCGGTGACGACACGGCCCGGCCACAGTTTTGAGGCGTCGACGTCGGCAGCGGTGTCTTCAGCGATGTCGCGTTGCTGTTCGCTCAGGTAATAAATCGCCGAACGGTAGCTGGGGCCCAGGTCGTTGCCCTGGCGGTTGGGCGTGCTGGGGTCGTGGATCTGGAAAAAGAACTCGAGGATCTGCCGGTAAGTGATCACCGTCGGGTCGAAGACGATCTCGATGGCTTCGGCATGGTTGCCGTGGTTGCGATACGTGGCATTCGGCACATCGCCGCCGGTGTAGCCGACCCGCGTGTGCAGCACGCCGGGGTAGCGGCGCAGCAGGTCTTGCATGCCCCAGAAGCAGCCGCCGGCGAGCAGGGCGGTTTCGGTCGGGTTGGTCATGGTCTGTGCTTCCCCTTGTTGGATACCTCGCTAGTTATGGGGGCAGGTTGGACGATTCCAAGGTCGAGGGGCGCGCCTTCGATCGGCTTCGTCCGCGTTGCCCGCAGCGCCATCAACAGCGCCAACACGGGTGCCAGGGTAAACAGCGCGAACAGCCAGCGTGCGGCATGGGCGATGCCGCCATTGCCGGCCACTTCATTGATGCCCGCCATGTTCGAGATCACCCCCGCCAGCGCCGCGCCCATGGCCATGGCGAACAGTTGCAGGGTGGTGATCGACGAAGCGGCCGTGTCCTTGTCCTGTTCTGAAGCCACTTGCAGGATGCGCGTCAGCAGGTGCGGCCAACCCAGGCCGATGCCGAACCCCACCAGGAACAGCCCCAGGCAGATAGGGGCCAGCAATGTCCATTCGCCCTGGCTGGCGATGGGCGTAGTGATCGCCAGCATCATCAAGCCCGCCACGATAAACAGCGGCCCCGCGATGATGGCGCGATGTGGGCCGCGGCCGGTCCAGCCGGAGCTGATGATTTCCGAGACCGTCCAGCCGGCCGCCATCAGCGCGGCCATGTAACCGGCGATCAGCGGCGACTGGCCATGCAAATGCTGCAGAAAGTACGGCATGAAGATCTCGCTGCTCATGCCGATCACCAACAGGCAGGTGGTCGCATAAAGCGCGCAGAGCGGGGTGCTGAACTTCAATGCATCCCGGGGCAAAAGACGCACGGTGGCGCTGGACTCCTTGCGGATCAACAGCACCACCAGCACGACGCAGGTGGCGATACCCAACAGGTTCCAGCTCGGCAGCGCCGAGACGCTGCCGGCACACACCGCCAGCACCGCGCCCGCCAGCAGCACCAGTTGCGGCACCGGCAAACGAGCGGTGGCGGTCGCCGTGGTGTCGCGCGGGGGCAGGGCGCGGCTGGTGAGTACCATGTACGCCAGGCTCACCGGCACCATCGAGCCGAAGGCCAGGCGCCACGCGTCCATCTCGGCAAACACGCCACCCACCGCCGGCCCGACGAGCGTCGCCACGCCCCACATCCCCGACACCAGTGCCATTGCGCGCGGCCACAGGCGCTCTTCGAACACCAGTTGGATCATCGAGTAACACAGGGCCAGCAAGACCCCGCCGCCCAGCCCCTGGATGGAGCGCCCCGCGAGCATCACCGGCATGTTCGGCGCCAGGGCACAGATCAGCACGCCTACCATGAACACCAGTGTGGCCAGCGCATACGCCAGCCGTGGACCGGTGCGTTGCAACAGCTTGGAGGTGAGGGCGGAACCGAGGATCGAGGCCACCACGTACAGTGTGGTGCTCCACGCATAAAGCGCCAGGCCGCCGATTTCGGCCACCACCGACGGCAGGATGGTGGTGGCGATGTAGGTGTTGGTGGCATACAGCGCGATGCCGCCTGAAAGGGCAATGGAGCGCGTGGCGTTCTTGCCGCTAAGCAACTCGCCCCAACTGCTGTCTTGGGTTTGCATCAACGATTCCTTGTAATGCGTTCGCGGTATGGAAGCCGGCGAAGGGTTAAGCGTCAGGCTTGAGGTAATTAACCAAGCAATTGCTTTTAATATTGCGTTGAGGCGAATTATTTTGCAAGGAATGACTTGTCAGGTGGCTGAGTCGCTATGGCAGCCGAGGCAGAGCGTGAGGCGCGCGGTTTCCCACGGCCGGCAGCACTTCACACCATCAGTTTTCGGCTGAACTTGGTTTCCATCACGATATGCGAAGCGGTGTGCGCCACCCCTTTGATCATGTTGATCCTGATGAGCTCGGCATTGAGTTCACTCAGGGTGGCGGTGGCCAGGTGAATGATGAAATCGGACTCTCCCGAGACCGCATACACGGCCTGCACCGCTTCCATCCTGCGCAGCGAGGTCATCACATCGGTGTAGCTCTTGTTGGTGCAGGAGGTCATGGTAAAGCAGGTCACCGTCTGCTGAAGCCGGTCCTGGTCGATGCGCACGCTGTAGCCGGTGATGACGCCGGCCTTTTCCAGGCGGGTAATCCGCTCCTGCACCGCAGAGCGCGAGACCCCGAGCTTGCGGGCCAATGACGCGGTGGGTTCGCGTGCGTTGGCTTGCAGCAGGCCAAGCAATTGCCTGTCCTTGTCGGTGAGGTTAAACAGTGGACCGGGATTCTGCGTATCCATGGACACGTCCTTGACCCTCGCTGGGGTTCAGTTTTTATGAGTCGCCCTGTGTTGCGAGCGCTTTTCCTGAAACATATCCATCATTTTCAGGCCGGCGTAAACCGTTTGTGCGGCCGCCGGGCCCAGGGGGCCGCCATTCCATTCCAGGCCGTAGGCATCGAACAGGCGGTAGCGATCGGTTTCGCCGCAGATCGCCTCGGCGATGACGCGTGCGCCGATCGGCGCGGTGTTCATACCATGGCCACCAAATGATGTACACGCCCACAATCCCTGCCCCAGCGGGCCAATGTGCGGCATCTTGTGCCGCGCATAACCCATCAACCCGGACCAGGCCTTGTCGATCCTGATGCCGCGCAATTGTGGATAAACGTCGAGGATATCCTGCGTCAGCAATTGCCCCAGGCGTTTCTCATCCTGCAGGTTGCGCGTGGTAATGCGGCCGCCCCAGAGCAGGCGGTCGCCCTCGACGATGCGGTAATAGTCCGAGGCCCGGCGGTTATCGCCCACGGCATCGGAGGTACAGACCGCCTCGGCCAGGCGATCGCCCAGGTGCTCGGTCAGCACCGCATAGGTCGCGATCGGCAGGAAGGCGCGGCGTAATTTGCCGAACTCAGGCCCCCCATAGCCGCCGCAGCAGTACACCACGTGGGCACAATCGACAGTGCCCTGATCGGTGATGACCCGGTGTCGCCCGTTGCGGCTTTCGACGGCGGTCATGGGCGAGCGTTCATGGATTTTGCCACCACTTTGCTCGATCAGTCGGGCCAGGCCGAGGCAATAGTTCAAGGGGTGGAAGTGAAAGCCATGGTTGTCGCGCAGCGCCTGGAAATACCGCTCGGTCTTGAGCTTTTCGCGCACCGCCTGGCGATCCAGGTAGTCGAGGTGAAAGTCGAAATCCGCGGCCATTTTGTCCCGCACGCGCTGCAGGTTGTCGCCATCTTCGTAGCGCACCACACTCAGTTTCCCCGGGGTTGGCGTGCAGCCGGGCAACTGATGACCGGCGATCATGCCGCGAACAATTTCGACGCCCTCAAGCGACAGTTTGAACAGCGCGGCGGCTGTAGGTTTGCCGCAGCGTCGCTCGATGGCGGCCAACCCTTCGGACCAGCCCTGGAGCACGAAGCCACCGTTGCGCCCCGACGCTCCCCAGGCCACGCGACCGGCATCCAGCAGCACCACCGACTGCCCGCGGGAGACCAGCTCCCACGCCGTGCTCAGCCCCGCCAGCCCGGCGCCGATCACGCACACATCGGCCCGGGCGTTGCCACACAGCGCCTGGCGTTCAGTCGTGTCGCGCATCGTGGCGGTGTAGTAATTGTTGTTATAGGTGAACATGAAGTCGGCCGTCCTTTTTTTGCGGCGCAGGCATACAGCGCGCCGCGTCGAGGACGGGGCGCCTGTACGGCCTGTGGGGTTTTTTACTGCACCTGGGTGAGGTCGGCGCCGTACCATTTCTCTGACAATTGCTTGAGCGTGCCATCGGCTTTCATGTCGGCGACGATCTTGGTCAGCGCGCTGTTGAACGCCTCATCGCCCTTGTCCACGGCGATGGCCAGGGGTTCGTAGTAGGCGGGTTTGCCTTCCACCCTGACGATGGGGTAGCCATTCTTGACGGCGGCGACGATGGTGGGCAGGGCGGACAGGGTTGCGTTCAGGCGCACCCCGTCTCCCATGCGCAGGTCATCCAGCGGGCCCATGCTGTCGCCGTACGTGCGAACCTCGCCGGGGGTGACTTCGTAAGTGAACGGCGGCACGTCGGCGGCGTCGATCTTGAGGCGGCGGTTGATATAGTCCTCCGAAGTCGTACCGGCTTCGACGCCGATGATCTTGCCGTTCAGGTCCGCCACTTTGGTCTCGGCCGCGTCCTTGTGCACCGCGAATACATACGGCGTGTAGTAGTAGATCGCGGGGAAGTCGAGCACCCGGGTGCGCTCGGTGGTAGGCGTCATGGAGCCGACCGACAGGTCCCAGCGGCTCGACCAGCGCCCGGCGGTGATGATCCCGTATTCGGGCGTCACGAAGTCGACTTTGCTGCCCAGGCGTTTGCCGATTTCGCTGGCGACGTCGATATCGAAGCCTTGCAGCTTATTGTCCGGGCCCAGGAACGATTGCGGTGGCCAGTTGGCCGAGGTGGCCACCTTGATCACCTTGGTTTCATGGATGCGGTCGAGGGTCGAGCCCGCCCAGGCCGCACCTGTGAGGCTGGTGAGGGCGGTGGCGACAGCGGCTGCGGTGAAGAAGCGAGTGAACGAGATCATGGGTAAGCCTCCAGTATCTTGAGTGCGGTGCCTGTTGTTTTTATCGGTGACTTCGCAAGGTTCGACGGTGCTGCTCAGTGGCTGAGAATCTGCGACAGGAATTCCCGGGCACGCTCGTGCTGCGGGTTGTCAAAAAACTCGGTGGGTTTGGCTTGCTCGATGATGCAGCCCTGGTCCATGAAGATGATCCGGTCGGCCACCCGCCGGGCGAATCCCATCTCGTGGGTGACGCAGACCATGGTGATGCCGTCCTGGGCCAGTTCGCCCATCACGTCCAGCACTTCCTTGACCATCTCGGGGTCAAGGGCCGACGTGGGCTCGTCGAACAGCATGATGCGCGGGCGCATGCACAAGGCCCGGGCAATGGCGACGCGCTGCTGCTGGCCGCCCGAGAGCTGGCTGGGGTATTTGTCGGCCTGGTTCCCGATGCGCACTCGGTCCAGGTATTCATAGGCCAGCTCGCGGGCCTGGGGCTCGCTGAGCTTGCTCACCAGACGCGGTCCCACCATGAGGTTCTCCAGCACCGTCATGTGCGGGAACAGGTTGAACTGCTGGAACACCATGCCGACCTGGCGCCTTATGCCCGCCACGCAGGCGGCATCACGGGTCAACTCGGTGCCCTCGATGAACACGTGGCCTTTCTGGAAGTCTTCCAGCAGGTTCAGGCAGCGAATCAACGTGGACTTGCCGGAGCCCGACGGCCCGCAGACCACCACGATTTCACCGCTGGCAATGTGCAGGTCGATGCCCTTGAGCACATAAAAATCGCCATACCATTTATGCATGTCCTGGATCGATATTGCAGGGTATGGAGCAGGGACTATTGAGGGCTGATTCATCGTCATGCTCCTGGTTCAGCGATGGGCGCGGTTGAAGTGCTTTTCCAGGCGGGCCTGGACGGTTTCCAGCACGATCGACAGCAGCCAATACAGCACGGCGGCGGTGATCAGCATTTCCAGGTGCCGGAACTCGGCGCGTCCCTGGGTTCGTGCCAGGAACATCAGCTCCCAGACGCCGATCACCGACACCAGCGAACTGTCCTTGAGCATCGAGATGAACTGGTTGCCCGTTGGCGGAATGATCAGGCGCATGGACTGCGGGAGAATCACCCGGGTCATCGTCTGGAACGGGTTCAGGCCAATCGCCCGCGAGGCTTCCCACTGGCCCCGCGAGATGCTGCTGATACCGGCGCGGAAGATCTCCGTCATGTAGGCGCCATAACACAGCGAGAGCGCCAGGATCCCGGCTGGAACCGCCCCGACGACATAGCCCAGTTGAGGGATGCCCAGGTAAATCAGATAGATCTGGATCAGCAGCGGGACGCCGCGGAAAAACGAGGTGTAGAAGCTCGCAATCGCAATCGCGAAGCCGTTGGAAGACAAGCGCGCGGTGGCGCCCAGCAGCGCCAGGACGAACGCAATCGCAATCGAAATCGCCGACACGTAGACGGTCGTGAACACCCCCTGGGTGATCATGAAGCCGATTTTGGTCGCGATGAAACTGTAGGAAAGGTTGAAGGTGTCGAAGAACAACAGGAACAGCACCAGCAACTCGCACCAGACCGTGATGATCTGCGCGCGTAAGGGAAAGCGGCCAAGGATGAACAGGTTCAGCACCACCGTCAGGGTGAACGTGCCGCCCACTGCAATATCTCGTGCCAGTGGTGCCTTCAGGTCGAGAACGATGGGGCCCATCAAGTGGGAGAGGCGGCCTTCACCGACGCCGCAGGCGAGCGTGATGATGAAAATCACCACGGCCACCGCGCCCATGAATACCGCGCTGTCCGTCATGCGGGTCTTGACGATATGGTCTCTGTACATGGCTTACACGCCCCGGGGTGAGCCCCTTTATTGTTGTAAGCCCATTATGGGTTGACGAAATGCCGGGCGGCACCCTGCGGATTGTTGGGAATTGCGGTTTTCATTGGCGTATGAGGGGATGGGAGCCGTACATA
Organism: Pseudomonas sp. F9001; assembly: GCF_013385435.1. Lineage (NCBI taxonomy): Bacteria > Pseudomonadati > Pseudomonadota > Gammaproteobacteria > Pseudomonadales > Pseudomonadaceae > Pseudomonas > Pseudomonas sp. F9001. Next base: position 86,979 of record NZ_JACAPX010000011.1, read on the forward strand.
TGCCGGGCGGAGTCATCAAGCTTTCGCCAGCAATCATTTCGCGCCAGACTCATGGGCATTCATTGCCCCAGGGTAGCCACCATGATTTCCCATGTGTTTTTAGGTACAGGTGATTTTGATCGGGCTTTTGCTTTCTATTCGAAGGTGATGGCTGAGTTGGGCCTCAGGTTGAAATTTTGCGATGCGGATAAACCGTGGGCCGGTTGGGTGGCTGAAACCGCACCTCGTCCGATCTTCGTCATTGGGGCGCCATTTGATGGCAACCCGAGTGCACCCGGGAATGGGCAGATGGTGGGGCTACTTGCGCCCAGTCGGGAAGCGGTTAGAAGAAGTTATACAGCGGCGTTGGCGCTCGGCGGGATATGTGAAGGAGAGCCTGGATTAAGGCCTCACTACCACCCCGATTATTACGGCGCGTATTTTCGAGATACTGATGGCAACAAGCTGTGCGTGTGCTGCCATGATCCACAAGCAAATTACCCTCGGTGAGGGTGAGTTGAACGAGCAAAAGCTGAGGCTGGGAACGCTGAACAGGGCTGAGGGCGTTGGGGCGGGTTTGGAACTGGGATTGAGGTAGTGATCCATGGCGCGCTGGGCGGCCTGGTGGAGTTTTGGATCGGAAGTTCCCGGAGGATTAGGGGTAACCTTGAACATTGTCTGGATGCTCCATTTTGGCCCCCGCCTTATCGCTACTAAACGAAAGGTGGCAGCTGTGTGCAGGTTAGTAGAGCGGATATTCCAGACAAAACCGGCGCGCCCGAGGGCGCCCTGCACACAGCCACCATTAAGCACAGACAAAGACGTCTGACAGATGATGCTTATGCACATTGCCTAGAATACTTCGGGCTACTAAACCCGATCACTGAGGTTTCAGCGACCGAGCATCCTTAGAGCCCCATACCCAAGCGCACAAGCCGGCGGATTCTGACGTAACTGTAGGCAATGGAGCAAGGCACCTCACGGCTTGCTATAGGCCATGTACTCATTCTGCAAGACAATATGGTCGGCCAAGTACTTCGCATCATGCCAAACCCCGTAGATAAACGAAGACGCGCGGTTCACCAGGTTCGGCAAACCCAAAAAGTAAATCCCGCTTTCCGCCGAAATCCCGCGCTTATGGAAAGGCTCACCTTTCTCGTCGAACGCATTCACTTTCAACCAACTGAAATCAAAACTGAAACCCGTGGCCCACAGAATCGTGGTCACACCGGCCTCAGCCAAATCCAGGCTCAGGATCGGATTCACCAGGCACTCCGGGTCAGCCAACAATTCCCACGCCTCAGGCTCCGGCGCAAACGGCAGGCCGTTCTGCTCGATATAGGCGTCGGCATCCCGCAGTACATCAAAGTAGGCACGGTCACCTTCAGCCACATTAGCCGCCAGGCCGGGCTCAAACTCCATCACGCCTTCATTCCACGACCGAGTAACACCCACCAGCGTAATGCCCATGTGCGCCAGGCGGCGGAAGTCGACGGTCTTGCCGCCTTCATAGCCACTGACGGCAAACGCCACATGCTTCTTCTTCGGCTGGATTTTGACCTCGTCCCACAAGCCCAGCGCGCCCAGCCACCAGCAGTAATCACGGCCACGATACGAGCGAGGAGGGCGATAGTGTTCGCCCACCGAGAGGTACACGGTCTTGCCGGCCTTTTGCAGTTCCTCGGCAATTTGTGAACCCGATGCGCCAGCGCCCACCACCAACACAGCACCCTCGGCCAACTGGCCGGGATTCTTGTAGGCCGAGGAGTGCAGCTGTTGAACCGTGGCGTGTGCGGGCACCAGATTCGGAATGGACGGACGTTGAAACGGGCCTGTCGCCGCAACAACGTTGGTGGCCTCGATCACACCCGCCGAGGTGGTCACCTTGAACCCGGGGCGACCCACGTGGCGTTCCACTTGCTGCACTTCAACCCCGGTGCGCACCGGAGCCTTCAGCATGTTCACGTACTCTTCAAAGTAGGCCGCCATGCGCTCTTTCGGCGGGAAGCTCTCGGGGGAAATGCCTTCGAATTTCATGCCGGGAAAACGGTCGTGCCAGGCCGGGCCGTTGGCGACCAGCGAGTCCCAGCGCTCGGACCGCCAGCGCTCGGCGATGCGGTTACGCTCCAGCACGATGTGCGGCACGCCCATGAGTGACAGATGCTCGCTCATGGCGACCCCCGCCTGGCCTGCGCCCACCACCAGGGTGTTGATCTTTTCAACTGACATGTGAGCTTCCTAAAGATAAGCGACCATCGACCGGTATCAGTGTGATCAAGCAACCGCCAGCCGGAAATTATGCTTTTTGAACGTAGAGGTTAGGCAAAACCAAAGCCCTTCAATCGGCCTCCAGCAGCTCGGCCACCGCCGTCAGGGCCAGGCGGTAGCCCAGCGCGCCGAGGCCTGCGATCACGCCGGTGGCGGCTTTGGACACATAGGAGTGATGACGGAAAGCCTCGCGCTTCCAGATGTTGCTCATGTGCGCTTCGATGATCGGGCCGTCGAACGCCAGCAGCGCATCGAGAATCGGCACCGAGCTGTAGGTCAGGCCGGCGGCGTTGATGATCACCGCGTCGGCGTTGAGCCGGGCCTCCTGAATCCAGTCCACCAGCACCCCTTCATGGTTGCTCTGGCGAAAATCCAGGGTCAGGCCCAGTTCGATAGCGTGGCGCTGGCAGCACGCTTCGATGCTGGCGAAGCTTTCGCTGCCGTAGGTGCCGTTCTTGTCCAGACCGTACAGGTTGGCGTTGGGGCCGTTGAGGAAATACACAGTGCGGGGCATGGCAAGCTCCAGGTGGCTCATGGTTGCTGGTTGGGGTTCCAGTCATCCGGCACCACCGCAATCACATCGATCTCCATCAACCACTCCGGCTGGCCCAGACCCGAAATCACCAGGCCGGTGGAGATCGGGAACACGCCCTTGAGCCATTTGCCGACCTCCTGGTACACCGGTTCGCGGTAGCGCGGGTCGATCAGGTAGGTGGTGGTCTTCACGATGTGCGACAAATCGGAACCGGCTTCCTCCAGCAGTTGCTTGACGTTTTTCATTGCCTGTTCGGCTTGCGCGCGCGGGTCGCCGAGGCCGATCAGGTTGCCGTCGAAGTCCGTGCCGATCTGGCCACGTACATAAATGGTATTGCCGGCGCGCACGGCCTGGCACAGGTCGTTGTCCAGCGCCTGGTTGGGGTAGGTCTGCTTGGTGTTGAACATGCGGATACGGGTATGGGTGGGCATTGCTGGCAACTCATGAGGCGCGGAATAAATCCAGCTTCACATTGGCCTCGCCCGCGCGAAACCAGCATTTGCGCGAGGTAATGCTTAGGCAAAACCGAAGCGCCATCCGCCGGCGTCAGCGTCGGGCTAAAACAGCAATCGGCATGAACCATGCAACGCTGTGTTTGAGGCAGGCGGCGCCGGCTTGGCGTCAGCTTATTGATGATGTGGAGGCGTGATGCTCAGTCGTATTACCCAGCGCCAACTGGAATATTTCGTGGCTTCCGGTGAGGCAGGCAGCATCAGTGCGGCGTCTGAGCGCATTCATGTGTCGTCGCCGTCTATCTCGGCTGCGATCACCCACATGGAGGCCGAGTTGGGCATCCAGCTGTTTGTGCGGCATCACGCCCAGGGCATTTCCCTCACGGCAGTGGGGCGCCAGGTGATGCAGGAGGCCAAGCTGATCCTGGAGCAGATGACCAACCTCTACACCATCGCTTCCGAGTCGCTGAACACCGTGCGCGGACCGCTGCGGGTGGGTTGCCTGGAGTGGCTGGCGCCGATGATCACCCCTGAGCTGGTGTTTGGTTTTGGCCGCGCGTTTCCAGGTGTACGCCTCACGCAAGTGGAGGGCAACCACGAGGAAATGCTGGAAAAACTGCGCAGCGCCGAGATCGATATCGCCCTGACCTACGACCTGGTGACCAGTGACGACATCGACTTCCAGCCGCTGGCGCAATTACCGCCGTATGTGATGGTGGGTGAGTACCACCCGCTCGCAAGCCTGTCGGCGGTGAGCATGCTCGACCTTGAGGATTACCCGGTGGTGCTGCTGGACACGCCCTGGAGTCGGGAATATTTCCTCAGCTTCTTTATGCAGGCCGGTACCACACCGAACATCATCATGCGCTCCAGCAACCTTGAAACCGTGCGCTCGATGGTTGCCAATGGCATCGGCTATTCCTTCGCGAATGCCCGGCCCAAAGCCAATCTTTCCCAGGACGGCAAGCGCTTGATCCGCCTGCGCTTGTCCGGCCCGCACCGGCCCATGCAGCTGGGCTATGCCACGGCGAGCAATACCCAATTGTCCCGCGTGGTGTCGGCGTTTGCCGAGCGTTGCCGCATGTTCGTTTCAGACCAGTACATCCCGGGCATGGCGGCCCCGAGCTTTTTTGATGCCCATGCGGTGCGCACCCTGAACGGCGCGGGCTGAGCCGCGTGCTTTCCTGCTTTTCTGTGGGAGCTGGCTTGCCTGCGATGCAGGCACCTCGGTCTTCCAGGTACACCGGGGCGATGCTATCGCAGGCAAGCCAGCTCCCACAGGGGATCGCGTTTGCTTCGCACCAAGATGTGGCGCTGATTGCCTGATGGGCGAGGTGTCGCCCCATTAAGAGACAGGCTGTTTTACCAGTCCAGTCGTCACCCAGGGAACGGTGACGCTGCGTAGGTTCTCCCTACCCAATAGGCCGGCTTTTACGAATTGACCCCAAGGGCCTCTCCCCACGAATCTCAGTCCATCGGTGCAGATCAGGGTTCGACCTTCACGTTGAGCATTCGGTGGGCATTTTCATTTTTTTGTCGAGCACAGTGACGATGACTTTCAACTGGAATTACATGTTTGGTTTGCTGGCCGATGCCGAGTTCTGGCGGGCGACATGGACGGTCATCCAGCTCAGTTCGTTGACATGGGTCCTGAGTATCGCGCTGGGCTTCCTGCTGGCCCTGGCCAAGCAGTCAAAGCACGCGCTGATTAGCCTGCCGGCGCGTGGCTATATCTGGTTGTTCCGCAGCCTGCCGCTGCTGGTGCTGCTGATCTTCATCTACAACCTGCCACAGGCGATTCCCGCCACGTCGGTGATTCTGGCGGACCCGTTCTGGGCCGGCCTGCTGGCGCTGGTGATCTGCGAAACCGCCTATGTCGCTGAGATTCACCGGGGCGGCCTGCTGTCGATTCCCAAAGGTCAGGGCGAGGCCGCGCGGGCACTGGGGCTGAAGTTTTTCGGGATCCAGTGGCGGGTGGTGATCCCGCAGGCATTGCGGGTGGCGCTGCCGTCGCTGGCCAACGAATACATCTCCATCGTCAAGCTGACCTCGTTGGTGTCGGTGATTTCGCTGACCGAGATCCTGATGGTCGGCCAGCGCCTGTATTCGCAGAATTTCCTGGTGATCGAGACGATGGCGGCGGTGGCTTTTTTCTACGTGTTCATCGTCACGGTGTTCGACTTCCTGCTCAAACGGCTCGAGCGTTTTCTCGACGTCAATCAACGCAACGTGTCCCGGGTACCTGATGCCGAGGTGCTGGCGCTGGCGACCCGACAGCACGTCGCCCTGCAACGCCCTGTCAGTACCGAAGGCCCGGCGCTGCAGGCCAGCCGGCTGCACAAGGCCTACAACGATGTAGAGGTACTGGGCTCGGTCAACCTGCAGATCCAGCCCGGCGAAGTAGTGTCGGTGATCGGGCCTTCGGGCTCCGGAAAAACCACCCTGATTCGCCTGCTCAACGGTCTTGAGCAACTGGACAACGGCGAGATCCAGATCAACGGCCAACCCTTTATTCACCTGAACAAAGTCGGCGCGCAGAAGCCGCAGTATGTCGAGCACGCCGAGCATCGCCTGAACATCGGCATGGTGTTCCAGAGCTTCAATCTATTCCCGCATCTGAGCGTGCTCGACAACTTGCTGATGGCGCCGAAGTACCACCACCTCGGCAAGCTGGATGAGCTGAAGCAACAAGCCTACGCGCTGCTGCACAAGGTCGGCATGCTCGATCACGCCTGGAAGTACCCGCATCAGCTTTCCGGTGGCCAACAGCAGCGCGTGGCCATCGCCCGCGCCCTGATGATGCGCCCGCAAATCATGCTGTTTGACGAGCCCACCTCGGCCCTGGACCCGGAAAAAGTCAACGAAGTCCTGCAGGTCATCGAGGCCCTGGCCCAGGAGGGCATCACCATGGTGATCGTCACCCATGAGATGAATTTCGCGTTCAAGGTCTCCGACCGGATCGTGTTCATGGAGAGAGGCCGTGTGGTGTGCGACGACACGCCGCAGGCGCTGCGCAGCGGCGAAAACCCACGTGTGGAGGCGTTCCTCAAGGACGTCTCGCTGGCGTAACCCCTTTAACGTTCGAGCGACAAGAGAGCCACAACATGATCGAGCAAGCGCAAATTGAACAGTTTCACCGGGACGGTTTTCTGGTGGTGCAAGACGTGCTGTCGGCTGAAGAAGTCGCCGCGTTGCAGCACGACTTCGACCAGTGGGTAGAAGACAGCCGCAGCCACGAACAGGGCTGGGGTGAAACGGCAGATGGCCGTGCGCGTTTCGACCTGGAAGGCGACCATCGCCCGGATCATCCCTCGCTGCGCCGAGTGAGTTCGCCCACCGAAATTTCGCCGGCATACCAGCGTGTGGCGTTGCATTCGCGGATGGCAGCGATCTCCGCGCAACTGATCGGGGGCGGCGGCACGCGTTTTCATCACAGCAAGATCAACTCGAAACTGCCCCACACCGCCACGCAGGTGAAGTGGCACCAGGACTTCCAGTTCACGCCCCACAGCAATGACGACATCGTCACGGCCTTGCTCATGGTCAGTGAAGTCACACCGCAGAATGGCCCGTTGAATGTTATTCCCGGCAGCCACAAAGGCCCGTTGTGGTCCCACTGGCGCGACCAGCGTTTCACCGGTTCGGTGGACGACACGGTGGTCGACGACCTGTGCCACGACCCGGTCGCCTGTTATGGCCCGGCCGGTTCCGTGTGCTTCATGCACACCCGTCTTTTGCACGCTTCAAGCCCTAACGAGACCGAACTGCCGCGCACCCTGTTCATCAGCGTCTACGCCGCTGAAGACGCGCTTCCATTCGGCGAAAACCCGCTGCCCAGCGCGCACGCCGGCCTGATAGTGGCCGGTGAAGAAAGTGGGCTGGTGCGTTCCACGGAAAACCACCTGCGCTTGCCGCAGAAGCCCCGTGGCGCCTCTTTCTTTGTGCAACAGGCCGGCCAGGATTCAGTCACTGCCTAACCTTCTTCTCACCTTGCAGGGTATTACCATGACAGCGTTTCAGATGATTGCTCGCCCTATTGCCGTGTGCCTGCTGGGCGCTGCGGTTGCAATGACGTCGTTGGCGGCTTCGGCTTTCCAGAAAGACGGGAAAATCGTCGCAGGTTCCGATGTGACCTTCTTTCCCTATGAATACATGGATAACAACAAGCCCGCCGGCTTTGATATCGAATTCATGGATGGCCTGGCCAAGACCATGGGGCGCACCGTCGAGACCCTCGACACGCGCTTTCCCAACCTGATCACCGGCCTGCAGGCGGGGCGATTCGACGTGACCAACTCTTCGATGTACATCACCGCCGAACGGGTGAAAGTCATCGATATGATTCCCTACCTGAAAAGCGGTGAGTCGATCCTGACGCTCAAGGGCAGCGACTTCCAGCCCAAGACCCCTGAAGAGTTCTGCGGCCACAAGATCGGCTCGATGGGCGCCACCTCCTGGCTGGCGCAGATGCACAAGCTGTCGGATGAGTACTGTGTGAAGAAAGGGCTGAAGCCGATCGCGATCAGCGAGTACAGTACCGACCCGCAAACCACCCAGGCCTTGCTGGCTCATGCTGTTGAAGCGCAGATCACCGATGCGGCCGTGGCCCGTGGCGCAGTGGAAAAACTCGGCGGGCGCGTGGTGATTTCTTCCGATACCTTGATCTACCCGGTGTTGAACGGCTTTGGTGTGAAGAAGGGCAATGACGAGGTCAAGAACGCCTTGATCGAAGGCATCAAGAAGTTCAGCGCCACCCCTGAATACGCCGCCTTGCTCAAGAAATACAACTTCCAGGCGCCTACCGATGCCGACATCGCCGAGCTGATGCCGAAGTCCTGACCGGAAACTGTTCACTTAAGGAACACGCCATACCTGTGACGAGCGAGCTTGCTCACTACAGATTATGGGGTACTTGTCCTGCGGAGAAAGCTACATGGCGTTATCACTTGAAGAGCAAACCCGCATCGACCTGGCGGCAACTTTCCGCATCGTTGCGCACCTTGGCATGCATGAGGCAGTGGCCAACCATTTCAGCGCGGCGGTGTCGGCCGACGGCAAACAGTTCCTGCTCAACCCGAAGTGGAAGCACTTCTCGCGTATCCGCGCCAGTGACATGCTGCTGTTGAATGCCGACGACGCCGGCGGTGCCGATCATCCGGAGGTAGACGCTACCGCCTGGTCGATCCACGGGCAGATTCACCGGCTGTTGCCGCAAACCCGCGCCGTGCTGCACCTGCACCCGGTGTACACCACGGCGGTAGCCTGCCTGGCCAAGCCGCATATCCCTGCGATCGACCAGAACACCGCGCGCTATTTCAATCGCGTGGCGGTGGACGAGCTGTACGGTGGCATGGCCGACACCGAGGCCGAGGGCGAGCGCCTCGCCGGTTTGCTGGATGGCAAGAGCCGCTTGTTGATGGGCAACCATGGGGTGATGGTCACAGCCACCTCCATCGGCGAGGCATTCGATGATATCTGGACCCTGGAGCGCGCCTGCCAGATCCTCGTCACGGCGTGGTCCACCGGCCAGCCGCTGCGGATACTGTCTGACGAAGTGGCTGAAAAGACCGCGCGGGGATGGGAAGGCATCACGGATTTCTCGCAACGGCATTTTGAAGAAATGAAGCAGTTGATGATCGACGCCGACCCTTCGTTGCTCGACTGATTTCACCCCTCACAGGCAGGAACTCCCATGACCTTTTCGGTTGTCGCCCGCTGTGCCGAAACCGGCCAGTTGGGTATCGCTATCAGCTCGTCGAGCATTGCCGTGGGCGCCCGTTGCCCGTGGCTGCGCCCCGGCGTGGGCGCGGTGGCGTCGCAGAACATCACGTTGCCGGCCCTCGGCCCGCAAACCCTGGACCTTTTGGCCCAGGGCATGGCCCCGAGCGAGGCGCTGGCCACCGCGCTCACCCCGCAGAGCCGTAGCGAATATCGCCAGGTGACAGTGATCGATAGCACTGGCCGAACCGCACACTTCAGCGGCGCGCAGACCCTGGGCATCCACCACGCGGTCAGCGGCGAGCAATGCGTGGCGGCAGGGAACATGCTGGCGAATACCGGTGTGATCGAAGCCATGGTGCGCGCCTTCGAAGATACGCCCGGGCATCTCGCCGACCGGTTGCTCGCCTCCATGCAGGCGGGGGCGGCGGGAGGCGGCGAGGCGGGGCCAGTACATTCTGCCGCGCTGGTGGTGGTCGGTGACCACCTGTGGCCCATCGTCAACCTGCGGGTGGACTGGGCCGACGTGGATCCGATCGGCACCCTGGACCAACTCTGGCAGGCCTATCGCGGGCAAATGCAGGACTATATCGACCGCGCCATCAACCCGCAAAGCGCCCCTGGCTACGCGGTGCCGGGAGATGACCGATGAGCCGCAGCCGTGACCTGCTGGCGCACCTGGTCAGCTTTGACACCACCAGCCGCGAATCCAACCTCGCCCTGATCGACTTCGTGCGCAACTACTTGCAGCACCATGGCGTGAGCTGTGAATTGTTGTTCAACGAGCAAAAGAGCAAAGCCAATCTGTTGGCCACCATAGGTCCGGCGGAGGTGCCCGGTATCGTGCTTTCGGGCCATACCGACGTAGTACCTGTAGACGGTCAGTGCTGGAGCGTTGCGCCGTTTGAACTGACCGAGAAGGATGGCAAGCTGTACGGGCGTGGCACCGCCGACATGAAGGGCTACCTCGCCTGCGTGCTGGCCAGCGTACCGGCGCTGGTACAGGCACCGCTGCGCATGCCGGTGCATATCGCGCTGTCTTACGATGAAGAGGTGGGCTGCCTGGGCGTGGGGTCGCTGATCGAAGCGTTCCATGCAAAAACCGTCAAGCCGTTACTGTGCGTGATCGGCGAACCGACCGAACTCAAGCCGGTGCTGGGCCACAAGGGCAAGCTGGCGATGCGTTGCGAGGTACATGGCGCGGCGTGCCATTCGGCGTATGCGCCGTCGGGTGTGAACGCCATCGAATATGCCGCGCTGTTGATCATCGAACTGGGCCGGCTCGGTGAAGAACTCAAGGCGCCGCAACATCACGAAGGGAGTTTTGATCCGCCGTTCTCCACCGTGCAAACCGGCATGATTGCCGGTGGCAACGCCCTGAATATCGTCCCGCAAAACTGCAGCTTCGACTTCGAAGTGCGCTCACTGCCCGCACAGAATCTCTGGCACGTCGCGGACCAACTGCGGGGTTACGCCGAGCACACCTTATTGCCCGCGATGCAGGCGGTGAGCGGGCAGTGTGCAATCCACTTCAGTGAGCTGTCGAGTTACCCAGGGTTGTCGACATCAGCGCAGAGCCAGGCGGCTGAATGGGTTGCCGACTTCTGTGGCTCTCAGGCATACGGCACAGTGGCGTTCGGCAGCGAAGGCGGGCTGTTTGATCAGGCGGGCATTCCCACCGTGGTATGTGGACCGGGCAGCATGGACCAGGGGCACAAGCCTGACGAGTTCATCAGCGTTGCGCAGCTTGAGGCCTGTGACCGGATGCTGGAGAAAGTGTTGGTGTTTGCCAGTCGGCAATCCTGATTCAGCAAGCACCCATCCTGTGGCGAAGGAACTTGTTCCCGTTGGGGCTTCGAAGCAGCCCTAAACCCTGCAATCGTATCGACCTGAAGGAACACCAGTGCCTGTTTTGGGGCCGCTTCGCAGCCCAGCGGGAGCAAGCTCCCTCGCCACAGGTTGTCGGCTGCCCTTACGCTTGCGGTATTGGTCAGACGGTTACCGTTCTGCCACCTGCGCTGAGTGCTTTCGCCCCATTTTCGCGCACGGCACAGCGTGTTTTGCACGACGTCCCGCCTATCCAGCGGGCCCGACAACAGCGGTCCGTTTCTTGCTAGAGCCAGCTTAATCAATGACATGGCATTTTGCCGTCAATCATTTCAAAGCTTGATTCGCTGTTGAGGCGAGTGGTTCTAGGAGTAGTCGGACATGCAAAGTGTGTTGTCGCCAGGTATCCGCCTGCTCGGACGTTTTGGATTCGCGCGCAAGTTCCAGATCCTGTTTTTCCTGTTCATGCTGCCCCTGGCGGGCAGCCTGTGGATGATCGCGCAGGAGTACCGCACCAAGCTGACGGTGATTTCCAATGAGCAATCCGGGGTGCGCGAACTGCTGGCGCTGGATGCCCTGGACGCCCAACTGACCGCCCAGCGCAACCTGGCGGCGCGCTGGAAAGCCGCCGACATCCTCCACGACCAGACACCCGCGGCCAAGGCGGCCATGACTGCGGTCGATACCAATTTCCCGCTGATCCTGCAAAGCGTGCAGGCCCTGGGCGAGGCCCTCAAAGTCCAGAACGCCCGCCCGGACACCCTTGCACGTTTTGAGGCATTGCAAGCCTCGGTCACCGGCATGGATTCCCAATCCCTGCGCACCGTGGGCTGGTGGCCGGATGGTTATGACCGCTTCACGTCTGCGCTGAGCGCGATGCAAACCCTGCGCGAACAGATCACCATGGACACCGGGTTGATCCTCGATCCGTGGCTTGAAACCTATTTGCTGATGCAGATTTCCACCCAGCAAACCCCCGACCTGATCGAGCGTATCGGGCGTATGGCGAGCGTCGGGCAGTCATCCATCGCATCGGGGCAGTTCACCCTGCAAAGCCGTTTGCAGATGCGTGATTTGCGCGGTCGCATCGGCGACGCAAGGGACCAGTTGGTCAAGGCCGCCGCATCCCTCAAGGCCAAGCAATACCCGGGGCTGCAAACCTGGATCGCGCCATACGACGACAGCTTGCAACTGCTGGACAACGAACTGAAGACCCTGGACGAAGGCGTGTTCGGCGGCACCATCAAGCTCGATACCACCGGCTTCGAACGCAGTGTGGATGGCATGCTTGGCGCCCTCGGCGCGTTGCGTAAACAGTCGCTGACCTCGCTGGACGCGCGCCTGGGTTACTACCGCGACAGCTCGCTCAAGCAATTCATCCCGGTGGCGGTGACGTTCAGCGTGCTGGCGCTGGCAGCCCTGTACCTGTTCGTGTGCTTGCAGGCATCGATTCGCCGCAGTGCCAGCGGCATCACCACCCTGGCCGAATCCCTGCGTGACGGTAATCTGTGCGTTGAAGTGGCGGTGGAAGGGCGCGATGAACTGGCGGCCATCAGCACGGCGCTCAACGTGGCGGTGGTGCAGTTGCGCACCAGCCTGCTGGGGGTCAATCACGAGACGCAGCAGTTGGGCTCTGCGGTGCTGACACTCAATTTGCAATCGGGCAGCACGCTGACCGAAGTGGAAGACCAGCAACAGCAGATCAGCCAGATTGCAGCGGCCGCCACACAGTTGGCCGCGACCTCCATGGGCGTCGCCAAGAGCTGCGAGCAGGCCTCCGGCAGCGCGCAGAAAACCCGGCAGATTGCCGAAGACAGCAGCCGCGACAGCCAGCGCACCACCGCGAGTATCCAGCAACTCAACCAGCGCTTGACCGACACCTCCGATGCATTGGAGCGCGTCAGCCAGCAGGGCCAGCAGATCCAGTCGGTGGTTGACACCATTCGGGGTATCGCCGAGCAGACCAACCTGCTGGCGCTGAACGCTGCCATCGAGGCTGCGCGGGCTGGTGAACAGGGGCGGGGTTTTGCGGTGGTGGCCGATGAGGTGCGCAGCCTCTCGCAACGGACCCAGGCTTCCACGGCGCAGATCGCCGGCACGGTGGACAGTTTGCGCGCGACGGTGAGCCAGGCGGTCACCCTGATGGGCGTGGCCTGTGAGCAGGCGGTGACCGATGCCGAGTCCGTCACGGGCCTGGGCCATCGCCTGGGGGAGATCGCCAGCGCGGTGCAGAGCGTCACTGACACCCTGGCGCAGATCGCCACGGCGGTTGAGGAGCAGGCAGCGACGGCGGATGAAGTGAGCGGCAATATCCAGCAGGTTGACCAGGCCGCCGGGCGCTTGCTCGACGGCGCGCGGGCGGTGAACCAGGCGGCGGATATGTTGAGCAAGGGCAGCCGGGCGTTGAGCGACAACACGGCGCGGTTCCAGCTGGGTTGAGGGGCGGCCTACAGCGCAATGGATAGATGTTCTATCATGAGCATCTATTCATAAACGGTGAAGCAATGCCATGAGAGACCTGCCACCCACCTCGACATTGCGCGCCTTTGAGGTTGCCACACGCCACGCAACCTTCACCTCGGCTTCAGAAGAGTTGCATGTCACCCAGAGTGCCGTCAGCCATCAGCTCAAGCACCTTGAAGAACTCTGGGGATTGCAGTTGTTCCAGCGGGGCAAGTCACTCAGCCTGACGCCTGCCGGAGCAGCCCTTGCGCCGATCGTGCGCGAGTTTTTCATGAACCTTGAGGCGACACTCGCGGACCTGCGCGAGCAAAAGGGCAGGGTCCGGCTCAAGGTCAGTACCACCTATTCCTTCGCGCTGAAATGGCTGCTGCCCCGATTGCCGAGCCTGGCCCAACGGCACCCTGAAATATTGGTCACCCTGGACTCCAGCGACAAGATCATCAACTTTTCAAGCGCGGAGGCTGATGTTGCGATCCGCCTGGGCAACGGGAATTACCCGGCGCTGTATTCGGAGTTCCTGTTCCGCGAGCAGATTTTTCCGGTGGCCAGTCCCGATCTGTTGAAACGCTTTGGCCGGCCACACACACCCGCCGAACTGCTGCGCTATCCCTTGCTGATGCGCGACGGCGCCGACCTGGTGCCGAAGTGGGAAGTCTGGTTCCAGCACGTCGGGCTGGCGATTGCGCCGCTCAAGGAAAGTGTCAGGTTTGCGGATACCAACATGACGATAGAGGCGGCCTTGCTCGGCCAGGGCATTGCATTGGCGCGCAGTGGGCATGTGGAGTCAGAGCTGAGCGATGGCAGCCTGGTGAGGCTGTTCGATGTGCCGTTCCCGTCACCGGTCGCTTATTACTTTGTCTGCCCCAAAGGCATCGAGTCCCAGCCGCATATCGTCAGCTTTCGTGATTGGCTGATGCAGGAAGCCGTAAACGCCGGACTGGCTTACGAATAAAGCATGAGGATTTGCTCATTCTTCAATGAGCAGACTTCGCTTCAGTTAAGGCGCCGGTTTGCTTAGGATGGGCGCATGCCTTATCCCATTATTCTCCTGGTCCTCTTCGCTGCCTTACTGCACGCCAGTTGGAATGCGCTGCTGCGTGGCGGCGCCGACCGGCTCTGGTCGATGACGGTGATGTGCCTGGCGGTCGCTATCGCCAGTGGCGGCGTTGCGGTGTTCCTGGACCCTCCGGCGCCAGCCAGCTGGTTTTATGTGGTGCTGTCAGCGGTGCTGCACGTGGGCTACAACCTGTTCCTGGTGCGTAGCTACAAAGTCGGAGACCTGGGGCAGACCTATCCGATTTCACGGGGCTCCTCGCCGGTGCTGATCACCCTGGGTGCCGCCGTGTTTGCCGGGGAGAGTGTCTCGGCCAGCTCGCTTCTGGGCATTGCCCTGGTGTCGGGCGGCATCATTTCCCTGGCGTTCAGGGGGCGCCGGCTCGCCGTTCCCAGCCTGCCATACGCCCTGGGCACCGGCTGTTTCATTGCCGCCTACAGCGTGACAGACGGCATCGGCGCGCGCCTGTCGGGTGCGCCGATGGCCTACACGGTGTGGATGTGCGCCTTGTGGGGCGTGTTGATGCCGGCGGTGTATATCGGCCTGCGGGGCCCGAAAAGTCTGTTCAGCCTGCGGCCCGGGTTTTTCACGGCCTTCGCCGGTGGGCTGGTGTCGCTCCTGGCCTACGGAATCATTATCTATGCCATGGCCGGTGCGCCCATGGGCGCGGTCTCGGCCTTGCGCGAGACCAGCGTGCTGTTTGCGGCACTGATCGGCTATTTCTTCCTGGGCGAGACACTGACGGTCCGCAAGGTGCTGGCGTGCGTGGTGATTGCCACGGGCACCATCCTGATCGGCTGACAGCAGGCAAAGCATTTTCCACCACCACATGAAGGTTCGCGCAATGGATACCGTCCCGCAGGCACCGCTGATTCTGATAACAGGTGGAAGTCGTGGCGTTGGCGCCGCCACCGCGCGGCTGGCCGCCGCACAAGGTTATGACGTGGCGATCAGCTTCGTTTCCGATGAGTCTGCCGCCCTCGCGGTGGTGGCGGATGTAGAAGCGGCAGGGCGCCGGGCGTTGGCCGTACGCGCGGACAGCGCAGACCCGGAGCAGGTCGTCCAGTTATTTGCGGCGATAGATCGGACGTTCGGGCGCATCGATGTGCTGGTTAACAACGCCGGGATCAACGCGTTGCAGTCCCGGGTCGAAGACTTGCCGTTCGAGCGGATGCAGCGGATTTTCGCGGTCAACGCGATCGGGCCGATGCTGTGTGCCCAGCAAGCGGTGAAGCGCATGTCGTTTCGTAACCAGGGGCGGGGTGGTGCCGTGATCAATATCTCGTCGGCATCCGCCCGGCTGGGCAGCCCCAACGAATATGTCGACTACGCCGCATCAAAGGGGGCTCTCGAGACCTTCACCATCGGGTTTGCCAAGGAAGTGGCCAGGGAGGGAATACGCGTCAACTGCATCCGCCCGGGGCATATCTACACCGACATTCACGCCAGTGGCGGGGAGCCAGGGCGGGTTGATCGCGTGAAGGATTCGATCCCCATGGGCCGCGGCGGTCAGCCTGAAGAAGTGGCTCGGGCGATCCTGTGGCTGGCAGGCGCCGAGGCGTCCTTCATCACCGGTACGTTCCTGGATGTCACCGGCGGGAAATGAGCAGCAGGGCATGGCACCGAGGTTTCCCTCGGTAGGCCACGCCCGGCATGCATGCACTGGGTCAGCTGTTGAGCCTGACTTGCTCCTTCGCCAGCTTCACCACATTGTCCAGGGTAAAGCCGAACTTGGCCTGCAACTTGGCCAAGGGTGCCGAGGCGCCAAAGCTGTTCATCACCACCTTGGCCCCGGTTTGCCCCACGTAGCGGTCCCAACCCAACGGGCCGGCCTGTTCCACCACCAGTCGTGCCTTCACTGCGGGTGGCAGCACGCTGTCGCGGTAGGCCTGGTCCTGTTCTTCGAACAGTTCCCAGCTCGGCATCGACACCACTTGCGCCGCCACGCCCTCGGCCTTCAGTTGCTCATAGGCGTCTACCGCCAGGCTGACTTCACTGCCGGTGGCCATCAGGATCACCTGAGGCTTCTCGGCGCCGGCCAGCACATACGCGCCACGGGAAGTGCCCGACGCCGCTGCGTATTTCGTGCGGTCCAGGGTCGGCAGGTTCTGCCGCGACAGCACCACGCAGGTTGGCCGATGGGTCTGGGCCAGGGCGATCTTCCAGGCTTCCAGGGTTTCATTCGCGTCGCCCGGGCGCAGGGTCAGCAATCCCGGCGTCGCCCGCAACTGGGTCAGGTGTTCGATGGGCTGGTGAGTGGGGCCGTCTTCGCCGACACCAATCGAGTCATGGGTAAACACGAACACCACCGGCAGTTCCATGATCGCCGCGAGGCGAATCGGCGGCTTCATGTAGTCGCTGAACACCAGGAAGGTCGAGGTATACGGCCGCAGGTACGACAGCGCCATGCCGTTGGCAATCGCGCCCATGGCATGTTCACGAATGCCGAAGTGCAGGTTGCGCCCGCCGTAGTTCTCGGCGCTGAAGCGCCCGGCGTCGTCGAACGTCAGGTTGGTCTTGGTGGACGGCGACAAGTCGGCCGAGCCCCCCAGCAGCCACGGGATCTGCTTGGCAAACGCATTCAACACCTCGCCACCGGCGGCACGGCTGGCGACGCCTTTGGCATCAGTGGCAAAGCTCGGCAGTTGCTCCTGCCAATGCTCGGGCATCTCGCCGGCACGCATGCGGCGCAGTTCATCGGCCAGTTCCGGTTCGTACTGTTCGAGGTGGGACAGGGTCTCAGTCCATTGCTCATACAGCGGCTTGCTGCGCTTGAGCAGTGCATCCCGCAGCACCGTGCGCGCTTCATCCGGCACCAGGAAGCTTGAGTCTTCGGGCCAGCCGTACGCGGCTTTGGTCAGGCGGATTTCTTCTTCGCCCAAAGGCTCGCCATGGGCCGACGCGGTGTTGTGCTTGTGGGGCGAGCCATAGCCAATCACGCTGTCGACCACGATCAGCGTCGGTGCCCCGGTGTTTTTCTGGAACGTGCTCAGCGCGTCGCTCAGGGCCAGCAGGTTGTTCGCATCGGTGACGTGCAAGGTGTGCCAGCCATAAGCCTGGAAACGCTTGATCACGTCTTCGCTGAAGGCCAGTTCAGTGTGGCCTTCGATGCTGATGGTGTTGTTGTCGTAGATCCAGCACAGGTTCTCCAGCTTCAAGTGGCCGGCGATGGACGCGGCTTCGCTGCTGATGCCTTCCATCATGTCGCCGTCGCCGCACAGGGTGTAGACGTTGTAGTCGAACAGCACCTGGTCGTCACGGTTGAAACGCTTGGCCAGCCAACGCTCGGCCATGGCCATGCCGACGCTGTTGGCGCACCCCTGGCCGAGGGGGCCGGTGGTGGTTTCCACACCGGTGGTCATGCGGTATTCGGGGTGGCCGGGGGTTTTGGAGCTCATCTGCCGGAACTGCTTGATGTCGTCCAGGCTGATGGCCGGTTGGCCGGAGCGCTTGCCGTGGGCATCAATCTCCACCACACCGGCCAGGTGCAGCAGCGAATACAACAGCATCGAGGCATGGCCCACCGACAATACGAAACGGTCACGGTTGGGCCAGTCGGGGTGCTCGGGGTGATAGCGCAGGAAGCGGCTCCACAAGGTGTAACCGACGGGCGCCAGGCCCATGGGCGTGCCGGGGTGGCCGGAGTTGGCCTTCTGCACAGCGTCCATGGCGAGGGTACGAATGGTGTCGATGCACTGGGTGTCGACAGCGTTGGCAGCGTGATTCATGGAACCTGTTCTCCATCGGGTGACGATCTACAGTGGAGGGCAGCGTGCGCCAAAGGTTTTATGAAATCGTCTGCCCCGCGACGAACGGGGACGCAAACGCGACAGGTTGATCTCAAACATGACAAGAGCCCGCCGGATGGGCTAGCTTCAAGGGGCATTCAGTCAATGATCAACTTGCGGAGGTACTCCATGCCAGTGAAACACGACCTGTATCAGGACCTGGGTTTGAGCAAGGAAGCTATTCATGAACGCAGGGCGAGCGATAACCGATTGGATTCGCTGCTCCACCAATACGACAGCGCCGACAAGGAGGTGCTGGAGCTTGAGTCCTCAAGCGGCGGTGACGAGGAGCTGGAGAAGCTGAAGAAGAAACGCCTGTTGATCAAAGACAAGATCGTCGAGCAACTGGAGAAAGCGACGGCCAAGTAGAAGATTTGTTCAGAATTGCCCGAAAGACAGCAGCACCGCCGCTGCCTATCATGCCAACCGTTCGCCCGGCACTGGGGCTCTTAGACGGCGCATGGAATGCGCTGTGGCCGGGCGAACTCTCTCTTTCAAGCCAGCAGCGCGCGCTTGCATTCGTCAATCGAGCGCTGCTGGGTTTCACCGTACAACTTCAACTCGTCGATAGTCTGGCGACCCAAGGCCTTTTCAAACTCGGCCTGGTTGGAGTTGGCCGCGTAGTGACTCTGCGCCGCATCCCCCAGGTTCGACTGGAAAATCCCCGCCGCACTCACCGGCAGAAAATCTTCGTACACCAACGGCTCCACGTCCACGTGGCCGGCGGCGATCAGTTCGTCCAGGGTTTTAAACTTGTCCTGGGCGGCCAAGCCTTTCTCGGTTACGAAATAGCGGAAGTACGCCAGCTCCTGTTCGCGCATCTCGCGGTGATTGTCGGGGAACGCCTGGAAGTGTTGCTCCATCAATTCGGTGTAGCGCCCGGCATTGGCCTCATTCGGAAACGCGCCCAATTCATCCCGTGCAGCATTCAGCAGTTGGTCGTACAGCGCGCGACCCTTGGGCGTCAGCGCCACGCCACGTTGTTCGATTTCGCCGAAGCGCGCGCTGTGGCTGCCCTTGGCATCGGTAAAGGCGATTGCCTCGTCGAGGGCCTTGAAGCTGGTCTGGCGCAGCAGTATCGGGCACTGGCGGCGGGGCGGGCCTTCGATCACCGCCTTGGGGGTGATGCCTTTGCCGGGCATTGCGGCCTGCACCTGGTCAATGTCCAGGGTGCGCGGTGTCAGGTGGTTGATGTGCGGGCCCTTGAAGGCGACCACGTCGGCGATCAGCCGGTGCTGGTCGCTCAGTTGCTGGTATTGCGCGGCAGTGACGGTGGCGGTGTGGTGCCAGCGGAAGGTTTCCAGGGCTTGCTGGATAAACTCTTCGGCATGGGCGGCATCGAGGCCGCCGTCGGCTTCGGCTTGTTGGATCAGCTCAAGGGCGCGTGGGGTGAAGATCGAACGCTTGGCCAGGGCTGACTGGGCGAAGGCTCGCAGTTCCGGGTTTTCGATCAGTTCCAGGCGCAGCAGCGAAGTGAACACCCGGAAGGGGCTGGTTTGCAGGGCGCTTTCATGCACGGCGCGAAAGGCTGTGGAGTGTACGGGAACGCCTGCGGGCGTGAGGTCGTAATAGCCCACCGGCTGCATGCCCATCACCGCAAACAGGCGGCTGATGGTGGCCAGTTCTTCAGCGGTGCCCAGTCGGATGGCGCCGTGGCGCTCCCTGTCCAGGCGCTGGATTTCCCCGGTGCGCTTCAGTTGGTGCGCCAGCGCGGTGTCGGTTTCCAGCACCCGGGCATTGGTCTCGGCCACCAGTTCCATCAGTGCGCCATACAGCGGCACTTCATCGCGGTACATGTCGGACATGGCCTTGGAGAAGCCTTTGCGAATCTCGTCAGGGCTGACTGGGCGGGCGGCGGGCATAGAAAAATTCCTGGCGGCTATAGAGAGGAAAGGCACGGTTGCCTGATTTTGTTGGGCCTGCCGACGCCTTGCAAACGAAGATTCCTCTGGACTTCATTCTGCAAATGAATGAGCTGGATGACGTCAGCTTCACGTGCATCTCACCGTCGAAGGGCTCTACACTGGCCGTCACCTCTGAACGCGACGGAAGACTCGATGACGGCACAGCCTGCGACGAACATTCTGGAAACGATTGAAGGCCAGCGCCTGGCCAAGCCTGACGGCGAGCGCTGGCGTGACTGGGGCCCCTACCTGAGCGAGCGGCAATGGGGCACGGTGCGCGAAGACTACAGCGCCGACGGCGATGCCTGGCGCTACTTCCCCCACGAACATGCCCGCAGCCGCGCCTACCGCTGGGGCGAGGATGGCCTGGCGGGCTTCAGCGACAAGGCCCAGCGCTGGTGCCTGGGCCTGGCGCTGTGGAACGAGCACGACGCGATCATCAAGGAGCGTCTGTTCGGCCTGAACAACGCCGAGGGCAACCACGGCGAAGACGTCAAGGAACTGTACTTTTTCGTCGATGGCGTGCCGAGCCATGCCTACATGCGCATGCTCTACAAATACCCTCACGCGGCCTTTCCCTACGATGACCTGATCACCGAGAACGCCCGCCGTGGCCTTGGAGATGCCGAATACGAGATCCTCGATACCGGGGTTTTCGAAGACAACCGCTATTGCGATGTCACCGTCGAATACGCCAAGCACCAGCCCGATGATGTGTTCATGCGCATTACCGTGCACAACCGTTCAGACCAACCCACACGCCTGCAGGTGTTGCCGCACCTGTGGGCGCGCAACGACTGGAGTTGGACCCACGATGCGCCCAGGCCCGAGTTGCGCCTGGAGGGCGAACAGGTGGTGGCGCGGCACCATGAGCTGTTCGATCGCCACCTCAGTGCTTGGGGCCAGGACGGGGTGGAATGGCTGTTCTGCGAGAACGAAACCAACTACCCCAGGCTGGACGGGCAACCGGCGCCGGGGCCGTTCAAGGACGGGATCAACGACTATGTGACCACGGGCCTGGAATCGGCGATTCGCCGGGATTCGGGCACGAAAGTGGCCGCGCGTTTCATCCTCGAACTGGCGGGCCAGGAAAGCAAAACCCTGTACCTGCGCTTCGCCCCGGTGGAGGCGCCGTGGATCAATGCGCGCAAGCTATTTGAAGAGCGCCGCCAGGAGACCGATGACTTTTACGCGGCGCTGCAACAGGGCATCGCCGATGAAGACGCACGCAATGTGCAGCGCCAGGCCCTGGCCGGGTTGCTGTGGTCCAAGCAGCTGTACTACTTCGACGTGAATCAATGGCTCGACGGCGACCCGGCCCAGCCCGCGCCGCCGCCCGAGCGTTTGCATATCCGCAATACCCATTGGCGGCACTTGTCGAATTTCGACATTCTCTCGATGCCCGACACTTGGGAATATCCGTGGTATGCCTCCTGGGACCAGGGGTTCCAGGCGGTGGCCGTTGCCCTGATCGACCCCGGTTATGCCAAGCAGCAACTGTTGCTGTTGGTGAAAGACCGCTTCATGCACCCCAACGGTCAGTTGCCGGCCTACGAGTGGCGTTTCGACGACGCCAACCCGCCGGTGCATGCCTGGGCCAGTTGGCGGGTGTATCAGCAGGACAAGGCGCTGAATGGCGTGGGCGACATGGATTTCCTGGAGCGGATCTTCCACAAGCTGCTGCTGAATTTTTCCTGGTGGGTCAACCGCAAGGACGCCGAGGGCCGCAACCTGTTCCAGGGTGGGTTTCTTGGGCTGGACAACATTGCGCTGTTTGATCGCTCGGCTGATTTGCCGCCGGGTTATCAGTTGGACCAGGCGGACGGCACAGCGTGGGTTGCGGCGTACGCGCTGGACCTGATGCGTATCGGCCTGGAATTGGCCAAACGCAACGTGGTGTATGTGGATATCGCGGTGAAGTTCTTTGAGCACTTCCTGTATATCGCCGGGGCGATCAACCGCGTCGACAATGGCGATGAAGGCTTGTGGGATGAGCAGGACCAGTTTTTCTATGACGTGCTGCATCGGCCTGGCGGTGAAAGCGAACCGGTGCGCCTGCGCTCCATAGTCGGCCTGATGCCGCTGTTTGCGGTGCTGGTGCTGGAGCAGCGCGAGCATGAAGGGCTGGAGGGGTTGCGCGAGCGATTGCTGGGTTTTATGAAACACCGGCCGGACCTGGCCAAGCTGGTGTCGCGCTGGAACGAGCCGGGGCAGGGTAATCGCCTGCTGCTGGCGCTGTTGCGGGGGGAGCGGACCAAGGACTTGCTGCGGCGGATGCTGGATGAGTCGGAGTTTCTCTCCACCTTTGGGGTGCGGTCGCTGTCGAAAGCGTTCGCCGAGGAACCGCTGGCGCTGAAGATGAATGGCAATACCCTGTGTGCCCGCTATGAACCGGCGGAGTCTGATTCGCGGCTGTACGGCGGTAACTCCAACTGGCGCGGGCCGTTGTGGATGCCGGTCAACTACATGCTGATTGAGTCGCTGCGGGAGTTTCATCGGTACTACGCGGATAATTTCTCGGTGGAGTATCCGGCGGGGAGTGGGTATCTGGCGTCGTTGGAGGAGGTTGCCGATGGGCTCAGTCAGCGGTTGACGCGTTTGTTTCTGAGGGATGAGAACGGTTCGAGGCCGTCGATGGTGGGGTATGCACAGTTGGAGGCGGACCCGGCGAGCCGCGACCTGGTGTTGTTCCATGAGTATTTTCATGGCGAGACCGGGCGGGGGTTGGGGGCTTCGCATCAGACAGGGTGGAGTGCGTTGGTGGCGCTGTTGTTGCAGCCAAAAACCTGAAAATAGCACAATCAAAATGTGGGAGCGGGC